>JACADV010000018.1 GCA_013388425.1 Thermoanaerobaculaceae bacterium | reverse complement strand
GTCCTCACCCGCCCTCTCCCCCTGCCGGCTCCATCTGCCCTGCTCGTGGCTTCACCTTCCCTGCGAGACCTGAGGATGGCGGAGAGGGCGGGATTCGAACCCGCGGTGCAGTTGCCCGCACACACGCTTTCCAAGCGTGCTCCTTCGGCCACTCGGACACCTCTCCGCTCCAAAAGCGCCACTGACGAGACCTCGTTCCTTGGCGGAGAGGGTGGGATTCGAACCCACGGTCCCCGCGAGGGGACAACGGTTTTCGAGACCGCCCCGTTCGGCCACTCCGGCACCTCTCCGCACCGGGAGGAAGAGTCTAGCCTCCGTCGCGCAACTTTGCAAAGAACTGCGCGAGGAGCTGACCCGCTGCCTCGGCGGCCAACCCCGAACGCCACGCCACCCGGTGGCTCAGGCGCGGGTCCTCCAGGAGGTTGCCCAACGAACCGGCAAAGCCTGCCTTGGGATCGCGCGCTCCCCACACCACGCAGCCGAGACGCGCCAGCACGCAGGCAGCTGCACACATGGCGCAGGGTTCCAGTGTCACGTAAAGGGTGCAGTCCTCCAGCCGCCACGAGCCGCGGCGGCGCCCGGCTTCGCGCAGGGCCAGGATTTCCGCGTGGGCCGTGGGATCCGAAAGCCGCTCCCGCTGGTTGGCGGCAGCGGCCACGATCCGCTGCTGGCCATCGGCCACCACCGCCCCCACGGGCACATCGCCCCACGAAGCGGCCAGCTCAGCCTGTTGGAGCGCCACCCCCATCAGGCGCCGGTCCGCCTCGGAAAACGCCCACTCCGGTGTCGAGGTATTGGCCCCCACGGACGCTCCCTCTCACCCCCTGGGCAAAGCTTTGGCCCCGCACCCGTCGCGCAACTTCCCGACCCTCCTGGCTAGTCTACGTCAGCTGGCACACCCCCGCTGCTGCTGGCCGATCGCTTCGAACCCCACCGGCACGCCAACGCACGGCGACCCCGCTTCGCGGTGACCGCCGAGTCGTGGGGACCGGAGTAGACGGTTCACCTGGGGGAGCCGGTGGCAGCGGCGGGGGCGGGACCGCTCCAGGTGCTGGACCGGGCGGTCACACCGTGCCCCGAGCTTGGGGAGTGGCGCGCCGACAGGGACTCGAACCCCGAACCTTCTGATCCGTAGTCAGATGCTCTATCCAATTGAGCTACCGGCGCGCTCCTACCGGCAGGGAGAGTATAGCGCGCCAAGGCGCAGATGCAACCTCCCGGGCTCTTTACAGCGCAGGGGGGGTTTGATAGATTGCCTCTCTGCGGTCGGCCCGTTCGTCTAGAGGTTAGGACGCCGGCCTCTCACGCCGGAAGCAGGGGTTCGATTCCCCTACGGGCCGCCAGGCGAGCCGCCAGGACCACCCCTTGGTGCCCCGCCTCCCCGGCGGGAACTTGCTGGGCAGCGCCAACACCTTCCCTCCCCTCAAGTCACGGTACACTCGAGTCGTGCCCACCTACCGGCTGACCATCGAGTACGACGGAACCAAGTTTTGCGGCTGGCAGGTGCAGGCCCAGGGTCGCACGGTGCAGGGCGTCCTCCTTGCCGCCCTGCGGGAGGTGCTGGGGGAAGCCGAGGCGGATCTCCAGGGGGCTGGACGCACCGACGCAGGTGTGCACGCCCTGGGCCAGGTGGCCTCGCTGCGCTGCCGGCGCGCTGTCGCCCCGGCTCGCCTCCTGGACGAGTTGGAGCGCACCCTTCCCGCCGACGTGGCGGTCGTGGCGGTGCAACCGGCCCCGCGCTCCTTCCACGCCCGCCACGATGCCACTGGCCGCTCCTACGTGTACCAGATTTCCCGCCGGCGCTCGGCCTTCGGCAAGCGGGTGAGCTGGTGGATCCGCGAGCCCCTCGAGCTGGGGAGGATGCGGGCAGCGGCGCAGCAGTTCGTGGGCCGACACGATTTCCGCGCCTTCGTCAAGCGCCGCAGCGAGCAGGAGAGCACCCTGGTGGAGGTGGAACGCGGCGAAGTCGAGGAGGTTGGCCAGGTGGTGCTGGTCCGCTTCCTGGCCAGCCACTTCCTCTGGAACCAGGTGCGCCGCATGGTGGGGGCGCTGGTGGCGGTGGGGCGGGGCGAGGCGAGGGTCGAGGACGTGCCACGGTGGCTGGCGGGTACGGCCGCTCCCCCACCCCTGGCGGCGCCGGCGGCCGGACTCTTCCTGGAGGCGGTCCGCTACCCCGGAGAACCGTGGCAGCTGCCACCCCTGCGCCCCCTGGCCCTCCCCCCACCTTGCGCGACGTCGGGGAGGTGGTAGCCTTCCCGGCACCGAGGAGGCGGCGATGCCTTTCGACGTGGTCAAGCTCCTAACCGACGTGTTTGAACCCGAGGCTGGGGAGGTGGTGACCGTGGCCTGCGACGTCCCCGGCACGCCGGAGAAGGACACTCCGGCGTGGGCCGAGCGGCGGGCCATGGCCAGCGAGTGGCAGAGAGCGTTTGCCGCCCTCGGGCGCGGCCGCGGCTTCCGGGTGAACCCCTTGCTGCTCTACCCGGCCACCTGGGCCAACGGTGCCGAACTGCCCCAGATGGGGACCGTGGGCGACAGCCCGGTGGCGCTGGAAGGGGTGCTCCTCGACTCGACCCTCGCGGTGTTCCTCACCGAGTTTTCCGCCACCGCCGCCCTGGACGGCTTGACCCGCAAGAAGAAGGATTTCCGCGCTGCCTCCATGCCTGGGGTAGAGCGGCGGATGGAGCGGTCGGCGCTGGCAGCCGACTACCGGGAGGTGGCCCGGCGCTGCCGCCTCCTCGAGGAAGCGCTTGCCGGGGCGGTGTCGCTGGAGGTGACCTTCTCCACCGGGCACCGGTGCGTGTTCGATCTGCGCTACCGCCGCCCCGAGGTGGACGATGGCTACCTCCCCCGCCACAAGCAGGGGGACCGGGTGATCAACCTCCCCTCCGGCGAGACGTTCATCGTCCCCTACGAGGGGGAACGCCCGGGGGATCCCTCGCGCACCCAAGGCGTCATCCCCCTGCGGTCGGGACGGGAGACGGTGCTCTTCCACATCGAGCGCAACCGCATCGTCAAGACCGAAGGCGAGGGCGAGCTGGCGCGCCGGCTGCGCTCGGCACTGGCCGCCGACGGGGCGCGCACCAACATTGCCGAAGTGGCCTTTGGTTGCAACGAGTGGGCCGAGGTCACCGGCAACGTGCTCGAGGACGAGAAGGCAGGGTTCCACTGGGCCTACGGCCGCTCCGACCACCTGGGCGGTGTGGTGGGTGTGAAGGATTTCCTCTCGCCCAACACCGTCCTGCACCAGGACGTGGTCTACGCCAAGGGCAACCCCATCGGCATCACTGAAGCGGTGGCGGTCCACACGGAGCGGCGTATCCGCGTCATGCGCAACGGCGCCTACACCCTCTTCTGAGGCGCGGCAACACCCCCGGACGGCGCCAGGTTCGCGGCGTTCACGCCGAGGTGGACGCTTCTTCCCGCTCCCCCAGGGCCGAGCGACGCCGGCCGTACAGGAAGTAGAGCACCAGCCCCAGGGCCATCCACACCACGAAGCGAATCCAGGTGATGGTAGGCAAACCCCGGGCGATCCACACGCACCCCAGAATGCCCGCGGGCGCCACCAACCACGGCCAGCGCAACCGGAAGCGGCGCGGGGCTTCGGGGCGGACCACCCGGAGGATGAGCACCGAGCCACACACCAGGCTGAAAGCGAAGAGCGTGCCAATGTTGGTGAGCTCCACCACCTCGGCAATGTTGCCCAGCGCCGCCGGCACGGCTACCAGGGCGCCGGTGAGCAAGGTGGCGTTGCCAGGCGTGCCGTAGCGGGGATGGATGCGTCCGAACCACGGTCCCAACAGGCCGTCGCGGCTCATCGCCATGAAGATGCGCGGTTGCCCCACCTGGTAGACGAGGAGCGCCGCGGTGGTGGCGATTACCGCTCCGAAGGCGATGATGCCGGCAAGCCACCCCAGCTCGTACCGCTCGAAAACGTAGGCGAGGGGGTCCGCCTTGCCGGCCAGCTCGGTGTAGTGCACCATGCCGGTGACCACCGCAGCCACCAGCACGTAGATTGCGGTGCAGATCACCAGCGACCAGATGATGCCCCGGGGCATGTCGCGGGCGGGGTCGCGGCACTCCTCGGCAGTGGTGCTGACCGCATCGAACCCGATGAAGGCAAAAAAGATGATGGCGGCCCCGGCCTGCACGCCCCGCCACCCGTTGGGAGCAAACGGCACCCAGTTGGCGCCCCGTACGAAGGCAAGCCCGATGAAGGCGACGGCGAGCAGGATCGCCACCTTAATTGCCACCATGATGGCGTTGGCGCGCGCGCTCTCGCGGATGCCGATGTAGACCAACCAGGTGATGCCCACGGTGACGAGTACCGCCAGGAGGTTGATGGTGACGGGGAAACCACCGATGGTCGGCGCCTCTTTCAGCGTGTCCCAGGCAGCAAAGATGGTCGCCCCGTCCACCGCCCCCGCCTTGGCCTGGGCCAGCACGGCAAGCTTCTCGCCCAGCCCCAGGGGTGGCGCCCCGGCTTGGAGGGTGAGGGCGGTGCGCGGATCGGTGGCGAGCCACGGCGGAATGTGCAGGCCTGCCACGTTGGCCAGGAAGCTGCGGGCGTAGTCGCCCCAGGAGATGGCCACCGCCACGTTGGAGACGGCATACTCGAGGAGCAGATCCCAGCCCACGATCCAGGCCACCAACTCGCCCATGGTGGCGTAGGCGTAGGTGTAGGCCGACCCCGAGATTGGGATCATCGAGGCCATCTCCGCGTAGCACAGTGCCGTGAAGCCACAGGCCACGGCGGTGAGGAGGAAGGAGAGCACCAGAGCTGGGCCCGCCGCCACCCGTCCATCGGCAAGGTTGCCCGCAGCAGCGGTGCCGATGGTGGAGAAGATGCCGGCGCCAATGATGGCGCCAATCCCCAGACCGATGAGGTCCCACGTGCCCAGGGCCCGGCGCAGGTGCGTGCTCTCCCGCTCTCGTTCCAACTGGGCCAAGGGTTTTGTCCGAAACAGACTGCGCACCGACCCGCTCATGGGCGCAGCCTAGCACGGCTGGCGGGCGCAGCCGGCGCCTGTGCGAGTGGAGCAACTGCCGACGGGGTCACTCTGTCAGAAGAGCACCCGCTCGATCTTTTCCTGCACGTCCCAGTTGTAGGTGTAGAAGGGGAGCGCGATCACCACGCGGTACTTCAGTTCCACGTGCACGTTGGTGCCGTCCCGCCACACCCGCAGGTCCTCGGCCTTGAGGGGCAGGTTCAGGGCTTTGGCCTTGGCGAGGATGGCGTTGGTGATGGCCTCGTTGCTGTTCCTGGGCAGCGATGCGCTCTCCGCTTGCTTTTCGCAAAACTCCTTCAGCTCCGCCACCGCCACCTTCACCGGTACCACCTTCACGGCCACGACCACCACGAGGGCAAGAACGAGCAGGCCAACGAGGCAGCCAAGGTTCCCCGCGCCGCGCTGACTGGCGATGTGCATGGCGTCCCTCCTCGTCCACATACTACCGCACCAGCGTCAGTGTCCGGTCCCACCGCGTGCCGGTGAAGAACCGCAGGGCGACTCCCGCCAGCTGTTTGAGGCGCGCCGCCCACCCCCGCCACTCGTGGGCGTTGGGCTCCGCTTCGAACGACCAGTAGATGATCACGGCCCTGCCTTTGAGGTAGGAGCGGGGGACCGGACCCCAGAAGCGGGAGTCGTAGGAGTTGTCCCGGTTGTCCCCCATGCAGAACACGAACTGCTCCGGCACCACGAACGGACCGAAGTGGTCGCGGGAACGCAGGGAAGCTGGCAGGAACGGGGTGTCGGGGTAGATCTGGGGATCCTTGTGCACGACACGGGGGTTGACCTCTTCCTTCCCGTTGATGGTGAGCACCTTGTTCGAGATTTTCAGCTCGTCGCCGGGCACGCCCACCGCCCGTTTGATGAAGTCCCGCCGCGGATCCTGCGGGTACTTGAAGACCACCACATCGCCACGCTGCACCTCGCGGTAGGGCAGGAGGGAGTGCAGCGGCCTGTCCCAGTGCGGCGCGTAGATGAACTTGTTGACGAACAGGTGGTCGCCAATCAAGAGGTTGTCCTCCATCGATCCGGTGGGGATCTTGAACGCCTGCGCCACGTAGGTCCGCACGAACAGCGTGAAGATCACGGCCACAAGAATGGCCTCGTAGTACTCGCGGAACCAACTCCCCTTCTTCATCTCCAACCCCTCCCGGCCCCTGCCGGTGCCATCCTAGCGGAAGCCGGGGCGCCGTGCACGGCCCGAATGCTTCGAAACACCTCGGAATCGCTTCAGACATCGACCTTCAGCACCGCCAGGAACGCCTCCTGGGGGATGTCCACCCGGCCCACCCGCTTCAGCCGTTTCTTCCCCTCCTTCTGCCGTTCCAAGAGCTTGCGCTTCCTCGTGATGTCGCCGCCGTAACACTTGGCAATGACGTTCTTGCGCAGCGGCTTGATCACCTCCCGCGCAATGGCCCGGCTCCCGATGGCCGCCTGCACCACCACCTCGAACAGCTGCCGGGGGATCGTTTCCTTGAGTTTCCTCGCCAAGGCCCGGCCGCGGGTGTAGGCCCGGTCGCGGTGCACGATGACGGCCAGGGCATCCACCGGCTCGCCGTTGACCACGAGGTCCAGGCGCACCAGGTTGCCGGGCCGGAACCCATCGAAGTGGTAGTCGAAGGACGCGTACCCGCGGGAGACCGACTTGAGCCGGTCGTAGAAGTCCAGCACCACTTCCGCCAGGGGGAGACGGTACTCCAGCATCACCCGCCCGCCCCCCAGGTACTCCAGCCGGACCTGTTCGCCCCGCCGCTCCTGGACGAGCTGCAAGATGCCACCAAGGTAGGTATCCGGGGTGAGGATCGTCGCCAGGATGAACGGTTCCTCGATGCGTTCGATCATCCCCTCGGGGGGGAGTTGCGCCGGGTTGTGCACCTCCTGCAACTCCCCGCGCTTGGTGAGGATGCGGTAGGCGACGTTGGGAGCGGTGGTGAGGAGCTGGAGCCCGAACTCCCGCTCCAGTCGCTCCTGCACCACCTCCATGTGCAACAGACCCAAAAAACCGCAGCGGAACCCGAACCCCAGCGCCTGGGAGGTGTCGGGCTGGAAACGGAAGGCGGAGTCGTTGAGGGAGAGCTTCTCCAGGGCTTCCCGCAGCGCATCGTAGGCGCTCGAGTCGACGGGGTAGAGCCCGGCGAACACCATGGGCTTGGCCTCGGCGAACCCTGGCAGCGCCGGGCCGAGAAACGACGCCTCCGCCAGCGTATCCCCCACCTGCACGTGGGCCAGCTCCTTGAGGCCAGCGAACACGTACCCCACCTCGCCGGCGGCCAGCTGCTCCACCGCCACCGGGCGCGGTGTGAACACCCCCAACTCGTCCACCGCCGCCTCCCGCCCCGAGGCGAGGAAGCGCACCGCCTGCCCCCGGAAGAGCCGCCCGTCCACGACCCGCACGAGGCAGCGCACCCCCCGAAACGGGTCGTAGGCAGCGTCGAACACCAAGGCCCGCAGCGGCGCGTGGGGATCGCCAGCGGGCGGGGGCACGTGGGCCACCAGCGCCTCCAGCACCGCTTCCACCCCCACCCCGCTCTTGGCCGAAATGGCCAGGGCGTGGGAGGCATCGATCCCTACCACCTGTTCGATCTGCTGACGCACCCGCTCCGGGTCCGCCTGGGGCAGGTCGATCTTGTTGAGCACGGGGATGAGTTCGAGCCCCTGGGCCACTGCCAGGTAGGCGTTGGCAAGGGTTTGCGCCTCCACCCCCTGGGAGGCGTCCACCACCAGCAGGGCTCCTTCGCAGGCGGCCAGCGAACGCGAGACCTCGTAGGAGAAATCCACATGCCCCGGGGTGTCGATGAGGTTGAGGAGGTACTCCTCCCCGTCCGCGGCGCGGTAGCGCAGCGTCACCGTGTGGGCCTTGATGGTGATGCCCCGTTCGCGCTCCAACTCCATGGAATCCAGGACCTGCTCCATCATCTCCCGGGAGGAGAGGGCGCCGGTGCGCTCCAGCAGGCGGTCGGCGAGCGTCGACTTGCCGTGGTCGATGTGGGCAATGATGCAAAAGTTGCGGATGTGCCGCTGATCCACCCTCGCTCCCCTCGCGCCCGGCGCGAAGTGAGCGATTGTACCGACTCCGGGAGCTGCAGCGCGAAGCGTGTCGTGCCGCCCGCTCCCGGGGCCAGCCGTCAGAGGGGGGGGAAGAGGGGACGCCCGCGGGCATCGGCACCCCCCTTCCAGTCGGCGCGCGGGTACACCCGCAGTGCCCGCGGATCGTCCACCTCGCCCCGCGCAGCCCGCAGCTGCCCCGCCCGCGCCACCATGGCGGCGTTGTCGCCGGTGAGCGCAAGAGGCGCCAGGACCACCTGTACGCCCCGCTTCTCGCACCAAGCCAAGAGCCGCCGGCGCAGCTCCGAATTGGCGGCCACCCCGCCGGAGAGGGTGACGGCTACAGGACGGTGCGTCGCAGCCAGCTCCTCGAGGGGAGCCAGGAGCCAGTCCACCACCGTGCGCCGAAAGGAGGCCAGGAGATCCCGCACCCAGGGGGGCGGATCCTCCGGTGTCGCCAGGGGCAGCTCGCCGCAGGAAGCGGCGGCTTGGAGCACCGCTGTCTTCAACCCGGAAAAGGAAAAGTCCAGCGCCCCGCGGGGATCCTTGATGCGCGGGGGGGAGAAGCGGTAGGCCCGGGGGTCGCCGCTGTCGGCCAAGGCGTCGATCCGAGGGCCACCGGGGTACCCCAGCCCGAGGGCTGCCGCCACCTTGTCGAACACCTCGCCAGCAGCATCGTCGCGGGTGCGGTTGAGCACGCGCACCCCGCCGTCCCGGTGCAGGAAGTAGGAGGAGTGCCCCCCCGACACCACCAGGGCCAGGGCGGGCTCGGGGAGCGGCTGGGCAGGCTGCCCGTCCAACCGCAGCCACGGCGAGGCCAGGTGTGCTTCCAGGTGGTCCACCCCCACCAGGGGTAACCGGCGCGCCCAGGCGTAGGCCGAGGCGAAGCAACTGCCCACCAGGGGCGAGCCGATCAAGCCGGGGCCGCAGGTCACCGCCACCAGCCCCACACCCTCGAGCCCCACCTGCCGGTCCGCCTCGGCGAGCAGGCGTGGCAGAGCCTCCAGGTGGTGGCGGGCGGCAATTTCCGGCACTACTCCCAGGTAGGGGGCGTGGGCCGCCACCTGGGAGGAGACCAGGTTCACCAGCACCTCGCCCCCCCCACCCAGCACCGCCACGGCCGTCTCGTCGCAGGAGGTCTCGATGCCCAGGGTGAGGGGAGCTCGGCACGAAGCTGCCGAGACACACTCACCGGCCCCGGCTCCCTCCCCCCCCGCCCCGAGAGCAGCCGCACCCACCTGGTACTCCCCCCCTCTCTCGCCCATCACCCCACCAGCGCCCGTACGGAGGCAGCCGTGACCGGGCGGGCAACCCCGTGCTCCGAGACGATGGCCGTGATGAGTTCTGGCGGCGTCACATCGAACGCCGGGTTGAACACCGCCACACTGCGAGGTGCCACGCGCACCCCGGCGAGCCGGCGCACCTCCTCGCCAGACCGCTCCTCGATGGGGATCGCCGCCCCGTTCGGGCACGTCAGATCGAAGGTGCTGCGGGGGGCAGCCACCACGAACGGCACACCGTGGCGGTGGGCAAGCACCGCCAGGGGGTAGGTTCCCACCTTGTTGGCCACCGCCCCGTCGGCGGCAATGCGGTCGGCCCCCACCACCACCCCCTGGACCGCCCCGCTGGCCAGCAGGCTGGCCGCAGCCGAGTCGGGGAGCAGCGTCACCGGGATCCCGTCCTGGATGGCTTCCCAGGCGGTGAGGCGCGCCCCCTGCAGCACCGGTCGTGCCTCGCAGGCGTACAGGCGCAGCAACCGCCCCTGGGCGTGCACCACCCGGACGATCCCCAGCGCCGTGCCGATCCCCCCCGTGGCCAGGGCCCCGGCGTTGCAGTGGGTGAGGAGCGCCACCTGCCCGGGAAACAGCGCAGCCCCCTCTCGGCCAATGGCCCGACAGGCGGCCGCGTCCTCCTCGTGGATGGCCCGCGCCGTGGCCAGGGCGACCGCGGCGCGCCCCGTGGGGGGGGCCTCTGCCGCTGCCGCCACCACCCGCTCCACAGCCCACCGCAGGTTCACGGCGGTGGGGCGAGCGGCGGCAAGCCGCGCGGCGGCAGCGCGCAAGCGCGCCAAGCTGCTGCTGCGACGGGCCTCCTGGGCCAGAGCGTAGGCGGCTGCGATGCCGATGGCCGGTGCCCCCCGAACCGCAAGATCCCGGATGAGGCGCACCGCCTCCCCCATACGGCGCGGCCGCAACCACTGCAGGCGATGGGGGAGGGCCCGCTGGTCCAAAAGTTCGAGACCGCCCCGCCACCGCACCGGCGTCACGTGGGAATGAATCCCTTCCATGGGTTGGTATGGTAACCGAGCGGTTTGCACACGCTGCGCTGCTGTCGCTATACTCGGAGCTGCAGAAAGGAGCTGTCATCATGGCCCTTCGCGTTGCGATCAACGGCTTTGGGCGCATCGGTCGACTCATCTTCCGCCACGCCTTTCGGGACCCTGCCTTCGAGTTTGTGGCGGTGAACGACATCACCGACGCCCGCACCCTGGCGCACCTGTTGAAGTACGACTCGCTGCACGGCCGTTTTGGCGCCACGGTGGAAGCCACCGACACCGGCTTCGTGGTGGAGGGGCGGCCCGTGCGTGTCACCGCCGTCCCCGATCCCAGCCAGCTCCCGTGGAAGGAGCTGGGCATCGATCTGGTGTTTGAGGGGACGGGCCGCTTCACCAAGGGGGAGCAGGCTCGGGTCCACCTCACGGCGGGGGCACGGTGGGTGGTCATCACAGCCCCCGCCAAGGGGGCCGATTTCACCGTGGTGTACGGCGTCAACCACGAGCTGCTGGACCCTGCCCGGCACCTGGTGGTCTCCAACGGTTCCTGCACCACCAACTGCCTCGCCCCCGTGGTCAAGGTGCTCTTGGAGAGCTTTGGCATCGAGTACGGGCTGCTCACCACCGTGCACTCCTACACCAACGACCAGCGCATCCTCGACCTGCCCCACTCCGACCTGCGCCGTGCCCGCGCCGCGGCGGTGTCCATGATCCCCACCTCCACCGGGGCGGCCCGCGCCATGGCCGAGGTCTTCCCCCAGCTCAAGGGCAAGCTCGACGGCGTGGCGGTGCGCGTCCCCACCGCCGACGTTTCGCTGGTGGACTTCACCTTCACCGCTTCCCGCCCCGTCACCGTGGACGCCATCAACGAGGCGTTCCGCGCCGCCGCAGCTGGCCCCCTGCAGGGGATCCTGGAGGTGAGCGAGGAGCCACTGGTGTCCATCGACTTCCGCGGCACCACGGCCTCCTCCATCGTGGACGCCCCCTCCACCCTCCTGGTGGGCGACCGCTTTGCCAAGGTTTTCTCCTGGTACGACAACGAGTTCGCCTACGCAGCGCGGTGCGTGGACGTGGCCAAGCTGTTGGCGAGGTAGCCCATGGCCCTGCGAAACATGGACCGACTCCAGGTGGCCGGGCGGCGGGTGCTGCTGCGAGTAGACCTCAACGTCCCGCTCACCTCTGGTCAAGTAGGGGACGAGACGAGGATCCGCGAGGCCGCACCCACCGTCCGCACCCTGGCGGAGCGCGGCGCCGTGGTGGTGGCCTGCTCGCACCTGGGACGCGCCAAGGGGAAGCCCGATCCGGCCCTCTCCCTCGCCCCCGTGGCGGGGGTGCTGGAGCGCCTCAGCGGGCGACCGGTGTGCTTCCTGCCCGGCTCCGTGGAGGCCGCCCTGGCCCCGGTGCAGGCCGCAAAGCCCGGGGAAGTGCTGCTGTTGGAAAACCTCCGCTTCGACCCCGGCGAGGAGCGCAACGATCCCGCCTTTTGCCAGCGGCTCGCCACCCTCGCCGAGCTGTACGTGAACGACGCCTTCGGCACCGCGCACCGGGCCCACGCCTCCACCGCTGGTGTGGCGCTCCTGTTCCCGGAACGGGCAGCGGGGCCCCTCGTGCAGCGTGAAGTGGCAGCCCTCTCGCGCGTCCGCGACAACCCGGCGCGCCCCTACCTGGCAATTGTGGGCGGCGCGAAGATCTCGGGGAAGCTGGAGACCCTGCAGGCCTTGAGCCGGAGTGCCGACCTGCTGGCCCTCGTGGGCGGGATGGCCAACACCTTCCTGGCGGCCGAGGGGGTAGAGGTGGGAGCGTCGCTGGTGGAGCGCGACCTCCTCCCTACGGCGCGGGAGATTCTCGACTTCGCCCGCCAGCGCGGCTGCCGTGTCATTCTGCCCGAGGACGCGGTGATCGCCCGCACCCTCGAAGAGACGGGGCGCATCGGTCCGGTCACCGGCGTGGGCAACGAGGAAAAGATCCTGGACATTGGACCACTGACGCAGGCGGGCATCGAAGCCGCAGTTGCGAGTGCCGCCACAGTGTTCTGGAACGGGCCGGCGGGGGTCTTCGAGCGTCCCGCCTTCGCCCACGGAACCCTGGCCATTGCGCGGGCCATGGCGGCCAGTCGCGCCTTCACCGTGGTGGGGGGGGGCGAGAGCGTGGCAGCGGTGCAGCAGGCGGGAGTGGCGGACGCCCTCTCCCACGTGTCCACCGGCGGCGGAGCCTCCCTGGAGTTCTTGGCCGGCTTCACCCTGCCGGGCCTGGCCGTACTGGAGGAGTGAGCGGTGCGCCGGCCACTGCTCGCTGCCAACTGGAAGATGCACGGGAACTGCTCGCGCGTGCAGGAGTACCTGGATACGCTGATCCCGCGCCTCGACGCCTGCCCTGCCGAGGTGGTGGTGTGCGTGCCCTTCACCCTCCTGCCGGTGGCGGCCATGGTGGCCACGGGCTCCCCGGTGGCGGTGGGGGCGCAGAACTGCCACTGGGAGGAGGAGGGCGCCTTCACCGGCGAGATCTCCCCGCTCATGCTGACCGAGCTGGGGGTGAGCTGGGTGATTGTCGGCCACTCGGAGCGGCGGCGGCTCTTCAACGAAACGGACGAGACGGCGTGTCAGCGCGCCGGTGCGGCGCAGCGGGCGGGGCTGGCGGTGATCTATTGCCTCGGAGAAACCCTCCAGGAGCGGGAAGAGGGGCGGACGCTCGAGGTTCTGGGCCAGCAGAGCGCCGTTCTCGACCGGCTGGACCCGCAGCGCTTGGCCCTGGCCTACGAACCGGTGTGGGCCATCGGCACTGGTCGCAACGCGACCCCGGAGCAAGCGCAGGAGGCCCACGCGTTCCTCCGCGGCCGGTGCGCTGCGCTGTGGGGCGAAGGGGCAGCGGCGGATGTGCGCATCCTCTACGGCGGCAGCGTCACCGCCCACAACGCGCAGGCGCTCCTGGCGCAAGGGGACGTGGACGGTGCCCTGGTGGGGGGCGCGAGCCTTGACGTGGAGGCGTTTTCGGCTATCATCCGCACTGCCCCGTGCGCATGACCGGGGAGGGGAGAGGTTTCGGTGCTGACGCTCTTGGTCATTCTTTACATTGTCGTGTGCGTGTTCCTGATCCTCGTGGTGCTGCTGCAGCAGGGGAAGGGGGCGGACGTGGCCGCTGCCTTTGGCGGCGCCGGTTCCCAGGTGGCGTTCGGCCCGCGTGGCACCACGACCCTCCTCCACAAGTTGACCACCGGTTCCTTCGTCGTTTTCGTGGTGCTCTGCATTGGACTGTCGGTGCTCACCGCCCGACGCACCAAGTCGGTGACCGCCGGTGTCAAGGTCCCGGCGGCCGCCACCACCCCGGCGCCGGCAGCCACCGCGACACCGGCCCCGGCGGAGCAGCCGTAACGTGGGTTTGGCGCAGCGCAACCGTGCCGAAGTGGCGGAATTGGTAGACGCGCACGTTTGAGGGGCGTGTGGCGAAAGCCGTGCCGGTTCGAGTCCGGCCTTCGGCACCATCTTCCACCTGATTCCCCTGCCACCCACCCTGCTGACGGGACGCACTGTCAACGCCCAACGGAGACGCTCGTCTTCACCGGTGATGCAGCTCCTGCCCCTGCCCCCACCCGTGAGCTGCCGCACCGCATCGGGCGTTGACAGTGGAGTAGAATACCTCATGCTCGTGGAGGAGACCATGAACCGTTTGCTACTCGTTGCATTGGCTCTCGTTGTGGCTGTGCCGGCGCTGGCCGTGACGCCAGCCGTGGACGTGTACCTGCCCTCGGTGGGCCACGCCCAAGGGGCCTGTCCTGGCGGCATCTGCTCCCAGTGGCGCACCGATGTGTGGATCTACAACCCCGCCTCGTCCAGCTCCACGGTGCAGATCTCCTTTCTGCGCCGCGACACCGAGAACACCTCGGCCCCCAGCCAGACCGTCACCGTGGCCCCCGGCGAAACCAAGGAGTACGTGGACATCATCTCTTCGCTCTTCAACCTAGACGGCGTGTATGGAGCCCTCCGTTTCGTCTCCAACACCGCCGTGGTGGTCACCGGCCGCATTTACGACGAGAACGTGGTGACGAACAAGGGCACCGGCACAGCTGGCCAGTTTTTTGCCGGGCTCTCGGCGCAGGCGGCCATTGGCAACGGCGAGTCCACCGAGCTCGTGGGGCTAGCCCAGGACAGCGCGCAACTGTGGCGGTCCAACTTTGGCTTCGTGGAAACCGCCGGGGCCAGCGCCACGCTAGAGGTGAAGCGCCTGGACGCCACCGGCGCCACCCTGGCCACGAAGACCTACACGCTGCGGGCGCGGGAGTCGAAACAGTACTCCATCACCGACATCGGTGGGCCCCTGGGGAGCAACCAGCGGGTCACGGTGAAAGTCACCGCGGGGAGCGGTCGGGTGCTGGCCTTTGCCTCGCGCCTGGACAACCGGACCGGTGACCCCTCCACCGTGGAGATGACCACCAAGCCCGCCACGGTCGCCAACACCACGGGTCGCTTCGACGGTATCGTCCTCACCCCTGACGGCACCCTCGTGGACGGGGGCGTGGAGCTCTCCATCTCCAACCTGGGGCTCACCGGCTTTTCCGGGCTGTGCGGCCTGCCCTGCGGCGCCGACAGCTACGTGGTAGACTTCTCTTCGACTCTCTCCACGCCGCTGGCGCTGGCTAGCGACGGCAGCTTCTCCACCCAGGTGGACATCCCCTACGGCGACTCCTCCACCACGTATTTCACGACGCGCTGGACGTTTTCCGGGACCTTGAGCACCAACGGCGTGCTCACCGGCAACCTCACCAGCGAGACTAGCGGCGGCACCGGCAGCTGGGCGAGCTGCAACGGCACCGTGAACCGGGCCTGGCGGGCCGGGTGGACCGGCAGCGGCCAGTAGCGGATCCGATGGGGACCGGAGCATCCGCTGTCCCGCCCCGGGCGGGCAGGGGATGCTCTGGGCAAAGGAGGGTGGGATGCGGTTCGTGGCTCCAGTGCTTGCAGCAACAGTGGGGGTCGGGTGCTGCCTGGCGGCGGCGCCCGGTACCGACCTCTTCCTTCCGTCGGTAGGGCACGCGCGGGGCGCCTGCCCCGAGGGGGTCTGTTCCCAGTGGCGGACGGATGTGTGGATCTTCAACCCTCCCGGCAACCCCCCCGCCACCGTCACCGTGAGCTTCCTGCAGCGGGACGTGGCGAACCTCGCCCCGCCCACCAGCACCGTGGAGGTGGCCCCGGGGGAGGTGCGGGAGATTGCCGACGCCGTGCTGGAGCTGTTCGGGAAGGACGACGCGTACGGCGCCCTGCGTTTCGTCGCCGACGTGGCCGTGATCGTCACGGGCCGCATCTACGACGCCAACGTGCCCACCAGCAAGGGGACCGGGACCGCTGGCCAGCTCTTCGTGGGCTTGCCAGCCTCCCTCGCCATCGCTGCCGGGCAATCCACCGACCTCATCGGGCTGGCCCAGGAGAGCGGCGGCGTGTGGCGCTCCAACTTTGGCTTCGTGGAGACCACCGGGGCCTCCGCCACCGTCCGCGTCCAGCGGCTCGATGCGGCGGGCAATGAAATGGCTGCCAAGTCCTACACCGTCCAGGGCCGCGAGGCCAAGCAGTTCAACGTCAACGACGTGACGGGGCCGGGCAGCGCCAACCAGCGGCTGCGCCTCACCGTTACCTCCGGCCAGGGTCGGATCCTGGCGTTTGGTTCCCGCATCGACAACATCACCGGCGATCCGTCCACCGTGGAGATGACATCGCCTGGTGGCCGCGACGGCACGTACCTGTGTAAGCTCGACAAGTCGCGCTACGACGTCCCCCTCACCCTCACCGTTGCCGGTGGGGCGGTCACCGCCCTGGACGCCACCGTGCTGGTGACCGCCGAAGACGTGGCAGGGTGCAGTGGTGGTGAACTCCTCGCCATCTCCGGCAACCTGCCCGAACCGGTGCTCATCGACGAGGTGGGGAACGTCGCCTTTTCGGTGAGCGGCTCCGCCGGGGGGGTAACGGCCACGGTGCAGGTGACAGCCGTGCTTGCCGCGTCAGGGGCTGTGACCGGCACCTGCACCACCGTGCTGTCCGGCGGCGGTTCCTGCAGCGGCAGCAAGAGCTGGCCACTGCTCGGCGCCCGTCTCCCCTGAGGGGGACCGTCAAGGCCCTTAGCTGCCCGCCTCGATCACCTTGGTGCCGGCGTACTTGTCGCCCATGCGCCGCCCCTCGGGATCGGTGAGGGCCAGGACCGCCTCGATGAGCGAGACGATGGCACCGATAGCGAAGATCGGGAGCGACACCAACCAACCCAGCACCGGGATGACCCAGAAGAGGTAGCCAACGCAGTACACCGCCAGAGGCAGGTTGCGCTTGATCGAGACCTCCATGGTCATGGGCTGACCGTCCAGGCGAACCGGGCGCAGCTTCATGATCTTCTTGCCCGGCGACCGCTTGTCGGCAAACTCCAGCTCCAGTCCGTCGCGGACCAGCCACCAAGCACCTGCCAGGAGGCCGCCAATCAGCCCGCCAATGAACGGGATCAGGCCCAGCACGAAGCCCACAATGATGGCGGGAATCGCGTCGATGAGCGCGGCAACGATCCGCTTCCCAGCATCCGCCTTGCCGGCACTCGGGGCGACCGGCATGCCACTCTCAGGAACTCCCATTTCACCCCTCCTCTCTGCAAGAACCACTCCTCTGCGAGAACCACTCCCTCCGACCGCGTTCCAGAAGCTTCCCTTGCCCCTACTATAGCGGAACGGCGTCGCCCCTGCAAGCGGGGCTCAGGCAGCGGTGAGCAGGCGCTGGTACAGCGCCTCGTAGCGGTCGGCAATGGGCCCTGTGGCAAAGCAGCGCGCGCGCTGCTGGGCCAGGTGCTTCTGGCGGGCCAGCTCGGCAGGATCGGCCAGCAGCGCCACGATCTGCTGCGCCATGCCTCGGGTGTCCCCCACCGGGAACAGGAACCCACCACGGCCGTGCTCGACGAGCTCGGGCAACCCCCCGGCGTTGGACGTCACCACCGGCACGCTGCAGGCCATGGCCTCCAGAGCCGCCAGTCCGAACGACTCCTCCTCGGACGGGAGGAGGAACACGTCCCCCGC
Source organism: Thermoanaerobaculaceae bacterium (assembly GCA_013388425.1). Lineage (GTDB taxonomy): Bacteria > Acidobacteriota > Thermoanaerobaculia > Thermoanaerobaculales > Thermoanaerobaculaceae > JACADV01. The sequence continues at coordinate 1,698 of JACADV010000018.1, read as the reverse complement.
CCCCAAAACTCCCTCCACCGGCGTGACGTTGCCCAGGAACTCCACCCGGTGCGCGATCCCGGCGTTCCTCGCAAACTTCTCCGCGGCTCCCCGATCGGGCCCGTCGCCCACCATGGCCAGGTGGGCGGGGAGCTGTTCCTGCACGAGGCGGAACGTCTCCAGCACGTCCATGACCCGTTTCACGGGGCGAAAGTTGGAGGCGTGCACCAGCAGCGGCGCCCCGTCGGGCGACAGGCGGCGGCGGTAACCCGCCACCAGGTCCGCGTCGCAGCGGCCCGAATCCACGAAGTTGGGGATCACCTCGATGGGTCGGGTCACCCCAATGCGCCGTTGCGTCGCGTCCGCCAGCGCCTGGGAAACCGCCGTGACGGCGTCAGCTTCGTCGATGCCCAGCTTGACGATGGGCAGGAACGAGGGATCCGCCCCCACCACCGTGATGTCAGTCCCGTGCAGCGTCACCACCAGCTTGGGGCCGCCGCCCAGAATCTGCCGGGCCAGCAGCGCCGAGATGGCGTGGGGGATGGCGTAGTGCACGTGCAGCAGTTCGATGCCGTGGTGGCGAACCGCATCCGCCATCTCCGAGGCGAGGGCCAGGGAGTAAGGGGGGTGCTGGAAGAGCGGGTAGGCCGGTACGGTCACCTCGTGGAACGTCACCCCCGGTGGCACGCGGCCGAGCCGGTACGGCAGGGCGTAGCAGATGAAGTGCACCTCGTGGCCGCGCCGCGCCATTTCGATGCCCAGCTCGGTGGCCACCACCCCCGAGCCTCCCACCGTCGGATAGCAGGTCACACCAATGCGCACGGTCCCTCCCCCACGAGCCAGGCAACCTCGTCTGCCGACACCGGCCCCACGGGTGCAAACCCCTCGCCCAGCTCGCACCCCACCGTGTTCCCCACCGCCCGGTCCCGCCCCTCGATGGCGGCCAAGAAGTACCCGCTGGCCAGGTGGGTGGGGTTCCCCTCGCCGGGCTCGAACTGGGAGGCGTACGCGGCCAGGGCCGCCCGCTTGGCCGCATAGGAAGCAGTCACGTCCACCACGAGCTGCGGCTCGAGGAGCTGGCGCGGCCCCGGGTAGGCCAGCAGCAGGCGCGGTCGGTGCGGCGGCCCCAGCTCCGGGTGCCACCGTTTCACGCCGGCCAGGAAGCTGGCGTGCCGTAAGAGCCAACCGGTCGCCCCGTGGTCGGGGTGTGGATCCGACCAGTGTGGCAGGAACACCACCCGCGGCCTGGCCCGCCGCAGCACACCCGCCACGGCGCAGCGTTGCGCCTCGTCCGAGGCGGCGAGCCCCGCGTCCGCCAGCTCCAGGCAGATCCGCCACGCCACCCGGAGCTGCCCCGCGGCAGCTGCCGCCACGGCTGCCCGCCGGGTGGCGTTGCCCCGCGTGCCCACCTCCCCGGCCGTCACGTCCACGATGCCCACCCGCCGCCCGGCGGCGACCAGTCGCGAGAGGGTAGCCCCGCACCCCAGCTCCACGTCGTCCGGGTGTGCCCCGAACGCCACCACATCGCAGCCTGCTACCACGCTCCTCCCTCCTCCCAGAAGAGCACGCTCATCCCCGGCTCTTCCACGTCCAGCACCTGGCTGAGCTCGAGGGGCCACTCCACCCCCAGGCGCAGGAGAGGTGCCAGCACGGAAAGTTCCCGCTCCTGGGCGCGTCCCCGCGGCCGCAGCGCGGTGCGCAGGCGCTGCCAGCGCGCCG
>JACADV010000051.1 GCA_013388425.1 Thermoanaerobaculaceae bacterium | reverse complement strand
GGGGCGGGGTGGGGGTGGCGGGGGGACAGGAACTGCCGAACCTCCTGCCCGAGTACTTCTCCTTTTCCGGGGGCGCGGTGGAAGGGTCGTCCATCACCATCACCGTGTCCATCCGCAACACGGGGCTTGCGAACGCCCCAGCGTTTCACGCCCGCATGTGGCTCTCGCCCGGCAAGGATTTCAGTACCAGCGACGATTACGACGTGGGGGAGCGGGCCGTGGGCGGCTTGGTACGTGGCGGCACCGTGAACGTGCCCTTCACCTTCACCGTCCCCGACCTGGGTTCGGGCAACTACCAGCTGTGGGTCATCGTCATGGCCGACAGTCGCAACGAGGTGGAGGAGTCCAACGAGTGGAACACCATCATGTGCGACACGCCGCTGTCGGTGATGGGGAGCGCCGCGACGCCCAGGCCGGACCTGCAGGTGACCGACCGGCAAGTGCAGGGGGCACTCGCCACCGAAGGGTCGGCGTTCTTCGTCCGGGCGCTGGTGCGTAACGCGGGGACGGCGGCCGCTGCGGTGACGCAGGCGCGGTTGTACCTCTCCACCGACAACGACGGCAATCTCAACGACGACTACCTGGTGGGTGACGCGGCAGTGCCGGGGCTGGCGGCCAACACCGAGACGTGGGTGCGGTGGGACTTCACCATGCCGAACCTGGGCTCGGGCACCTACAACGTCTGGGCGATCCTGGTCCTGGACGCCACTGGCGCGGTGGCGGAGTCGGACGAGGCGAATACTTTCCGCAACGCGGCACCCGATTTCCAAGCCAAGGACGGCGCCGTGGTGTACAGCTCCTGGATTGCGGTGGGTGCCCACGCCTCGGGGCTGGAGGGGACCCAGTGGCGGACCGACCTGGGAGTGTTGAACACGGGTAGTGCTGCGGTGAGCCTGCAGGTGCGACTGTACACCCCGGGCGGTGTGCTGGCCAACACGGCCAGCGTGCCGGCAGGTTCCCAGATGGTCTTCACCGATGTGGTCGGCCAGCTCGGTTTCTCGGGTTCGGGAGCCATCGAGGTGGTGGCGTCGGCACCGGTGCGCGTGACCTCCCGCACGTACAACCAGACGGCCACCGGGACCTTTGGCCAGGACTACGCCGCCTATCGGGCCGGCGAAGGGCTGGCTGCGGGCCAGTCGGCGTTCCTCGGGCAGCTTGCGGAAAACGCCGCCTACCGCACGAACGTGGGCCTTACCAACACCGGCAGCACCCAGGCCACCGTCCAGGTGAAGTTGTTCGATGGGAGCGGCACGCAGGTGGGCGCGTACACCGTGACGCTGGCAGCGGGGGAGTGGAAGCAGGAAACAAGGCCGTTCTACGCCCGAGCAGGGCAGAGCAACCTGGACCGCGGCTACGCGCAGGTGCTGGTGCAGGCAGGGAGTGGTGTGATCGCCTACGCCTCGGTGATCGATGCCCGCACCGGCGATCCCACGACACGGGTGATGATGCCGTAAGGGAAAGCCGCCGCCTCGGGTCCAGCCCGTGCTGCCACCGCCTGGGTTCGGGGCCACTCAGCGGAGTCGGTCGGCAAAGGCCTGCACCGTCTGCCGCGCCTGGCGCAGCACGCGGAACCCCTCGGCTGCCTCCATGCCAGCCCTTTCCCCCGTCTCGCGGGCAAAGTGGGTAAAGGCGAGGCGGGTGGGCTCGGGGGGGAACTGGGAAGCGTGAGCGCCAATGAGCGCCAGCTTTTCCTCCAACACACCGGTGATGTCCACGAAGGTGTCGGGGTGGTCGGTGAGCGCCAGCCACACTTCCTCCACTACGTGGGGTTGGAGCCCTTCCTCCAGGAGCTCGGGGAAAGCGAGGGGCTTCTTCACCGCTGGGTAGATGGCCTCCAGCACGGCCTGGCCGGCCGCGCGATGGTCGGGGTGGTTGATGTAGACGCCGTGGCGGAACCAGACGGTGGGGTCGTGGGTCATCACGAGGTTGGGCCGGACGGTGCGAATCACGCGCACGAGGTCGCGGCGCAGCTGGAGGGTGGGCTGGAGCAACCCGTCCTCGTAGCCCAGCCACAGCACCTGGGCCCCCAGACGCGTGGCTGCCCGCTCCTGTTCCTGGCGGCGCCGGGCGATCACCTGCTCGCGGCGATCGGTGGGGTCGGCCGTGCCCTTGTCGCCGTCGGTGATGATGCACAGGGTGATGCGAGCTCCCGCTGCGGCCCAGGTGAGGAGCGTGCCGCCGGCGCTGGTCTCTGCGTCATCCGGGTGGGCAAAGATCGTGAGAACATGCTTTTCCATGGCGCTATACTACGCGAGATGCTGGCACCTGCGCGGCGGGCTGGGCAGTCGCAGCAGGTCTCAGGCCAGGAGGCAGGATGGCCCGTCCCACGATCCTGGTTGTGGACAGTGACGACAGCAGGCGGAAGAGCCTCGCGCGCGGCCTGGCCGAGCTCGGCTACGAGGTGGTGTCGGCCCGCGACGAGGTGGACGGAGTGCGCTTTGCCAAGGGGCTCGGCCCTTCGGTGATCGTGGCCGACGCGGCCGTCCCCACCTTTGGCAACGCTGCCATTCTGGAGGAGCTGGGGGCGACGGGCGGCCAGACCCTCCTCATCGTGTTGGGCGGCGAAGCGGGGGAGGAGGAGGAAGGCGAGGAGGGGGAGCGGCCCGGGGGTCTACTGCGCTTGCCGGTGGCCGGGTTGAGCCCAGTGGGCGTGTTGCGGAAGGTTCACACGGCCCTGGTGGGTGTGGAAGTCGGTCTGGAGGCGGACAGCCGCTTCGAGTCGCTCTTGGGCACCTTCCAGCGCTTGCCCCTGTTCGACCTGCTGCCCGAGCTGAAGCGCACGGTGGTGAGTGGCCGCCTGGTCATGGAGGAGGGGGAGATCGGGCTCGAAGCGGGCGAGGTGATTGCCGCGCGGTCCGGGAAGGTGAGGGGGGTCAAGGCGTTCGCGCGGATCGCTCGCACCGCTGCGGCATCGTTCCGGCTGCTGCTCGGGCCCTCGGGGGCCACGCGAGAGATCAAGCAGGACCTGGTAAGCCTGATCGCCGTGGCCATCGAGGACCAGCACCGGTTCGAGGAGGCCACCGGCAAGCTACCCGATCTGGCGAGCCGGGCGCGGCTGGAGATGGGGCCGGCGTTTTTCTCCACCCAGTTCTCGCCGTCCCAGCAGGCGCTCCTGGCCCTGATGCAGCAACCCGTCGCAGTCTGGCGCCTGGTGGATTCCCTGCCGGCACCGGATGGGGAGGTGCTGGAGGAGCTGTGGCGCCTGCAGCAGATGGGGTTCGTGACCTTCGAGGAGCCCGAATATGCTGTGCGCATCCTCACCGACTCCACCGCCGATCTCCCTCCGGAGCTGGCGCTTCGGCACGGGATTCACGTCATCCCGCTGTCGGTGATCTTTGGCGAGGAGATATTGCGCGACGGCATCGATATCACGCCCGGCAAGTTCTACCAGATGCTGGAAGCGCGCAAGGACGTGCACCCGCGCACGAGTCCACCCAGCAAAGGCTCCTTCCTGGCCGACTACGCTGCTCTGCTGCGTCGCTACGACGTGGTTTCCGTGCACATCTCCGAGAAGATGTCGCTCACGGCGGCCAATGCCCGCGAGGCCCGGGGCGAGCTAGAGAGCGTGCTCTCCCAGCCCCGTGCCGACGGCACCGTGCCGAGCCTGGAAATCGTGAACAGCAAGCAGGTTTCCACCGGCCTCGGGTTGATGGCGCTGTTCGCAGCGCGGATGGCCCGACGGGGCCTGCCGGCGGCCGAGATCCGACGCCGGCTGGAGGTGATGCGCGAGCGCTTCCACCTGCTGTTCGTGGTGGATACCCTGGACTACTTCGTGCGCGGCGGGCGGATCGGCAGGGCCCGCGGGCTCATCGGCAATCTTTTGGGGATCAAACCGATCCTCGGCCTGGTGGAGGGCGAGGTCACGCCCATCGACAAGGTCCGGCAGGGCAAGGCGGCCCACCCAAAGGTGGTGGAGCTGCTGAAGCAGCGGGTGGACCCGGAAAAGCCTGTCTTTGCCGGGATCGGCCACGCCTCGGCGCCGGTTTGGTCGGGGCGGTTGCGCGAGTTGCTGGAGAAGAACTTCAAGATTGCCGAGTTCATCCTCAACGAGATCGGTCCGGTGGTGGGCACCCACACCGGTCCCGGGTGCGTCGGCGTCGTCATGTTCCAGCCCACCGAGGAGGAAACCCCCCTCATCGAGCCGCTCCCCACGACCGACTGAGGCGAGGGGATCTCAGGTTGTGAAGTAGAGCTCGAACTCGCGGGGGTGCGGTCGTTCGGCCACGTCCTGGGCCTCGGCGCGTTTGAGGGCTACCCAGGTTTCCAAGAGGTCGCGGGTGAAGACGCCCCCTTCCAGCAGGAAGTCATGGTCCTCCTCCAGGGCGTCCAGGGCTTCGCTGAGACTCGTGGGGAGGGCAGGAATGGCGGCCAACTGTTCGGGGGGCAGAGCGAGGATGTCGCCGGAGAGCGGCGGGCCCGGATCCAGGTGGTGGCGGATGCCGTCCAGGCCCGCCATGAGCATGGCGGCCAGGGCGAGGTGGGGGTTGGCCGTGGCGTCGGGCGGCCGGTACTCGATGCGCGCGTCTTCTCCCGAGGCAGCGTAACCCGGCACGCGGATGGCGGCGGTGCGGTTGGCCACGGAGTAGGCGAGGCGGACCGGTGCCTCGAACCCGGGCACCAGGCGCTTGTACGAGTTGGTGGAGGGGTTGGTGAGCGCCGCCAGGGCCCTGCCGTGCCGCAGCAGGCCACCCACGTAGCACCGCCCCACCTCCGAGAGGGGGCCAGGACCTGCAGGGTCGTGGAACACCGAGTGCCCGTCGCGCAGGAGGTACTGGTGGAAGTGCAAGCCCGAGCCGGCCTCGCCAAAGAGCGGTTTGGGCATGAAGGTGGCAAAGAGCCCGTACTGCTCCGCCACCGAGCGGATGACCCACTTGGCCAGGGCAACGGCGTCCCCCGCGCGCTGGAGTGGCATGAAGGCCAGCTCGATCTCCACCTGGCCGGCACCGCCCACCTCGTGGTGGTGGTACTTGACCGGGATGTCCAGGCTCGCGATCACCCGGCACATCTCCGAGCGGACGTCGGAAAAACGGTCCTGGGGAGCGGCCGCGTGGTAGCTCTTGCGGTGGGAGGAAACCGTAGGCACCGCCGCCTCGCCCCCTACGACGCTAGCCTCCGCCGAGGTGAGCCGGTAGCCGGCCTGGCCCGTCTGGCTCCAGACCTGAACGTCGTCAAAGAGGAAAAACTCCAGCTCGGGGAGCCATAGGCTGCTCTCTCCAGGGCGCTCGGCGGCCAGGAGGCGCTCGGCCTTGCGGGCCACGAAGCGGGGATCGCGGGGAAAACCTTCCTGTGCTCCCACGTCCATGAGGTTGCCCAGCATGCACAGGGTGGGGTGCTCGGCAAAGGGGCTCACGAAGTACGAGGTCACGTCGGGTAGGAGCACCATGTCGCCAGCCTTGGTGGCGCGGAAGCCAACCACGGAGGAGCCATCCACACCCACCCCACGGGTGACGAGGCGTTGGTCGAAGCGGGAGGCGGGCAGCGTGAGGTGGTGCCAGCTCCCCAAGAGATCCGTATACATGAGGTCCACGAACTCGATGCCTTGCTCGGCCATGACAACGGCAATGGGGTCCTTCACGGGCAGCGCCTCCGGGGGGAGTCTAGCACATTGTGAAAGTTGGTACTTGGGGCGTAGACCCAGAAATGTTCGATCAGCGCAGCGGCCGCGGCCGGGTCATGGCCTCCACCGACAGCAGTTCGTCGAGGCGTTCGGGGGGCAGGTAGCCGTGGGCGAGGACGATGTCGCGCACCGATCGGCCGGTGGCCAGGGCCTCCTGGGCCACCTCGCTGGCGCGCTCGTAGCCCAGCGCCGGGACGAGGGCGGTGACGACGCCAATGGAACGCTCCACCATTTCGCGGCAGTGCTCGGCGTTGGCGGTGATGCCGCGGAGGCAGCGGTTGGAGAGGGTGGTGACAGCGGCGGCCAGGGCGTCCAGGGACTGGAACAGGTCGAAGGCAATGATGGGCTCCATGACGTTGAGTTGGAGCTGGCCGGCCTCGGCCGCCATGGTCACGGTGAGGTCGTGGCCAATGACCTGGAACGCCACCTGGTTCACCACCTCGGGAATCACCGGGTTGACCTTCCCCGGCATGATGGAGGAGCCGGGCTGGACGGGCGGCAAGTTGATCTCGGCGAGCCCGCAGCGCGGGCCGGAGGCCAGCAGCCGCAGGTCGTTGCACATCTTGGAGAGTTTCACCGCCACCCGCTTGAGCACCCCCGAGAACATGACGAAGGCACCGGTGTCGGGGGTGGCCTCCACCAGGTTCTCGGCCAGCACCAGGTCGAGCCCGGTGATGCGGCGCAGCTCGTCCACCACCGCGGCCGGGTAGCGCGGGTCGGCGTTGATGCCCGTGCCAATGGCCGTGCCCCCCATGTTGACTTCCAGGAACAGGCGGGCGGTTTCCCGCAGCCGGGCAATGTCCTCGCCGGTGGTGACGGCAAAGGCGTGGAACTCCTGACCCAGGGTCATGGGAACGGCGTCCTGGAGCTGCGTGCGCCCCATCTTCACGACGCCGGCGAACTCCTGCCCCTTGGCCACGAGGGTGTCGCGGAGGCGCTCCAGGGCGGCGATGAGCTCCCGCAGCTTGAACACCACCGCCACGCGAATGGCGGTGGGGTAGACGTCGTTGGTGGATTGCGACAGGTTGACGTGGTTGTTCGGGTGGCAGAACTGGTATTCGCCGCGGCGGTGCCCCAAGAGCTCCAGGGCCCGGTTGGCGATGACTTCGTTGGCGTTCATGTTGGTGGAAGTGCCGGCGCCCCCCTGCACCATGTCCACCACGAAGTGGCCGTGCCAGCGGCCCTCGATGATCTCCTGGGCAGCTGCGTCGATGGCGCGCGCCACCTCGGGGGGGAGCAGGCCCAGGGCGCGGTTGGCGCGGGCCGCCGCCTGTTTGACCATGGCCAGGGTGCGCACGAAGGTCGGGAAGTGGTAGAGGCGGATCCCGGTGATGTCGAAATTCTCCAGGGCTCGCAGGGTCTGGATCCCGAACAGCGCCTCCTCCGGGACCTCGCGCTCGCCCAGGAGGTCGTGCTCGAGGCGGGTAGCCGCGGAGGCGTAAGCCTTTTCCAACCCCAGCGCGCGGGAGCTCGAGAAGAGCAGGCGGCGGTTCATCGCCAGGGCGATGCGGGTCATGACCTCGATGGCCGCGTTGCCATTGCGGCGCAGGCAAGCCAGGACTTGTTCGCGGGGGAACTCCAGGAGGGTCACTCGCGAGATGGCGCGAGCCGTGGTGGAGTGGGGGGCAGCGTGGAGGAGGGCGCCTTCTCCCAGGGCATCTCCCGGCCCCAGAACCGCCAGGGAGACCTCGGCTTGAGGGGGCCCGGTGACGATTTCGAGCCGGCCTTCCCGGAGCACGTACAGGCTCTCCCGCGGTGTGCCCTGCTGGAAGAGCACGGCACCTGGCGAGAGTTCGCGAGGGCGTGCCAGGGGGGCGAGCAGCTCGAGTGTCGCCTCGCTCATGTCGGCAAAGAGCGCGCACTCGCCCAACGTGTTCAGGCGATCCTCCACCGTGACCTCCTGCGGCACCCGACCGGCGGCGGCCAGCCGTTGCCTGGCCCTTGCATTCTACGGGAGCGAGGATGCGGAGCGGCTCGGCCGCTGGGATCGGGTACACTCGTCACTCGAGGACACGAGCGATGCTGGCGTGGGCCAATCTGCACCGGCTGCAAATTCTCTGGCAGGTGGCGCAGCGCGGACGAAAGCAGTCACGGGCTGTGGGGGATGGGCAGGTGGCGTATGGCCAAGAAGAATGAGCGCGACACCAAGCGGTGTCACGGCGGGGTGACGCGGCGCGGCTTCCTCGCCTCGGTGGGGGCCAGCACCGTGGGGGCGGTGGTGGCGAGCCGGGCCGCCGCCGCTCCCGCCCAGCAACGGGAAAGCCTCGAGGGGATGGTGCCCTGCACCCTGAAGATCAACGGGCGCCACCACTCCCTCCTGGTGGAGCCGCGGTGGAGCTTGCTGTACGTGCTCCGGGAAGAGTTGGGGCTCACCGGCACAAAGCAGGGGTGCGAGCGGGGCGAGTGCGGCGCCTGCACCGTGCTCGTGGACGGGGTGGCGCGGTACGCGTGCCTGACCCTGGCCCTGGAGGTGCAGGGGCATGCGGTCACCACGGTGGAGGGGCTGGTGGTGGACGGGCAACTGTCCGCGGTGCAGCAGGCCTTCGTGGCGGAGGACGCGTTCCAGTGCGGGTACTGCACGCCGGGGCAGGTGATGGCAGCGGAGGCGCTGCTGCGCGCCAACCCGGCGCCCAGCGACGAGGAGATCCGCGAGGGGATGAGCGGCAACCTGTGCCGCTGCGGCGCGTACGACCATATCGTCAAGGCGGTGCGGCGTGCAGCCGCAGCGCGAAGAGCGGGAGGAGCGAGATGAAGGCCGGCGGTCGTTCCCCGGCGCGGGAAGGTGTCAGCGAGGTTGCTGCGAACGGCGCGAGGGAGGGTCACGCCGCTGCCTGGGGCACCACCACGGTGGTGGGTGCAGCGGTGCCGCGGGTGGATGGGTGGGAACGGGTTACCGGCACGGCCGTCTACCCCCTCGATCTGCAACTTCCGGGTATGCTCTACGCTGCCGTCCTGCGCTGTCCCCACGCCCACGCCCGGGTGCAGCGGATCGACACGAGCCGGGCGGAAGGCATGCCTGGGGTGCGGGCGGTGCTCACAGGCGCCAGTCCCGGGGCCGATGTGCCCTGGTTCCCCCAGCGCGGCAAGGGCCCGCTGAGCAAACTCTTCGACCCCCACTGCCGGTACGCTGGGGAGGAGGTGGCGGCGGTGGCGGCCACTACCGTGTTCCAGGCGCGGGAGGCACTGGCCGCCATTGCCGTGGAGTACGAAGTGCTCCCCTTCGTGGCGGAGATGGAGCAGGCGCTCCTGCCCGGGGCACCGTCGATCCACGAGGGTGGCAACCGCCAGAACGAGACCCTGCGCTACCAGCGCGGCGACGTGGCGAAGGGGTTTTCGGAAGCGGACGCAGTGGTGGAACTCTCGTTCCAGACCGCCTGCGAGATCCATACCCCCATGGAGGTGCACGGCTCGGTGGCCCGCTGGGAGGGGGACACCCTCACGGTGTGGGACACCACCCAGGGAGTGTTCGCCGTGCGCGACGCGCTGGCTTCGGCGCTGGGCCTTCCCCTGGCCAACGTGCGGGTGATCTGCCCCTACATGGGCGGGGGGTTTGGCTCCAAGCTGGGCCTCAACAAGCACACCGTCATCGCTGCACTCCTGGCCCGGGCCACCGCTCGCCCGGTGAAGCTGTTTCTGTCGCGCGAGGAAACGTTCCTGTGCGTGGGTAACCGGCCACCCACGCGCCTTACCATCAAGGCGGGGGCGAAGAAGGACGGCACGCTCGTGGCCCTGGAGATGAAGGCGCTGGGCACCGGCGGCGCCTACCCCTACCTCCCCACCTCCGGGTATCTGGTGGCCGACCTCTACACCTGCCCCAACGTGGCCGTGGAGCAGGACAACGTGTTCATCAACGCGGGACCGGGCCGGCCGTTTCGGGCGCCGGGGTACCCCCCCTGTAGCTGGGCGCTGGAGCAGACCATCGATGCGCTGGCCGAGAAGCTGGGGATGGATCCGGTGGAACTGCGCCTGAAGAACGTGCCGGTGGTATCCCAGCAGCGGGGCGGGGTGCCGTACACCTCCACCGGGCTGGCTGATTGTCTGCGCCGCGGGGCCGAGGCGTTTTCCTGGCAAGCGGCGCGCGGCAGGGCGCGAGGCAAGGGTCACCTGCGCCGGGGGGTGGGGGTAGCGGCCGGGATGTGGGGGTACGACGGGGAGCCGCGGGCCACCGCCTTCGTGTCGCTCTTTGCCGACGGCTCGGCCATCCTCAACACCGGCGCCTCGGACATCGGCACGGGTACGAAGACGGTGCTGGCGCAGGTGGTGGCGGAGGAGCTGGGCATCGCCCCCGAGAGCGTGCGGATCGAGCACGCCGACACAGGGACGACGCAGTACGCTCCCGCCTCGGGGGGGAGCCAGACGGTGGTGGCCAACGCTCCGGCGGTGCGGGCAGCCGCCCAGGAGGTGAGGCGAGAGCTCCTGGAGATGGCTGCGGCAGAGCTGGGCAGGCCCCAGACGGAGCTGCGCCTGGCCGGGGGTGCTGTGGTCACGCCGGAGGGAACGGTCCACCCCTTTGGCTCGCTGAAAGCCTTGGTAGCCCGCCAGCCGCTGGTGGGGGTGGGGCGGCGGCACCCGCACCCGGAGGGCAAGGCGGCCTTGCCGTTCGTGGCGCAGTTTGCCGAGGTCGAGGTGAACACGCGCACGGGGGAGGTGCGGGTGCTGCGCATGCTGGGCGCCCAGGACAGCGGCCGGGTCATGAACCAGCTCACCTTCGAGAACCAGGTGTTTGGCGGGATCGTCATGGGGGTGGGGTTCGCCCTCACCGAGGCCCGCGTCGTGGATCGTCAGACCGGCACCGTGGTCAACGCCAACTGGCACGACTACAAGATCCCCACCATGAAGGACTGCCCGCCCGAGCTCACCTGCCTGCCCGTGGATCCCCAGGACCGAGAGTGCAACACCGTCGGGGCCAAGGGGTTGGGCGAGCCAGCCACGATCCCGACAGCGGCGGCCATCGCTAACGCCGTCTACCACGCCGTGGGGATCCGCGTCACCACCACGCCTGCAAGCCCGGTGCAGATGGCGGCGCTGCTCGAGCGCCACCGCCAGGAGGGTTGAGGGATGATGCCGAACTTTGAGTACGTCCGACCCACCACGGTGGCAGAGGTTCTCACGCGGCTAGCCGCGGGCGGGGCCCGACTCCACGCAGGGGGGAGCGACCTCCTGGGCTGCCTGCGCGAGGGCATCCTGGTGCCCAGTAGCGTGGTGAGCCTGTCGGGTGTGGCGGAGCTGCGCGGCATTGGCGAACTGGCGGGAGGGGAGCTGCGCATTGGCGCCACGACGACGCTCACCGAGATTGCCTCGCACCCGCTGGTGCGCCAGCGCTACCCGGGGCTCGCCCAGGCGGCTTTGCTGGTGGCCAGCCCGCAGCTGCGCAACCAGGGGACGCTGGGCGGCAACCTGTGCCAGAAACCGCGGTGCTGGTACTACCGGGGCAGCTTCCAGTGCGCGCGCAAGGGGGGCGATACCTGTTACGCCTACGCGGGCGAAAACCAATACCACTGCCTGTTCGGCGGGGAAACGTGCTACTACGTGCACCCCTCCGATCTGGCCCCGGCGCTGGTGGCGCTGGAGGCCACCGCGCACATTCTCGGCCGTGGCGGCAGGCGGGTGGTTCCCCTCGAACAGTTCTTCCTGCTACCGGGCCAGGACTTCCAGCACGAGACGGTGCTGGAGCACGACGAGATCCTGGCGGAAGTGGTGCTCCCGGCCCCCCGCCCTGGGGCGGCCGGCGTCTACCGCAAGGTGCGCGAGCGGGGCTGTTGGGACTTTGCGCTGGTGGGGGTGGCGGTGTGGCTTGCCCGATCGGCGGGGGTGGTGGAGCAGGTGCGGATCGTCCTTACGGGCGTCGCTGCCACCCCCTGGCGCGCGCGGGCGGCCGAGCGGCTGCTGTTGGGGCGCAAGCTCGATGCGGCGCTGGCAGCGCGGGCGGGGGTGGCGGCAAGCGAGGGAGCTCACCCCCTGGCGCACAACGCCTACAAGGTGCCGATGCTGCGCGGGCTCGTCGAGGAAGCTCTCCGGTCGCTCGCATGACGTCTGGGCCGCGCATCGCCGCTGTGGTGCTGGCCGCCGGAGACTCGCGGCGCATGGGCCAGCCCAAGGCCCTCCTCCGTACGCCCTCGGGGACGTTCCTGGAACGGGTGGTGGCGCTGGCGCAGGCGGTGCCTTTGGAACCAGTGCGGGTGGTGGTGGGCCGCGATGGCCCGACCATTTGCGCCGCCCTGCCCGCGTTGGCCCCCCTGTGCATCCACAACCCCGAGCCGGAGCTGGGACAGCTCCATTCGCTGCGGCTAGCCCTGGCCTCGCTGCCGGCGGCAAGTCAAGGGGCAGCCGTTCTGCTCGTGGACCACCCCTTCGTTCGTGCGGAGACGATTGCCGCGCTGGTGGCGGCTTTTCACGCCACGGGACGCCCCATTGTCGTGCCCAGCTACCAGGGGCAGCGCGGCCATCCCGTGCTCTTTGCCCGCTGCGTCTGGGAAGAACTGGCACGGGCGCCGCTAGAGGTGGGGGCGCGGGCCGTGGTGGCGAGCAATGCGAGTCGCGTTCTGGAGGTAGCGGTGGAGGATGCGGGTATTCTCGCCGATATCGACACGCCCGAGGCGTTCCGGCAGTGGGTGGGGGTCTAGATGGCCCTCGATCCTTACCCCGATCCCTTCCAAGAGGTGGTGGCGCGGCGGCGCTGCGGCGAGCGGGTGGTGATGGCCACGGTGGTGGCGGTGGCCGGTTCGGCGCCGCGCAGCGTGGGGGCAAGGCTGCTGCTGCTGGCGGACGGGACGATCCGCGGCACCGTTGGCGGGGGCGAGCGCGAGGCAGAGATTGTGGAGATTGCCCGGGAGCTCCAGCGGCGGGGAGGCGCCCGGCTGGTGACGCTGGACTTTGCCGAGGGCCTTGCGGGCGGGGATGGGCCGCTGTGCGGCGGCCGTATGGAGGTCTTCGTGGAAGCGATCGATCCCGTGCGGCGGGTGATCGTCGCCGGTGCCGGCCATGTGGCCTACTTCCTGCACCGGTTCTTGAGGCTGCTGGACTTCCGGACCGTGGTGATCGACCCGCGAGCGGAGCTGGCCACGCCCGAGCGCTTCCCCGAAGCGCAGCTACTCCTGCGACCCTTTGAGGAGCCGCTGGGGGATCTGGCCATTACCCCGGCGGATGGGATTGTCATCGTCACCCCCGAACACCGCCACGACGAAGCCGTTCTGCGCCAGGCCCTGGCCACCGAGGCCGGCTACGTGGGGATGATCGGCAGTCGCCGCAAGGTACCGGTGCTCCTGGAGCGCCTGCGCCGCGACGGTGTGAGCGAGGAACAGCTGGCCCGCGTGCACGCGCCCATCGGGCTGGACATTGGGGCCGAGACCCCGGCGGAGATCGCGCTGGCCATTGCCGCGGAGATCGTGGGCGTGTTCAAGGGGGGGGTGGGGCAGGGGCGCGGCGGCGGCGCCCGTGGAGCCGGTACGCCAGCAGAGCGGTAGCCGTCAGCAGGGACACCACCCCCCCCAGGCGCGAGGCGGCGTCGAGGGCCCAGAACACACGGAGGGTGTGCCGTCCCGGCGGCACTGCCACGGCCACGGCGGCTCCCCGTCGCTCCACTGGCGTCGGCAGCTCGTCCAGCTCGGCGCGAAAGTGCGGATCGAAGAGCACCCGCAGGGCCAGCAGGGCCGGCCGTGAGAGCTCCAGGGTGAACGTGCGAGCGGTGACACGCTGTTCGAGGATCCGAACCCGACCCGCGGTAGCAGGCACGAGGAGCAGCGGGCGGTCGCCGAACCGCTGGATGGTGGGACCTAGCTCCGACCACCACTCGGGGCGGTGCTCGATGACATCAACGAGCAGCGGGTTCCCCTCGAAGCTGGCAAAGACCCGTTGGCCGGCTTCCACCCAGTTGGTGCGGGCGCCCAGGGCCGGGGCTGGGACGAGAGAGGCTGGTGGGGGCGCCAGGAGGGGGGCGAGGAGCGCGGCGGCGGCTGCAGCTCGCCGCCGGGTCGGCGCCTGGCCCAGGGCAATGAGGGCCAGCACGGTAGCGGGGAGGAGCCAGCGCCACGGCAGCTGGAACCACGACAGGATGGGCAGCCAGGTCCACAGCGGCGTGGCCAGGAGCGACGCCATGAACACGCAGCCAGCGGCGAGGAGGGCCGGGAGCGTGCGGCAAACGCCACCGATGAGCAGCGCCGCGAGGATGCCCACGGCGGCCCAGCCGAGGGCCATGTTGTGGTCCACCACGTGGGCTCCGGGGGTGCCGAGGAGGTTGCGCAGGGGGTGCAGGTCGCCGCTGGTGAGGGCTGCGGCAAAGGTACCACCGCGGGTTTCGGCCACAAGTGGGAGCCAGTGCCAGGCCGCCAGAGCTGCGGCGGTGAGGCTGGCCAGGGCAAAGTGCCAGAGGCGTCGCCAGGAGCGGGCGGACAGCAGCGCCACCAGGGGGAGGGCGAGGGCGGCACTCAAGGCGTGCAGCAGCCAGAGACAGGCCAGCAGCACTGCGGTCACGTCCCAGGTGGGCTCCTCCTCGCTGGCAGCGCGGAGCAGGACGAGGAAGAGGAGCGGCAAGGCCAGGAGCTGCGAGACCGGGAACCGGAAGGCAGCCTCGAACACCACCGTGGGCGAGAGGAGGAGGAGAGGGGCGGCCCACAGGAGCCGGTAGCGACGGGCGACCAGGATGAGGGCTCCCGCCGCCAACACCAGGGCGGCCCGGATGCCCCGACCCACGTCGCCGAGGGCGAGGGCGAGGGCGCCCGAGAGGAGCGGGCCCAGGGGGGAGTAGAGGCGAATGCCGGGGGAGCCGAAGCCGGCGTTGAGGTCGGGCAACCAGACGGGGAGGGCCCCGGCGGCGAGGCAGCGCTGCACCTGCCAGGTCCAGAGCACGTGGGGGTAGACGTCGGTGCCACGGGGCAGGAGAGGCACAGCAACCATGGCCACCGCCGCGAGCGCGGCCAGTGCCACCACCACGAGCCCGTGCCGTGTCGGTTTCTCGGGCATCGCGCGATGGTACCGCAGGAGCCTGGCGGAGCGGGGCAAGGGGAGGCTTCGCTGTCCACCAGCGAGGGCAGTGCGCGACACGATGACGGCGTCGCGATTTTGGGAACGGCCCCAGACATGGCATGACGATTGCTTCAACTGACGGCAGGAGGAATGCAGAGAGCGCGACGCCGAGGGCCAGTCAAGGAAGCCAATCGACACGAAACCTTCCAAACCTGTCCTGCCAAACGGAGCCTACCGAATCATCCTACCAAAACTCCCTCGGCGCCTCTCTCTGAAAGCAAGACCGCCGGCGATCCCGGCGGTCTCCTTCTTTCCGCTCCTCCTGAGCCGCCGATCTCTCTGTGTCATCCTGAGGCGGCCGCAGGCCGCTGAAGGATCCCGACAGTGCTGGCAGGGCGCCACCCGCGGCGCTCCAGATTTGACGGGATCCTTCGGCCGCTGCGCGGCCTCAGGATGACGGAAGGGAAGGACCGGCCTGAGGACGGCGGCAGGGCGGGTGGAGGTTCGCTGTGCCTGGGAAGGGGTAGCATGGGACCCGGATGGGCAGGAGGTACTTTGGCATCTGCCGCGTGTGCGGGACGGCACGACGGCCGGGTGGGGGGCAGGTGGGGGGCAGCTAGCCGTGGCGTCCCCAGTCCCCGGGTTCGTGGCAAGCTGGAGCTGGAGCTGGACGTGACGGCCTACCTCGTGGCGCTAGTGTTGGTGGCTGCGCCCCCGTTTGTGGCTGTGGAGCGCTTTGCCGAGGATGCCAAGGCGCTGGTGCCGCAGCGGCAGGAGGCACCCGCCCTGCTGGTCGCCCTCGCCAGCACTTTGGCCGCGAGCCAGGTGGATCGGCACGCCTCGGCAAGTTTCGCTCGCCACGCCCCCGCGGCTCTCTCCCGCTTCGAACCGCTGGGTCGGTACCGGGTGGGCAACCTGGCGGGGGCTGGTCTCCTGGCGTGGGGATTGGCGACGCACGAGAGTCGCTGGGCGTCTGCAGGGGTTTCGTTCCTGGAGGCCAATCTCCTCTCCTCGGCGTTGGTGGCGGGGCTGCAGCGAGCCCGGGGCCGCTCGCGCCCGGGCTCCCCCCACGAGGGGGAGTTCGGGCGGGGCGGAAGCTCGTTCCCTTCCTCCCACGCGGCGCACGCCTTTGCGGCAGCCGGAGTGGCCTACGCCACCTGCTCCACCTGGAAGCTGCGGTGGGTTTTCCCGGCGCTGGCGAGCGGCGTGGCCCTGTCGCGGGTGGCGGACCGTCAGCACTTCCTGGCCGACGTGGGGTTTTCCGCAGTGCTCGGGTGGTGGGTGGGCACGCGTTTGGGGGCGTCGGGGCAACGCTACGGGCGCTGGGAGGTGGCTGTCGGCGAGGGGACGGTGGCGCTGCGACTCACCCTTCCCTGAGGGGGCGGTGTAACGCCGTCGGGACGCTACCTCGTGCTCGTCACCGGTGGCCGGTTGGCCCTCGTGCCGGCGTGCTCCCTGCGCAGCTCGGGTGCGCGAAGCCGGCGCTCCAGGAATGACGGGATCCTTCGGCCGCTGCGCGGCCTCAGGATGACTGCATTTTCTGCCCCGTCACCCTGAGGCGCAACCCTTTCCCCCGTCACCCTGAGGCGCGCCAGCGCCGAAGGGTCTCGGCATTGCTGGCAGGCGGCGCCGACCACCCCACGGGCGTCATGCCCCGGTGTGGCTGTCGGAGAGGGCGCCCAGGAGTAGCCCCCAGAGCGGGGCGATGCGGAAGTCGAGAATCTCGGGGCAGACGAGGCTCCAAACTGAGTACGCCACCAGCCCGACGAGGACTGCCGTCGCCAACCACCGCGAAGTTGGCTCGGAAGCCCGCCGAGCTGCCCGACGCAGCGCCTCAAACCACAACCCCAGCGCTGCCAGCACGGCGGCGCTGCCCACAAAACCCGTCTTGAGCAGGAGGAAGGCGTAAAAGTTGTGGATGTAGTTGGGGCGGTCCACAAACACGCGCCGGCCGGTGTCGCTCCACCCCCAGGCGCGAAAGTCGTAGCGAGCCCCCAGGCCGTGCCCAAAGATCTTCGCGTCCACCGGCGACTGCCAGAACTGTCGCCACACGGCCAGCGACTCCTGGAGGCGGAAGGCGGCATTTTCGTCGCCTTCCTCCGGGCCCTTTTCGAAGATGTCCACCGTCGTGCGGAGGCGGCTACCCAGGTACTCCAGCTGGCGCTGGAGCGAGGCCACAGCTGGCAGGGGCAGGACCTCCAGGCGCACATCCTTGACGGTCCAGGTTCCCGAGGCGCCGTCCTGGGTTCCCAGGAGCACTTGCACGGCCAGATCGTGCTCGGCCGCCAGCAGCACCTGAACTTTCCTCCAGCCTGGGTTGGCGGGGAGGTCCTCGAGCCGCCACTGGCAAACGGTGCGTGGATCGAGCCGGGTGGCGAGGCCGAAACGGCCCACGCCCGTGCCGTCGCTGCGGACCTGGAGAGAAAAGCGGTACAGGCGTCCCCCCTCCAGCCACCAGGGCTGGGTGGCGAAGAACTGTCCCTTGCGCTGCGGCACACTCCAGGACAACGCCGGTTCCACGCCACTGCCAGCCGCCACGAGCGCGAGGCGGCTGCCCCGCTCGAAGCGCCACAGCGGCGGGGCTAGGGTGGCGGCATCGGGGAGGAGGTTGCGGCGCGGGATGCGCCACCACAGGTGGGCACCTCCGGCTGCGGCACCGCCCACCACGAGCACGGCCGCCACGACGGCACGCACGCCCCGCTGGGCCAGCACCCGCCACACCCGCGCCAGCACGGCCAGCATCGCCAGAGCGAGCAGCGACACCAGCCACAACGATCGCGTGCCCGAACCCACGATGAAGAGGGCCACTACCCCCGCCACGGCCGCTGCCACCGTTCGCCGCCAGGAGCGGTGCCCAGCTGCCAGCGCCAGGGCGAGCAGGAGCAGCAGCAGCGAGGCGCCGGTCAAGGACACGCTGTTGCCCATGTAAAGCCGCATCACCGGCTGTCCCTGCCGGAGCCTCATCGCCCAGTGGGCAAAGTGGAGGAGGGCCGCCACCCCCCCCGCTGCAGCCAGCGACCAGGCCAGCACCACTGCCCGTTGCCGGGAAGGGTTGCTGGCACCGGCAAGGAAGCCCAGGGGCAGGAGCCCCAGGGAGAGGAGCTGGCCAGCAAGGAGCGAGGGTTCGTTGCCGCGCACGGCTGCGACCAGCGCTGCGGCCACGGCAGTGGCAGCGTAGAGCACCACCCCCGCCCGCACGGCTCCAGGCACGGCGACGAGCCGCTGCCACCACCCACGGTACACGACCCCCGCCACCGTGGCGAGGCCAGTGCAGGCGAGGATGAGGCAGGCCTGGATCACCAGGGCGAGCCGATGGGGAAAGGTGGTGGTGGCGTACGGCACAAGCACGATGCCGGCAGCGCCCACGGCCAGGGCGACGGCGGCCCCCCGTGATGGCTGCACATCCCCCCAACGCTCCTGCGCGCTGCCCTTCGTTCCTGCTGTTGCTGCCACGCTCTTTCCACCGTGCTCCAGGCGCGACCGCCCCTGCTCCGCAAACACCCCCGGTTCCGCCACGCGTCCTTGCCTGGAACGCACCGCCAGCCAGTATAGCGGCAACCGTGTCGTGCCCGCGTGCGCTAGAGTGAGGAGGCATGGACGGTCAGGCCGTGCGGGGCGGGTCATGCTAGCCGCGGGAGAAACCCTGCGCCGCGCCGTGATCGCTGGAGTGTCCGGTGGTCTTGCCTTGCTGGCGCTGCTCCTCTACCAGGGGTGGCGCCGGGATAAGGCAGCGGTGGAAGTGCAGGCAGCCGCCTTTGGCATACCTCAGCGGCAGGCGCCACTGGCCCTGGGGATCGTCCGCGAGCCGGACGCCCGTCGCGCGGCACTGGCCCTGGCGCGCGTGCTCCTGGCCGAGGTGAGCGACCGCCGGCAAATTGCGCGGCTGCCCCTGGCCGAGGCGGCGCGGGAGGTGGCGCGGGAGGGGGAAAAGCTGGAGGTCGCCCGCGATTTGGCCGGGAGCGTGTGGGCGCACCGCCCGGCGTGCGGCGAGGCAGCCATGGTGCTGGGCGGCACCCTCTACCTGTGGCGAGCGTTCGCTCCCGAGGGGGCGATCCCTCTCCCCACCGCCTGGGAGACCCCGTTGCAGCTGGCGCGCGCGCTGGCGCCCGCCCAGCCAGAGGCAATGCGGCTCCTGGCTGTGGCGGCGCTGGAGCGGTGGCCGGTGCTGGAGGAGGGGGAGCGAGCGGCCCAGCTCACCTTCCTCCGGGAAGCGTTTGGCGATCCCGTCACCTTAGCAGCGTTGGCCGGGCCGTGGCTGCGCATCGCGGGGGGGGGCTCGACGGCGTTTGGCGCTGTTCCCGACACGGCCTCGGCCTGGGCTACGGTAGCTGGGGCCTGTGCCCAGCGTCGGGACTGGTCGGCGTACTGCGAGGCGCACCGCCGCCGCCTCGTTGCTCTGGAGAGGGAGCTACGCGCCGCGGTGGAGGAGGCGCGGGAGCGCGTGCAAGGGGGGGATGCGGCCGGGGCCAGGGGTTTGTGCTGGCAGGTGGTGCGCACCGCCCCCCCCGACGTGGCCTTTGCTGGCGTGCTCACGACGGCGCTGGAGATCGCTCCCGCGGGGCCCGTGGATGCACACACCGGCGGGGCAGCGGCCGCGTGGCTGGAGTGGGCGCTGGAGGGGGTGGTGCGGGGGGTGGAACGGCTACCGGCGCCGGTGCTGGCACGCCTGGCCACGGCGGCCACGGAGGTGGAGCCCGCCTCCGCTGCGCTGGCGGCGCTGGCGGCAGGGGATGTGGCGGGGGCCGAGCTGCGAGAGCGGCGCAGCGAGGCCACCACCCTTGAGGCGTGGGCGCCTTACCTGCTGGCCAAGGCGCGCCATCTCGCGGCCAGGGGCGAGTGGCGAGCAGCCCAGGCAACCTTGGCCTCGGTGCACCGGTCGTGGCGCGGCGTCCTCTGGGCGGATGTGGCCTGGCTGGTGGCCCGTGCCGCGGGCGACGAGGCAGCCGCCAGGGAGGCGGCGGCGCAGCGGGCAGCGCTGGCAGCCGAGAGCTGGCCCGCCACCGCCTGGCGCTGGCATCGTGGCGTGGCGCGGCTGGATCTGCTGCTTGCCTCGGCTGCGCCGGCGGGCCTCACCTGTGGCATCGACCAGGCGCCGCCAGGGGGTGCGGTGGTGGCGGTGCGCCTGGACGGGCGGGGGGTGGAGCTGGCGCCGGTGAGGAGCGGCGGCCAGGTGGTCATCGCCACCGCTCTGCCGGCAGGTTTGCACCTCGTGGAGGTGGAGGCGGTGGCAGGGGGGAGGGTGGCGCCAGGCGCGGTGTGGTGCACGGCACCCTCCCCGCCGTGAGGCGACCGCAACAGTGGTCGGCCCTCAGGCGCGGGCGCTGCGTGGCAGCAGCGGGACAGCAAGCGCCGCCGAGAGGAGAATCACTAGCCAGGCGGCGTTGGCGGGCATGGAGAGGCCAAAGTCGAGGCAGGAGTGCACGGCCACTGCGGCCAGGCCGCCGGCGGCTGCCAGGGCCGCAGCGCGGTCCTCGGACCGTTGGCCCCGCTCCAGCGAGCGGGCGAGACCCCGCACCACGGCCCCCGCGGCCACCACCGCCAGCAGCGTCCCGACGACCCCCATGGTGGCCAGGAGTTCGGCGTAGTCGTTGTGGGCGTGCCAGTAGGCACCGGCGAGCTCGGGTGGCTGGACCGCCGGGAAGGCGTCCCGAAACGTGGCGAGCCCGCTCCCCAAGAGGGGGTAGTGCTGGAAGAGTTGGAGGGTGAGGGCGTACACCTGCTGCCGGTCGCTCCAGGAGAGCTCGTACTGCGAGGTGGCGAGCCAGCGCCCCAGCCCCTGCTGCACAGACACTGCGGCCACTGCCCCCAGACCCACCGCGGCGGCGAGCAACCCCGACAGGCCGAGGCGGAGGCGACGGCGCAGCGAGGCGACGGCCAGACCCTGGGCCAGGGTTCCCGAGAGCCCCGCGATGAGTCCGGCGCGCGAGCCGGTGAACGCCAGCGCCACGAACACCGTCACCCACGCCAGCATCGGCGGGGCGACGAGCAGCACCCGCCGTTCCGGGGCGCTCTCCCAGCGAGCCCGCCCCAGGGCCCACCACACCCAGGCAAAGGCACCGGCCAACGAGAGCTCCAAGAGGTACGCCAGGTGGTCGGCGTTGACAAAGGTGCCGCGCAGCCGCGTGGGATCCCCCGCCACGGCAATGCCCCAGATGCTCTGGGAGCGGGAGGCGAGCCAGGCAGTGCCCAGCCCGATCTGCACCGCGGCCGCGCCGAGGAGGGCGGCGAAGAGCACGCGCCGCCCCTGCCGTCGCGAACCCACGCCAGCCGCCACCGCCCCACAGGCAGCCACGGCCAGCCAGGTCAGTGCTGCTTCTCGAGTGGCCTCCGGAGCCAGGGAGAACGTGGACGCCACGTGGGCCGGGGAGCCGGCAGCCGCGAGGCCACGGGCGGCCTGCTCCTGGAGCCTGGCGTGCTCGGGCGAGAGGGTGCGTACAATAGCGGGTGGCCAGGGGGCGGCTTGGGCGAAGGCCAGCACGGCCAGGGACGCCACAGCGGCAGCCGGCACGAGGGCTCGGCGCGGCGCTGCCGCCGCCGGGAGGGCGAGGGCAGCCATGGCGAGCAGCAGGAAGGCACCGAGCTGGAGGACGAGGTGGGCCCACACCACCACGCTGCCGAAGGGCAGGGGCAGCCAGAAGGCGAGGGCCGCGAGGAGGACGGTGACCGTGAACGAGGCACGGCGGCGGGCGCGGTCGCGGGTATCGGCCATTCCAGGGCATTGTAGGAGAGGTCTAGCGCTCCTGGCTGTTGCCGTGGCGGCAGCTGCACCGGCGAGCGCCCAGTTCGCCCAGTACGTAAGTCCCGGGACGCTGGCTCTCGCCCCGCTTTCCACCAGGGAGCGGCTGGAGGCCGCGGTGGGGGAAGCCCGCTACCACCTGGGGCCGGTGGCGTGGTCGCCGTACTTTGCCATCAAGGACGTGAATTACTTCCGCGGCACGGAGCTGGCGCCCGGCACGGACGAGGGGAACTTCACCGCCACCGCAGCTGCCGGGGTTCACGCCTGCCTGAGCGCCCGGCAGACGCTCTACCTGGCGGCCCACGCCATCCCCGAGGCGACCTGGTGGCACGGCGGGGAGCGCCGCACGGTTCGCAACTGGAGTTACGGCGTGGGGGTGTTTGCCTTCTCGAACAAGCTCACCCTGGAGCTCGCGCTCATCGACTCCCGGCACCAGGAGTTCCTCTCCAGCGCGGTGCAGGAGCTGGTGAACACTGGCAAGCGAGAGGCGCGGGCCGACGTGGAGCTGCCCCTGTTTGGCCAGATAGCCCTCTACGGGACCGCCTCCACCACCGACTGGCGCTACCGCAGGGACGACCTCCCGGGCGAGGAGGGGCAGTTACTGGTGGGTCTGGACCGCACCGAGGAGCGGGTGGGGGGTGGGTTGCGGTGGCACGTGCGCGAGGGGCTCCGCGTGGGCGCAGGGCTGGAGAACGTGGCGGTGGAGTTCCTCCGTCGCGAGCGCGACCGCTCCAGCTCGGGCACGGCGCCAGTGCTGGACCTCGAGTGGGAAGGGGGAACGCTGGCCCTCCGCACGCACTTTGCCTGGGTGTCCCTGGAGCCGGAGGCAGGGTCCGCCGCGGTTCCCTTCGAGGACGTGCTGGGTACGGCGCAGCTGCGCTACGCTCCCACGGGCCGCAGCGCCCTCGTCCTCTACGGCGGCCGGAGCATCGCCTTCTCCTACCTGGACCAGAGCCCCTACTTCGTGGAGCAGCGTCGGGGGATTGCCCTGGAGCGCGAGGTGGGGTGGCGCAGCGGCGTGCACGTGTACCTGGAGCGTGGCGTGCAGGACTACGTGGCCACCCTGGACACGCCGGGGCACACCGAGGACACGGGGGCGGTGGGGGCGATGATCACGGTCCAACTGCACCGCCGCCTAACGGTGGCGCTGGGTGGGGTGCGGACGGAGTACGATGCCGAGCGCGCGGGGGCCGGCCGCTCCCTCACCCGTTTCCAGGTGGCGTTGCGTTCCGGGGATCCGCGCGCACAATGGTGGTGAGGGGAGGCATGCTGGGGAGACGGGTGGTGCTCACGCACGAGCCACGCAAGGGGGGGCAAGTGGCCCTGGGGGTGGTGCTGCTGCTGGCGGCGGCGCTGCCAGTAGCGGCGCAGGTGATCTCCGGCGGCTACCGCATTGGCCCCCAGGACCTGGTGGAGATCCGTGTCTTCGAGGTGCCCGAGCTCAACATCGAGCGGCGCGTGTCGGAGGAGGGCACCATCAACCTGCCCCTCATCGGCGAGGTGCCAGTGCGCGGCCTCACCGAGACGGAGCTGGCTGAGCGGCTCAAGGTGCTGCTGGAGACCAAGTACGTGCGCCGAGCCTCGGTGACGATCCAGGTGAAGGAGTTCCGCTCTCGCCCCATTGCCGTCATCGGGGCGGTGCGCCAGCCGGGCAACCTGGCCTTTTCCGGACGCCTCACGCTCCTGGAAGCGCTGGCGCTGGCCGGGGGGCTCGCGGAGAACCACGGCGAGACCATCTTCGTGCTGCGGCGTTCGGAAAACGGCCTCGCCGACCAACTGGCGGTGAGCGTCACCGATCTCCTCTCCCGGGGCGACCCCGACGTCAACATGCCCATCTTCGCCAACGACGTGATCAACGTGCCGGCGGTGGTGCAGGTCACGGTGTTCTGCCTGGGCCAGGTGAGGAATCCGGGCGCGCTGGTTTTCAAGGATTCGGAGCGCATCACCCTCCTCACCGCCATTGCCCGGGCGGGAGGGCTTTCCGAGCGCGCGGCGAGCAAGGTTCGCATCAAGCGGCGCGAAGCGGACGGCAGGGAGGTGGAGCTGGTGGCTGACTACAAGCGGATCGTTGCCGGCAAGGACCGCGATGTGGAACTGCGCGAGGGGGACATCGTGGTGGTGAAGGAGTCGTTGCTCTAGATGACCGACCCGTTCCCCACCGAGCAGCTGTCCTTCCAGCCGGAGGCCGAGGAGGAGTTCCACATCTCCCAGTGGATTGCCGTGGCGCGCCGGCGCTACCGCCTCCTGGTGGCGGTGTGCGGTGTCGCGGTGGCCGTCTCCCTGGTGAAGTACGTGATGACCCCCAAGGAGTACCGGGCCACCACCACGCTGCAGATCGAGCGGCGGGTGGCGGGCATTGCCACCATGGAGAACCTGTTCCGCGTCGACCCCTGGGACATGGAGTTCTACCCCACCCAGTACCGGCTGCTGCAGAGTCGCGGGCTGGCGGAGCGGGTGGTGAAGAACCTGCGGCTGGCCGACGACCCGGTGTTCAACCCTGGCCGCGCCTCCCTCGTGGGGGGGAAGGCACAGGGGGTGAGTGCCGCCGACGACGAGGCCGCGCTGGGGGCGCTGGCAAGTCGGCTACTGGCCGGGCTCGAGGTGAACCCGGTTCGCAACACCCGGCTGGTGGAGGTGTCGTACCGGGCGCCCACCGCCGAGCTGGCGGCGCGGGTCGCCAACGGCGTGGCCGAGGCGTTCATCGACTGGGGGATCGAGACGCGCTACGCCACGGTGGGCAAGGCCTCCTCCTTCCTCGCCTCGCAGATCGAAGCGCTCAAGGGCGAGATCCAGGACAAGGAAGCCCAGCTCCAGGCCTACAGCCGGCGCACCGACATCGTTGCCCTGGACCCCGGCTCCAACGTCACCATGCAGCGCCTGGAGGCGCTCAACCGCGACTACGTGCAAGCAGTTTCGGAGCGCATTTCCAAGGAGGCGCACTACAAGGAGCTGATGGCGGGGCCCAAGGAAACGGTGGCGGATTCGGTCTCCGGGGGGCTCGTCTCGCAGCTGCGGCAAGAACTCCTGAAGATGGAGCGCGAGTACGCCACCAAGCTCAATACCTACAAGCCCGAATGGCCAGCCATGCAGGAGCTGAAAGGGCAAATCGAGCGCGCCCGGCAGCACCTGGCCACGGTGGTGGATGAGACCGTCAGCGCCAGCCAGGAGAGCGCCAGGGCCGAGTACCAGACCGCCCTGCGCCGGGAGCAGGCGCTGGCCGCCGAGCTGGCCCGCCAGAAGGCGGAGGCGATGCAGCTCAACTCGGCTGCCGTGGAGTACAACAACCTCAAGGTGGAGGTCTCCACGCGGCGGGCTCTGCTCGACGATCTGCTCCGCAAGCAGTCGGAGACCGAGGTGGCGTCGCGTCTGCAGGGGACCCGCGACTCCAACGTCATGATCGTGGATCGGGCGCTGGTGCCGGGGGGCCCCTACCGCCCCTCGCTGCGCCGCTCGCTCATGCTGGGGGTCCTGCTCGGCTTGGGCCTTGGGCTGGGTGCGGTGTTCCTTGCCGAGCACCTGGACCGGACCTTGAAGAGCCCCGACGATATCGAGCGCGTCCTTGGCTTGCCGGTGCTGGCCGTGATCCCCGATATCTCGACATCCAAGCGCGGCTACGGGTACGGCTACGGCTACGGCTACGGGTACGGCTACGGTGCCGCGCGGCGGGAACGCCGAGAGGGGGGCGGCAAGGGCGAGGGCGAGCAGGAGCAAGTGGCAGTGGAACTGGTGCCGCACGAGAAGCCGCGCCTGTCGGTGTCCGAAGCGTACCGCTCCCTACGCACGGCGCTGCTCCTCTCGACACCACGCGGGCTGTCCACGGTGGTGGTGACCTCAGCCATTGCCGGCGAGGGGAAGACGGCCACGGCGGTCAACCTGGCGGTGGTCCTCTCCCAGCTCGGTCGGGACGTGCTGCTGGTCGACGGGGATTTGCGCAAGGCCAGGCTGCACAATATTTTCCGCATTTCGAACCGGCTCGGGTTGGTGCACGTGCTGACCGGCATGGCGCAGCCCGCCGATCTCTTCATGGCCACCCAGATCCCCAACCTGTTCGTCACGCCCGCCGGCCCGCACCCACCCAACCCCTCGGAGCTGCTCGCCTCTGACGCCATGCGCGCCTTCCTGGAGGCAGCTCGCAGGCGGTTCGCCTACGTGGTGCTGGACAGTCCGCCGGTGCTACCGGTCACCGACTCCACCGTGCTGGGCGCCCGGGTGGACGGGGTGGTTTTCTGCGTGGGGGCTGGGATTTTGGAGCGGGACGATGCACTGTCCGGGCGCGACAAGCTGCGCCTGTCGGAGGTGAAGATCCTGGGGGTGTGCCTGAACCGGTTCCGCGTCCCGAGCGGTCGGTACGGGCGAGGGTATCGGCACTACGAGGGGTACGCCTACGAGAGCGAAGAGGACGCGCGCGGCGAGCGATGATCGACATCCACGTGCACGTGCTGCCGGGCGTCGACGACGGCCCCCGGACCCTCGAGGAGGGCGTGGCCATGTGTCGCCTGGCGGCGGCCGATGGGGTGGAGACGCTGGTGGTGACGCCGCACCAGCGCCACGAGCTGTGGGCCAACGAGGAGCCGGCGGCACTCACTGCAGCTTGCAGCGCGGTGCAGGAGCGCCTGGGCGGGGCGCCGCGTCTGCTGCTGGGGGCGGAGATCCGGGTGGACGGCGATCTCTTGGACCTCCTGGCAGGGGACGGGGGCCGCTCGGTGGTGCCGCTGGCGGGGTCGCACTACCTGCTCCTGGAGTTTCCCCCCTTTCCGACGCGTCTGCCACCCAGCGAGCTGGCGCAGGAGCTGGCGATCGCGGGGTGGCGGCCGATCGTTGCCCACCCCGAGCGCATTCCCTGGCTGGCCGAGGACCCGGCGGCGCTGGAGGCCCTGGTAGCGGCGGGGGCGTTGTTGCAGGTGACGGGATCCAGCGTGACGGGCGGCATGGGGCGGGGAGCGGCGGAGTGCTGCGAGTGGCTCCTGGATCGCCAGCTCGTCCACTTCATCGGCAGCGACGGGCACAACCTCCATGCCCGCCCGCCGCTGCTCTCCCCCGCCTTCCGGGCGGTGGCCGCGGGGTGGGGCGAAGGGACGGCGCAGCGCTTGCTGTGCGAGAATCCAGCGCGGGTGGTGGCCGACGCGGCGATTCCTGGGGGTGGGTGATGGAGAGAGGATCCAGCAGCTCCCGGCGGGGACGGTGGCTGGTGCTGGCGGTGGCGGTGCTGTGGGCCGTCACCGCCCAGGCGGCCCACCCCTTCTACGAGGACCTGCTGCGCCGCGGCACCGAGGACTTCAACCGCCGCGACTACGAGCGGGCCGCGCGCCGGCTGCGCATTGCCTGCTTCGGCCTCTTGGACGAACCGCAGGTGCTCGCCGAGGGGTTGACGCGCCTCGCCCTGGCCCAGGCCGGCGCCAACGACCGCGCGGGGTTTGCCGAGACCTTCCAGCGCCTCGAGGAGGTGGAGGAACGGTTTGCCGCCTACAGCGCGGGCTCGATTGCCGCGGAGATGCGCACGGCCTTCGAGGCCATGGTGCTGCGGTTCCTCCCCCCCGCCAGGGTGGCTGCCAGCCCCACTTTCTCGCGCCTCCTGCCCAGGCCCGCCGAGATCCTCACCCAGTGGCCGCCGGCCAAGCGGCGCAAGGAGCTGGAGAAGCGGATCCGCGAGGAACCGGGCGACATCCGCTGGCGGATGGCCCTGGCGGAGCTCGAACTGCACGACGGCCGAGCCGATGCGGCGTGGATCCAGGCCGACGCTGCCCTCACCCTGGCGCCGGGCAACACCTACGCGCGGCGACTGCGCGGGCGGGTGCTGGCGGCGCAGGGGAAGTGGGCGGCAGCCGCCCAGGAGCTCTTGGCCGTGGGGACCGGCGACGAGGCCGAGGCCGCCCGCGCTTTGCTCCTCTCCCTGGTGCGGCTGGAGCGCTGGGAGGAAGCCGAGCGGGTGCTGGCCTCGCTCCCGGCCGCGGTGGTGGCGGATGCGACGGTGCAGCGACTGCGGGAGGCCGTGGCGGCCCGAGTGCAACCGTGAGGAGTTTCGCGCCGGCAGCGGCGCGGTGCGGCCGGGTGGAGTCATTCCGGTCACTGCGGTGTTGATGTACAACCCACGCAATGCGAGGGGGTTTCTAGGATCCGAACCGGGCTGTGACCGAATTCCGGTCGTGCCGCTCGCTGGCCGTCTCCAGGCGGCTGGGCGAACCTGCTGACACCACACAGGATTGGAAATAGGGCTGGGTGGCCCAGCGCTTGCTTCGTTTGAAGGGTGGCGCCGCCGCTGGGGGCGCTGGACGGGGGATCACGACCATGAACACGCACGCACGGTCCACCACGGTACCGGGACCCCGGTGGGGGGTGGAGAGGCGGTGGCGAGGTGGGCGCGGGGCGGGTGTCCAGGGGCGGCACCGACCTCCTGGCGGCTGCCTGCCGGGGCGGGAGGGGAAGGGGAGTGTTCGAAAAGAGTTGACAGAGACGCAAAAAGTCGGTAAATTGTGTTGGAGGATGGACGCCGCAGCTACTATGACGCACGCGCCCAGGGTGCTCCGAGGCATCGCCCAGCTAATAACGCTGGCGGGGGTTTTTCTGCTCTCGGTGCTGGGGGCGTGGGCCGAGTACCCGCGCATCGAGTTCACGCCACCGGCCTGCGTGCCGGCCGACGGAAACGCGCTGGTGGAGGCCACCGTCACCCCCTCGGAGGGGTGGAGCTCGATCCGCGCCTACTTCCTGCGCCACGGCCGCACGGAACTCTACTTTGTGGAAATGCGGCCAGCCGGCAACGACCGGTTGTGGGCCGTGCTCCCCAAGCCGGACCAGGACACCCCGGCCGTGGACATCCGCATTGCTGTGCGGGACGAGGAGGGGCGCGAGACCCGTTCCCCCGTGGCGGTGGTGCCGGTGGTGCAGGGGTGCCCGGTCGCCCTCTCGGATGAGCAGCGGGCAGTGGCCCGCAACCTCATCGTCGGCGAGACGCTCGCCGAGCAGTTCGGCGGTGGTGTGCTGGGCTTTCGCTGCGACGGCATCGTGCTGCGCATGAATTTCCGGGGCGAGTTGCGGCCCGAGGATTGCTGCTGCGAGAACGCAGCGCTCCTGGTCGCCGCCAAGGGGAGGAACCCCCTGCTTCCCCTCGTCATCCTGGGAGGGGTGGGCGGTGGCACCAGCATCGTGGGGGGCGGGGGCGGCGGCGAGGTGTCCAAGGCCCGACCGTAGGGGCGCTCCCCGCCGCGGGACCCCAGCATCCAGACGCCTGAAGAAGCTCAGTTGCTCCGGTTTGGAGTGGGGGGCAGGTCCCCCTGGGGGGCTTCCCCTGAGCGTTCCGTCAGGGCCGCGCTGATGGCGCGCAGGAGCGTTTCCATGTCGAAGGGCTTCTCCAGGAAGTTGACCGCTCCACCCAGGATTTCCTGACGCAGCGTCTCGTCCTCGGTGTACCCCGACATGAGGAGCACCTTGAGGTTGGGCCACCGCTCGAGCAGCTGTTTCGCCAGGTGGTTCCCCCTGGTGTCGGGGAGCACGAGGTCGGTGAGCAAGAGCTGGAAGGGGGGTTCGGGGGGCAGCGCCAGCGCGGCCGATCCCGAACCCACGGCCACCACCGCGTAGCCCAGGGTCGAGAGGATCTCCGCCAGCGACTCCCGCGCCATCTCCTCGTCCTCCACCAGGAGGATGCGCTCCCCCTCGCCCGAGGTGGGGGGTACCGGTGCCACCTCGCCGCTGGAAGCCGCTGGCTGCGCGCCCGAGCCCGCGCGGGGCAGCAGGATCCGGAAGGTGGTGCCGCGACCTTCCTCGCTCTCCACCTGGATCTCACCGCCGTGCTGTCCCACAATGCCGTGCACCACGGCAAGCCCGAGGCCCGTCCCCTTGCTGGCCACCTTGGTGGTGAAGAACGGTTCGAAAATCCGCTCGCGCAGCGCTTCGCTCATGCCGCAGCCGGTGTCCGTCACCTCCAGGAGCACGCGGCTCGATTCCACCTCGCGGCAGCGCAGCGTCACCTTCCCCCCTTCCGGCATGGCGTCACTGGCGTTGACGAGGAGGTTCATGAGCACCTGCTCGATCTGGTGGCGGTCGCCCAGGATGGGGAGCGGCTTTTCCTCCACCTCCAGTTCGAAGGCAATGTTCTCGCGCAGCAGGCGGCGGAAGAACGTGGTGGACTGCCGCAGGAAGTCGGCGAGATCGAAGGGCGCGAACTGCGCTGGGTTGCGGCGGGAGAACACCAGGAGCTGGCGGGTGAGCGCCGCGCCGCGGCGGATCGAGCGCTCCAGTTCTTCGATGCCCGCCACGAGGGCCTCGCGGTCGTCCAGGCGCGCCTTGAGGAGGGTCAGGTAGCTCACCATGGCCTGGAGCAGGTTGTTGAAGTCGTGGGCGATCCCACCGGCGAGCCGCCCCACTGCTTCCATCTTCTGCGCCTGACGGAGCTGCGCCTCCAGGTTCCTGAGCTCGGTGATGTCGAAGAGGTAGCCCTTGGTGCCGGTGAGCTCCCCCCGCTCGTCGAAGGTCCCCACGATGTTGGCCAGGGCGTGGATGGGCGGCCCCTCGCGCCGGCGCAGGGCCAGGGGGTAGAGCTCCAGGAACCGTTGCTTGCGCACCGCCTCGAGAAGTGCCGCTCGCGAGGCGGGTTCGGCAAACAGCTCAGCCACGTTGGTGGCCAGCGCCTCCTCGCGGTTGGAGAAGCCGAACAGCCTCACGTAGGCAGGGTTACAGTCCAAAAGGGTGCCGTCCACGCGGGCGATGAAGTCGGCCGCCAGGTCCTCTTCGAAGAACGACCGGTAGCGAGCCTCGCTCGCGGCCACGGCGTGCTCCGCCAGCTTGCGGTCGGTGATGTCCTCGACAATCCCATCGATGAACAGCAGCTCGCCCCCTTCGCCGCGCACGGCGTTGGCGTGCTCGCGCACCCAGATGATCCGTCCGTCTCGAGTGCGCCACCTGCTCTCCAGGCCGCTCACCTGGCCGTCGCGCTGGAGGGCCTCCTGGAAGGCGGCGCGCTGGGCCTGATCCAGGAAGACCCACCCTTCCTCCAAGTTGGCGGCCGCCAGCTCGTCGAAGGATCCGTACCCCAAGAGGTGCACGAGTGTCGGATTGGCGGCAACGATGTGGCCAGAGGGCGTGGTGCGGTAAATCCCCACCGGCGCGCGCTGGAAGATGCTGCGGAACCGCTCCTCGCTCTCCCGCAGCGCCTGCTCGGCCGCCTTGCGTTCGCTGGCGTCGCGGACCACCGCGAGCACGCGGGGGCGCCCGGCGATGGTGGAGGCGCGCAACGACACTTCGGTCCAGAACAGCTCCCCGTCTCGGCGTCGGGCTAGCCACTCCAACACCTGCGGCCCCTCATTGACGGCCTTGCGGAGGAGCGAGAGAGCGGTTGCCTGGTCGTAGGGGGGAGTTCCGGCCGAAAACGTGCCCGTGTCTTCCGAGAGCACCTCCTCCTTGGAGGCAAAGCCGTACATGTGGAGCATGGCCGCGTTCACGTCGAGGAGCGCTCCGGTGACGCCGTCGTGGACGAAGATTGCTTCGCTCGTGGCGTCGAAGAGCTCGCGGTAGTTGCGCTCGCTCTCAGCAAGCGCCGCGAGGGCCCGCTGCCGCTCGGCCTGGGCTTCCCGTGCCTGGAGGGCCAGCGCCAGATCGGCGGCGAGACCCTCGAAGAGGGCCAGCACCTCGTTGCGGAACACGCGGGGCCGGTCCGCAAACACCGTGAGCACCCCGACGGGTGCCTCGCGCACCACGATGGGCAGCGCCAGGGCGCTGCGAACACCGCCGCTGCTGGCGAGTTCCTGGAGGGGCGGGAAGCGGGGGTCGTGGCGCAGGTCCTCCACCACCACAGGGCGCCCGGGCCGCCACGCGACCCCCGCCGGACACTCTGCAGCTCCGGGATCCCCCGCGCGGAAGGGGTTCAGAGTGGCGCCGTTGCGGCCCGCCACGGCCAGGGGGCGGAGCTGCGTGCCCGTGGGGTCCACGCTGCTCACCCAGACCAGGGGAAACTGCCCCACCTCCACGAGTGTCCGGCACGTTTCGGCGAGCAGCCACTCGGCGCTTTGCTCCTGAGGGATCAACCGCCCCACTGCGTGCACCACCTCCAGCACCCGGTTGACCAGGCGCACCCGCTCCTCGGCTGCCCGCCGCTCGCTGATGTCCTCCAGCGCCACCACCAACTGGCGCCGCTCGCCAAGGCCGATGGGAGCCGCGGAAACCAGCAGGGTGAGCGTGCCGTCACCCTCGGCACCCACTGGAATCGAGCACTCTTCCCGCAGCCGCGCTTGCCCGGTTTCGAGACACTCCAGGACGAGCTGGTGCAGGGCACAGTCGGAACAGTTGGGGGAATAGCCGCACCCCTTGGGCTCGGAGAGGGCGTTGAGGCAGCCGAGGGCATGCTCCAGCACCTCGCCCTCCATGGTGTCGCCGGAGGGGCGGCGAAGCTTGGCGGCAGCTGCGTTGGCTTTGAGGACACGCCGTTGGGCGTCGAGGATGACCAGGGCGGTGGGGGTGTGCTCGAAGATGGTGGCCAGGTAGGAGCGGCTTTCCGCCAGTTCCACCTGGGTCAACTCGCGCTCCGCTTCGAGCCAGGTTTTCTCCAGGGCCTGCCGCACCGCCTGGCCCAGGCGGCCCAGGTGGTCCTCGCGAACGTAGTCGGCGGCGCCGTACTTGAGACACTCCACGGCGATCTCTTCCGCCCCCTCGTGGGCAATCACGATGAGGGGCGCCTCGATCCCTCGCTCGCGGAGCACCCGCATCACCGCCAGGGGTTCGAGGCCGGGGAGGGGCAGGGACGCCAGGACCACGTCGGGGGGCGGCTCGAGGGCGGCTCGGAGTTCCTCCTCGTTGCTGGCGCGTTGCATCACCACCACCAGGCCAGCCGCCTCCAGGAGCGCGCCCACGCGTTGGGTCGCTTCCTCGGAACCACCCACCAGGAGAACTCGGATGCCGTCACTCATTGGCGCGGCCTCCCCACCCGCCGGCCTGCTGC
Source organism: Thermoanaerobaculaceae bacterium (assembly GCA_013388425.1). Classification (GTDB taxonomy): domain Bacteria; phylum Acidobacteriota; class Thermoanaerobaculia; order Thermoanaerobaculales; family Thermoanaerobaculaceae; genus JACADV01. Next base: position 6,270 of record JACADV010000051.1, on the reverse strand, counting down.
ACCCTTGGCCTCTCCGCGTCCATCGTACTCGAGAACAGCAGTCGGTGCCAGAGATCGAACTGCCACGGGCCACTGCTGCCGCACGAGCACCGCCCCGCGCGGGGCCAGCGGTGACCGCCCGCTAGCGAGCCTTCTCCAGGGGGGCGAAGAGCCGCTTCAAGACGGGGAGCAGCTCGTAGCCCATCCGGTCCTTGGCCACGAAGGCAGCGGCTCCGGCGGCGGTGGCATCGCGCCGGTGGGCCTCGGTGTCGTAGAGGCTGACGATGACCACGGGGGGGGCACCGGGGGTGGAGCGGATTTGGCGGGTGGTCTCGATGCCGCTGGTGCCGGGGAGGTTGATGTCCATGAGCACCAGGTCGGGGCGATGCTCGGCGCACCGCTCGAGGGCCTCTTCGCCGCTGGCTGCTTCGAGGACTGTGCAGTCGGGACATGAGCTTGCGAGCCAAGAGCGGATGGCGTGGCGGACGGCGGGGTGATCCTCGACGACGAGAATGGTCAAGCGCATGCAATCACCTTCTCCTCGCGCGCGTGCCCAACGACCCGAGCGCTCCACCACATGCTGCCAGCGACCTCAGCCGCCCTGCTGCCAGGAGTTCTTGACGGTACCCCAGGGCTTGCCGCAGGGCAGGTGCTGCTTGACCGAGAGGCCAGGTGTGGCGCGAAGCAGCTGAGTGCCCTCAGCCGAGCCCAACCACCGGTCCTGCCCCGGCGAGCAGGCGTCGCAGCACCGGTAGCAGCTCGAACCCCATGCGATCCTTGGCCACGTACGCCGCCGCGCCGGCTGCAGCTGCCGCGCGGCGGCTGGCGGTGGTGTCCTCGATGCTGACGATAACCACGAAGGTGGAGGGCGAGGCGGCCTTGATGGCACGGGTGGATTCGAGCCCGCCCATGCCGGGGAGGTTGAGGTCCATGAGGACAAAGGTGGGGGCCTGTTGGCAAACCAGCTCGACCGCGTCGGTGCCGTTGTCGGTTTCGCGCAGGGTGCAGCCGGGCAGGGCGCTCTCCAACCACTGGCGCAGGGTGCGCCGAACGCCGCTGTGGTCCTCTACGATGAGAATGTTGACCGTCATTGCCGCCCGCCCCTCGATCCGCGGCCGGGGCTTGTCAGCCGCCCCACGCCACCACGATCACTCTACGGCCGCCCCACGTCCGTGTCCGTCGGGAGATGGCCACGCAAAGTGTCAGGAGCCCTGGGGCCGTGCCGGCCCGCCGGGGGAGGGCAGGGTGAGCTGTCAGTCCTCGGGGGTGAGGCCGTGGGCAACGGCGAACCGCACCAGGCCGGCGAGGTCCTCCACGCCCAGCTTGGCCATGGCGCGGCTCCGGTAGGTGTCCACCGTCTTGGGGGAGAGGTGGAGGGCGTGCGCAATCTCGGCGGAGGACTTCCCCTCCACCACCTGCTGCACCACCTCGCGCTCCCGCGCCGACAGGCGTTCCAGGGGGCTCGCCCCTGCGCCGTCCACGAAACCCGCCACCACCAGATCGGCAATTTGCTGGCTTAAGTAGCGCCTGCCGGCGGCCACGGCGAGCACGGCCTCCAGCACCTCCCGGCCTGCCGACTCCTTGACCAGGTAGCCGCGGGCTCCGGCACGCAGCGCGCGGTGCACGTGTTCGGAGGTGGCGTGCATGGACAGCACCACCACCCGCACCCCTGGGAGCACCTGGTGCAGGCGGGCCGCTGCTTCCAGCCCGTCGAGATCTGGCATGGCAATGTCCATGAGCAGCACGGCGGGGCGCAAGGCCCGCGCCTGGTCGATGGCCTCTCGCCCAGTGGCGGCCACACCCACCACCGTCACTGCCCCCGATTGCTCCAGAACTGCCTTCAAGCCGTCGCGAACGACAGCGTGATCATCGGCGATCAGCACCGTGACGGGCACCGGCTTCTCCTACCTCGATGATAACCCTTGTGCCTTTACCCGGCGCACTCTCCACCGCCACGGTACCGCCCACCGACGCGACACGCTCGGCAATGCCCAGAAGCCCCCACCCCCCCGCGCGCCCCCGCTGGCGGGGCGCTGCCGGGTCGAAGCCGACGCCGTCGTCCGCCACCTCCAGGCGGAGGCCGTCGTCGTGCTGCTGGAGGGTGAGGGTGACTCGCGACGCGCGAGCGTGCTTGGCGACGTTGGTGAGGGCCTCCTGGGCAGCTCGAAACAGCACCAGCTCTACCGCTGCTGGCGGGCGTGGCGCCGCGTCGTCCCCGTGCACCTCCACCTGGAGGCTGCTGCGCGCGGCAAAGCGCTCCGCCTCGAAGCGCAGCGCGGCCAGGAGCCCGTAATCGTCCAGCACCGGCGGCCGCAGCGTGGCCATCACGTCGCGCATCTCCTGGGCCGCACTGGCGAGCAGGGCGTTCATGTCGGAAAAGTGCGGGGCGAGGCGCTCTCGTGTTGCCTCCGGCAAGGAACCCTGGAGCAGCGAGAGGTTGAGGGAGAGGGCGGTGAGCGTCTGGCCCACGCGGTCGTGCAGCTCCCGGGCCACGGCGCGGCGCTCCTGCTCCTCGGCCTCCACCAGGCGCACGGTGAGCTCCCGCACCTGCTGGAAGAGGCGAGTGTTGTGGACGGCAATGGCGAACTGGTCGGCGAGGGTCTCCAGGAGGCGCCGGTCCTCCTCGGTGTAGGCGTCGGGCCGGGTGGCCTCCAGGTTGCAAACGCCAATCACCGTCTCGCCCACCTTCATGGGGACGCACAGTTCCGAGCGGATATCCTCGCGCAGCTTGACGTAGCGAGGGTCCTGCGTCACGTCGCGGGCAAGCACGCTCTCGCCGGTGGCGGCAACCCACCCGGTGATGCCTTGTCCCTTGACGATCTTGGCGTCGGTGACGTACTGCCGCTGGGGAGCGCTGCCAGCCGCCTGGCGCACGGTGCTGGTCACGGCAAAGGGGACGAGGTCGCCGCTCGCCTCGTCCAGCAGCAGCACCCCGCCCAACTCGTAGTCGAAAAGCTCCTCCAGCGTTTCGATCATGAGTTCTTCGAGGCGCTGCCGTTCGAGCTGGGTCCGCAGTTGCCGGCCCACCCGGTGCACGGTGGTGAGCTGGGTGACGAGCCGCTGCTGGGCCGCTTCGGCGGCCTTGCGCTCGCTGGTGTCGCGGATCACCGAGAGCATGGCCGGTCCGCCGTCGAGTTCAATGCGACGGGAGTTCACCTCCACTGGGACGAGCTGGCCGTCGGCGCGGCGGTGGATCGTCTCGAACCGCACCTCGCCACGGCTCAACCCCGTGGCAAGCTGGTCACGTGCTGCGCCTTGGGTATCCGGGGGGTGCAGGTCGGAAAGGAGACTCTTGCCGAGCAGCTCGTGCCGCGGGTAGCCGTACAGCACCTCGGCCTGCCGGTTTGCCTCGCGGATGCGGCCGTCGCTACCCACCACGAGGACCGCATCGTTGAGCTGGTCCAAGAGGATCGCAAACCGTGCCCGCGCGCTGGCGAGGGTGGCCTCGTAACGAAGCTGCTGCACCCGCCAGAAGGAGAGAGCTGCGGTGACTAGGGCGAGCAGGAAGGCAAGACCCGTGGCGATGGCCAGCACGGCATGGGGCTTCAGGGGGGCCAGCACCTCGGCCAGGTCCACCTTCACCACCAGCCCCCAGGGGGTGTGACGGATGGGGTGGGTCGCGGCCAGCACCGCTTGTCCCCGGTAATCCACGAACTCGTCCACGGTCTCGACCCCACTTGCGGCCGCCGCGGCGGCCAACTTCTCGGTGCGAAATGGCCGCGTGAACGTCATGGGGGGATCGGGGCGGTGGCGCAGCGGCGAGAGGAACTCCACGAGGTGCCCGCGGCGGCGCACCAGCACGCTCTCGCCACTTGCCGTCGGCACCGGCTCGCGCGCGAGCAACGGGAACACTGACTCCGTGGGGTCTGCCGAGAGGAGGATCGCGCCGGCGATGCGGCCGGCCTCCCTTGGCGGAGCGGCCAGGCGCACGGGCGCCGCGGCAGCGATAGCTGGTGGTGCGCCTGGGTGGGCGTGGAAATCCAGGACACTTTCCCCTCTCGCCACCGCTCGCTGGGCAATGGCAAGGTAGGAGGGTTCCAGGGGCGGAGCGCCTGGACTTGCCGCCAGCAGGTTGCCTGCGGCGTCCAGCAGGTAGATGCCGCGGTAGCGGGAGGTGCGAGAGATGCTGAGAAAGACCTCTTCCAGGTGCCCTCGCTCCTGGGCTGTCACGGCCAAAGGGTGGGGAGGGCCCTGGGTTGCGGCTGCCAGCAGTTGGACACTCGGGAAGGTGGCAAGGAGTGTGGCGTCCTGCAGGCGTTCCTCCACCCACGCCTCCAGGGCTGCGGCGCGGTCGCTCGCCAGGGAGGCGAGGCGGGCCTGCCAGGCAGCGAGGATTTCGTTGCGCTTGTTGGGGAGGTAGACGGCCAGAAGGAAGAGGAGGAGGGTAGCGAGGAAGGCCAGGAAGCCCAGCGTATGGAGGCGGACGGCGCGGCGTGGCGGCGGCGCGGGTCGGGAGGGTACCCAGGCGCTGCCCGAAGGGTGACCGGGCACCACAGCCAGCCCCCCCAGCGGGCCGTGGGCCCCTTCTGGAGCGGCTCGACCGTTGCCGGTTCGGGAGGGAGGAGGGAGCATGGTGCCGTTCCGAAACGCCGGAGCAAGATCGCCTCCATGATACGGCGGGCGTCAAGGCAGAACTCGCCCCACCCCTGCCAGACCCCGTGGCCGCGGCGCGCTGCTCGGGCCGGACAGGGCGGTTGGGGTGGGGCGCCGTGGCCGAGGGGGTCCCTCCCCGCCGCGATCGTGCATAATGGCCCCACCATGGAGCGAGCTGCAGCGTCAGGCCGAGTGCTGGTGGTGGAGGACGATCCAGCGGTGTGCGAGGCAATCCAGGGGGTTCTCGAGGCGGCAGCGCACCGCGTGCTGACGGCAGGCGACGGGGCCGCAGCCATGGCGTGCCTCGAAGAACAGACGGTGGACACCGTCATCCTCGATCTGGGGCTCCCCGACATCGACGGCATCGAGCTCTTAAACGACATCGTCTCCCTGGACGACGCGCCCAGCGTGGTAGTGCTCACCGGCCGCGACGAGATCTCCACCGTGGTGGAGGCGATGCGGCGGGGTGCGGAAAACTTCCTGGTCAAGCCGGTGGACGCCGCCACCCTCACGGCCGCGGTGGAAAAGGCGGTTCGCCAGCGCCACCTGGTCCGCCACGTGGACGTGTACCGCGAGGCGGTGACGGCCCGCGCCGCGGCCGGCGTCATTGACGAACGCGAGCTGGTGGGGTCCAGCGAGGCGATGCGCAAGGTGCGGGAGCTGGCTGCCCGCGTGGCCCCCACCGATTCCTCGGTGGTGCTGCAGGGGGAGTCGGGCACCGGCAAGGGGGTGGTGGCGCGGCTGATCCACCGCCACTCCCAGCGTGCCGCCGGTCCCTTCGTGGACCTGTCCTGCGCCGCACTGCCCCCGACGCTGGTGGAGTCGGAGCTGTTCGGCTACGAGAAGGGGGCGTTCACCGACGCCAAGACGCGCAAGCCGGGGCTCTTGGAGGTGGCCCACGGCGGGACCCTCTTCCTGGACGAAGTGGCGGAGCTGGACCTTACCGCCCAGAGCAAGCTGCTGAAGGTCCTGGAAGAGCGGTGTTTCCGGCGGGTCGGGGGGCTGCGCGAGGTGGAGGTGGACGTGCGCTTGATCGTCGCCACCCACGCGGACCTGCGGCAGCGGGTGGAGGAGGGGCGCTTCCGCGGCGACCTCTTTTACCGGCTCAACGTGTTCCGCATCGAGATGCCGCCGCTGCGGGAGCGTGGCGAGGACATCCTGGAGCTGGCCTACGCCTTCATCGCCGAGCTCAACCCGCGCATGCGCCGCCGGGTGACGCGGATCTCCGAGGCGGCGGCCCAGTGCCTGCTGCGCTTCTCCTGGCCTGGCAACGTGCGCGAGCTACGCAACGTCATCGAGCGAGCGATGATCCTGGTCACCGGCGACACCCTCACGCCGGCCCACCTGCCCGACGACATTCGCCTGGCGCGGCGCGGCCGTCCCAGCGGGCGGGTGGCCACGCTGGAGGAGGTGGAGGCGGCGCACATCGAGAAGGTGCTCCGGCAGTGCCAGGGCAACATGAAGCTTGCCGCCGAACGACTCGGCATCTCCCGCAGCACCCTCTACGCCAAGCTGGAACGGCTCGGCCACGGGGTGCGCGCCGCGAAGTAGCGGCAGTCGCCTGGCGCCTCGCCAGCCGTTGGCTTTGTGGCGGAGCAGATCCCGCAGGGGGTGGGCCCCAAAAGAGTGACCCGCCCGGCACGACCGAGCGGGTCACGGGGACGGGGTGCGGGCCGGGCAATCCGGGCCGCTGGTGGG
>JACADV010000006.1 GCA_013388425.1 Thermoanaerobaculaceae bacterium | reverse complement strand
TAGCAGCGTTCCCCACAGCGAAAGTGGCGGGTTCCCGGGCCACACTGGCGCGGCTGCAGCTGGCCGTCGACGAGTCCCCACTGGAGTGGCAGCGCCTGGCCGGGGGAGGGGCCCTGCCCCTCGCCGGTTTCCAGCTGGAGGTGGCGAGCGTGTCGCACTCCATTCCCGGTACCTTGGCGGCGCGGCTGCAAGGCGAGGGGGGCACGGTGGTGGTGGCCAGCGACTTTCGCCTTGCCCCCTCGGCGTTGGCGGAGGCCACCGAGGTGGAGACTTTGGCCCGCTGGGGGGAGGAGGGCGTGGACCTGCTGCTGCTGGACGCCACCAACGCCCTCCTACCCGGTCCCCTCCCCGAGGAGGCCACGGTGGCCAGCACCATCGAGGGACTGGTGGCGGCGGCGCGTGGCGCCGTGGTGGGGGTGACCTTTGCTTCCCACGTGGGTCGCTTTCGCCAGCTGGCCCGAGCCGCTGTGGCCTGTGGCCGCACGGTGGTACCGGTGGGCCGCGGCTTGGAGGAGGCCCTCTCCCTCCAGGCGGGTCTGGGCGGTCTGGACTTGCCGCCCGGCTCGATCCGCTCCTTCCGTTCCCTCCCCCGCCTCCCGCGAGAACAGCTGCTCCTGGTGGTCACCGGTTCCCAGGGGGAGGCCGGTTCGGTGTTCCCCCGCGTGGCCACCGATACGTTGCCCGGCTTCCGCCTTACTGCCGGCGACCTGGTGCTGCACTGCGCGCGGGTGATCCCGGGCAGCGAGCGGCGGGTCGCCGATCTCTTCGATCACTGCGTGCGCCGCGGCGCGCGCGTGGTTACCCAGGCCGAGGCACCCGTGCACGTCTCGGGCCACCCGCCCCAGGAGGAGCTGCGCCGCACCATCGAGTTGCTGCGCCCCCGCACCGTGGTGCCAATCCACGGGCGTCGGCGCAACTTGGAAGGGCTGGCGGAGCTGGCCCGGTCGCTGGGGTGCCGCACGGCAGTGGTGGAGAACGGGGCCGAACTCGTGTGCCGGCGGGGGGAGGTGGCCCCCAGCGGAGTGCTACGCGGGGTGGGGCGAGTGCTGGTGGGTGAGGCGGAGGGGGCGGTGCTGGACTCGGTGACGGTTCGCCAGCGGCGCACCCTGGCCCGCACGGGTTTGATCGTGGCCTCGCTGGCCTTGGCCCGGCGCGAGGGACGCGTGGTGGGCGATCCGCAGCTACAGTGCCTCGGCGTGGAGCTCCCCGCCGGGGTGCGAACGGGGCTGCTGCGCGACCTGGCGGCGGAAGCGTCGCGCCTGGCCCAGGAGCGCGCGCGCGACGGCGAGTCGGTCCGCAGTACAATCAGCCGATGGTTGCGCAGTGAGCTGCGGCGTCGGACGGGGCGACGGCCGAGTACGGTGGTGCTGGTTTCGGAGTGCTGAATGACGATCCTCCAGGCCGTCATGCTGGGCGTTCTCCAGGGGTTGGCGGAGTTCCTCCCCATCTCCTCCTCGGGCCACCTCGCCCTGGCGCAGCGGCTCCTGCCGGGGTTCTCCCAGCCCGGTGTGACCTTCGACGTGGCGCTGCATTTGGGAACCGCGGTGTCGGTGCTGGCCATGGAGTTCGATCGCATCGTCGAAGCGCTCCGGGGTGGGTACGCACCGCGCCTCGCGGCCCAACTGGCGGCAGCCACGCTGGCCACCGCGGCGGTGGCGTTGCCGCTGCGCCACACGGCGGAGGCAGCCTTTACCCAGCCGCTCTTGGTAGGGTGTGGGCTTGCGGCGAGCGGGATGTTGCTGCTCCTTCTGCCCCGCAACCGCGCGGGCCGGGAGGCGCGCGACACCGCGTGGCGCGACGTGCTCTTCGTGGGCCTCGTGCAAGGGGTGGCGGTGATGCCGGGGCTGTCGCGCTCGGGCAGCACCATCGTGGCCGGAGCGGCGGCGGGTATGGAACGCCGCTGGGCCGCTGACTTTTCCTTCCTGCTCTCCGTTCCAGCGGTGCTGGGCGCAGCGGTGGTGGAGGGGCTGGAGTACCGGCACGCCGTGGCGGTGTCCCCCGGCTTCCTGCTCCACGCCGGGGTGGGGTTCGTGGCTGCGGCGGTATCCGGGATGGGAGCCATTGCCCTTGTGCGGCGCTTCCTGCGCGCGGGGCAGCTGCGCTGGTTTGCCGCCTACCTCCTCCCCCTGGCGACGGTGGTCATGGTGACGGCGCTGTTGGGTTGGTGGTGATGGAGACGGACCGGGAGCGGGTGCTGCGCGAGGTGGCGGGGACCATCCTCGCCGTGGGCGGGGTGCTGCTGGTGGTGGCGATCGTCACCTACAGCCCCCTCGACCCCTCCCTCTTTGCCGCTGGTTCGGACCGGATTGCCAACGGCCTGGGGGTGGTGGGGGCGGCGGTGGCCGGTGTGGTGGTGGGGCTCTTCGGCGGGCTGGCGCTCCTTTTGCCCGCCTTGCTCCTGGTGACGGGGTGGCGCATGCTGCGCAAGCGCGAGCTGCCACCCCTCGCCTGGCAGGTGACCGCCTGGAGCGCGGCCGTTGCCTTCGGCGGTGCGCTCCTTTCCCTCGTGATTGGCAGGACGCCGTTTCGGGGCGGCGAGGTGGAGTGGGGGGGGGAGGTGGGGCGGCTCGTGCTCTTGGGGCTGCGGGAGAGCCTCGGCCTGGCCGGAGCGGTCGTGCTCTCCACTGTGGGGTTCGTGGCTGGCGTGGCGTTTGGGGTGCACGGATCGCTGGTGGAAGCGGTGGGGGGTGCCGTGGGGTGGCTCGGCGAGCGGCGCAAGGAGTGGGTGGCGCGGCGCACCCGTCGCCGCAGCGAGGCCGAGCGGGAGCGCCGTCGGCTGGAGCTGGTGAAGCGGCATAGGCAAGGCTCCCCCCGGCCTCCCGACCCTCCCCTCGTGCTGCGGGAGGTGAGCGGCGTGCAGGGGTTCCGCTTTCGTCGCGTGGCAGCCCCTGCCCCCGCGGAGGGGGAGAAGGGCGGCGAGGCGCGCGGACGCAAGGGTGAGGGGGAGCGGCCGCAGCGGGCGGGTGCGGTGCCGCTGGAACCGATCCAGGAGGTGTTCCGGTTCGACACGCCGCTCGCGCGTCTCCCCGAGAAATCGATGCTCCTGTCGCCGATGCCAACGCCGGAGGTGGACGCGCGCCACCTCGCTACCATGCGGGAGCTGGTGGAAGCCAAGTGCCGCGAGTTCCGCGTCGAAGGGAAGGTGGAGGAGGTGCTGCCCGGACCCGTGATCACCACCTTCGAGTTCCGGCCTGCCGCCGGCGTGAAGTACGCCCAGATTGTGGCGCTGGAGGAGGATCTCGCCCTTGGACTGCAGGTGGAGGCGGTTCGCATCGAAAGGATCCCCGGCAAGGCCACGGTGGGCATCGAGGTCCCCAACCCCCAGCGGAAGACCATCGTCTTGAAGGAAATCCTCGAATCGTCCCGGTTCGTGCACTCGGCCTCTCCACTTACCCTGGCACTGGGGCAGGACATCCACGGCCGGCCGTTCGTAGCTGATCTGGCCCGCATGCCCCACCTGTTGATTGGGGGCTTCACCGGTTCGGGGAAGAGCGTGGGCATCAACGCCATGATCATGTCGATCCTCTTCAAGGCGACGCCGGAGGAGGTGCGCTTCATCCTCATCGACCCCAAGATGGTGGAGCTGGGCATCTACGAGAAGCTGCCCCACCTCTTGAGCCCCATCATTTCCGACCCGCGGGGGGCGGCCCGGGCGCTGCGCTGGGCGGTTCGCAAAATGCGCGAGCGGCTGCAGCTCCTGGCCGCTTGCCGGGTGCGCCACATCACCCAGTACAACGCACTGGTGGCGGAGAGCGGGAGCGGTGGCGGAGGGCTGGTCGGTCCGGAAGGGGAGGAGCTGCGGCCGCTGCCCTTCATCGTGGTGATCATCGACGAGCTGGCGGACCTGATGATGACGTGCCCGGCGGAGGTGGAGGAATCCATTGGCTACCTGTCGCAGATGGCCCGCGCCGCCGGGATCCACCTCATCTTTGCCACCCAGCGGCCGAGTGTGGACATCATCACCGGGGTGGTGAAGGCCAACTTCCCCTGCCGCATCGCCTTCAAGGTGCGGACCCGCTTCGACTCCCGCACCATTCTGGATGCCGACGGGGCGGAGTGCCTGCTGGGGATGGGCGACATGCTCTTCCTCGCCCCGGGTACCTCGCGGCCGGTGCGCATCCACGGGCCGCTCGTGCGGGAGGAGGAGATCCTCACGGTGCTCAAGCACCTCCGGCGGCTGGGCAAGCCCCAGTTCGATCCCACCGTGCTAGAGGAGCCCGAGCCTGCCGTTGGGGGAGGGAGCGACGACGGCTTCGAGGATCCCATGTACGAGCAGGCGGCGCGGTTGGTGGTGGCGTCGCGGAAGGCTTCGGCTTCTTACCTCCAGCGCAAGCTCCGCCTGGGGTACACGCGCTCGGCCCGGCTACTGGATATGATGGAGCAGCGGGGTCTGGTCGGTCCGCAGGCGCCCGGTTCCCAGGGGCGAGAAGTGCTGGTTCCCAGCGACTACTTTGGCGAGCCGGGGGCAGCCCCGGCGGAGCGAGAGGGGAACGCGGACGATGATTGAACTTTCGTTGGAAACGGTGGAGCTGTTGCTACTGTTCACGGGCGCTCTGCTCCTGGTCCTGATCGTCAGCGTCATTTCCCGGCCGCTGATCTTCACCCAGTACCTCCACCACATGACCGGGATCCGCCTGTCGCCGCGGGACGTGTCGCGGGTCTTCAAGACCCGAGGCCGAGCGGGGGTGCGGGAGATGTTCCTGGACCTCATCATCCGCGAGGACTTGAAGGACACCCCCAGGATCACGCCGGATACCCCGCCGGACCGGGAGATCCTGACGCCGCTGGAGGAGGAGTGACCACCTCGCGCTGGTTCGAGGCCCTCGCGGGCACGGGGATCAACTTCGTGGCGGGGGTCCCCTGCTCCTACCTGGCGCCCTTCTTTGCCGCCTGTGAGTCGCTGCCCCCGACGGCGCTGCTGCGCGCCACACGCGAGGACCACGCGGTGGCGGCCTGCGCCGGGGCGTGGTTGGGGGGACGCTCGCCGCTGGCCGTGATGCAGAACTCCGGACTGGGTTACTGCCTGGAGACGCTCTCCTCGCTCCACATCCTCTACCGCATGCCGCTGCCCATGCTGGTCTCGGACCGGGGGGCAGCGAGCGATTTCGAGGAGCACCGCTTTCTGGGGCAGCGGGCGCGGGCACTGCTGGACCTCTTCGAGATCCCGTGGCGGGAGGGTGCGCCGGGGGAGGAGGCGTCTCTCGCCCGCTGGTTGGTGGCGGCGGCTCGGGAGGCACGCTGCCCCGCCGTCCTGCTGGTGGGGCGGGAGGAGGCTCCGTGAACCGCAGCGACGCCATCCGCATCTGCCTGGCGTGCCTCGCGGCGGACGACATCGTTGTGGCCTCGGACGGTGCCATCTCCCGCGAGGTGTACGCCGTGCTGGACCGCCCCCGCACCTTCTACATGCTTGGCTCCATGGGCCAGGTGGGGTCCATCGCTCTGGGGCTGGCCATGACCCGGTTCGAACGGGTGATCGCCCTGGACGGCGATGGGAACTTCTTGATGGGAACTGGCGGTGCCGCCATGATTGGCGGGGTGAAACCGGCGAACCTCTACCACCTCGTGCTTGACAACGGCGTGTACGGCACCACCGGCGGGCAGCCCACCCTCTCCCGCCAGGTGGATCTGGCCGCGCTGGCCTTAGGGGTGGGGTACCGGTGGGCCCGCCGCTGCTTCTCCGACATGCACGCGCCTGGTGCAGTGGAGCAGTGGCTGGCCGCCCGCGGACCGGCGTTTCTGGCCCTGGCCATCGACGAGCCCGAGGAGCGACCTGCGCCTCGCATCCCCCTTACTCCGGAGACCATGGCTACACGGTTGCGGGCTGCCCTGGAGGAGGGGTAGCAGCACACCCAGGTGCCTGCCGTGGTGGGGCGGGGTGGCGTTTCGCCTTTGTTGACGTCGTGAAGGGATTCACATAAAGTGCCGCTCCGGGGGGAAGGTGCTCGCTTCGAGGGTCACCATCATCGTCGGTCACTTCGGCAGCGGCAAGACGGAAATCGCCCTCAACCTGGCTGTCGACCTGGCCCATCGCGGTGCACGGGTGGCCCTGGTGGATCTGGACGTGGTGAAGCCCTACTTCCGGTCCCGTTCGGCGCGGGCGTTCATGGCCGAGCTGGGGGTGCGCGTAGTGGCCCCCCAGGGCGAGAACATCCATGCCGATTTGCCCATCATCGTCCCGGAGATCAGGACCCTGCTGCGGGACGGGCAGGCGAGGGTGCTGATGGACGTGGGGGGCGACGACACCGGAGCCAGGGTGGTGGGCTCGCTGGCGGACATGATGCCGCTTGCCGAGACGGAGCACCTGTTGGTGCTCAACTTCCGGCGCCCGTTCACGGACACGGTGGAGGCAGCCGTGGTCATGGCGCGGGAGATCGAGGCAGCGGCCAGGCTCCCCCTCACGGGCCTGGTGTCCAACACGCACCTCATGGAGGAAACGACCCCCGCCATCGTTCTGGAGGGGTACCGACTGGCCCAGGGGGTGGGTTGGGCGCTGGGGGTGCCAGTGGTGGCAGTGGCGGTGGACGAGGGGGTCCACCCGCAGGTGCAGGGCCAGCTGGACTGCCCCCTGGTGGTCCTCAAGCGCTACCTGGCCCCGCCGTTTGCCGCCCAGCCGCGGCTCCGGCGGACCGGTCCGCTCTTCGTGCTGAACTAGAGGGAGGTGAGCCGTTGGCAACAATTCTCATCGACCGTGACCTCTGCAAGGGGTGCGAGTTGTGCGTCCACGCCTGTCCGCAGAAGATCCTCACGGTGGGCACGGAGATCAACTCGAAGGGGTACTTCTTTGCAACCGTGGCCGAGCAGAAGCGGTGCATCGGCTGCCGTCTCTGCTGCATCACCTGTCCCGACATGGCGATCGAGATGCGGGTTGCCGGCACCATGTACCACTATTTCGCGTACTAGGGGGTGGCCGCATGCGACCTACCACGGGTGCGGTCCAGCGTTCCCTCCCAGGGGTGGCAGGGGTGGCCAGGGAAGGGCAAGCAGGGTGGCGCCGCTTGGCTGTTGGGCCGTGCGTTGACCTCCCGCTGCTCCTGCCGATGGAAGTTGACCAGGCCGCTGTTTGGGCCCAAGGCGTGCGAAGGAGTTGGTGATGGCGAAGAAGCTGATGAAGGGGTCCGAAGCGATCGGCGAGGCCGCAATCCAGGCGGGGTGCCGGCTCTTCTTCGGCTACCCGATCACGCCGCAGAACGAAATCCCCGAGTACATGTCGCACCGACTCCCCCAGGTGGGCGGCACCTTCGTGCAGGCCGAGAGCGAGGTGGCGGCCTCCAACATGCTCTACGGGGCGGCGGGCAGTGGCGCCCGCGTCTTCACCTCCTCCTCTTCGCCGGGTATCTCCTTGATGATGGAGGCGATTTCCTACATGGCAGGGGCCGAACTGCCGGCGGTGATTGTCAACATCATGCGGGCGGGGCCGGGACTGGGCGGCATCCTGCCCTCGCAGGGGGATTACTTCCAGGCCACCAAGGGTGGTGGCCACGGGGATTACCGCCTCCTGGTCCTGGCTCCCTGGTCGGTGCAGGAGGCGGCCGACCTGGTGCAGGATGCCTTCGATCTGGCCGACTTCTACCGCAACCCCGTGATGGTGCTGGGTGACGGGCTGATCGGCCAGATGATGGAGCCGGTGGAGTTTCGCACCGAGCGCGTGCCGTGCAAGCCGCTGCCGCCCAAACCCTGGGCCTCGACGGGGTGGCGCGGCGACCGCGCCAAGGCCATCATCAACTCCCTGTTCCTCGACCCGGAGGTGCTGGAGCAGCACAACCGCAACCTCAAGGCCAAGTACGACGCCATGGTGCGGGACGAAGTGCGCTTCGCCACCTACGGTACGGAGCGCCCCTACGACGTGCTCGTGGTGGCCTACGGAACGGTGGCGCGGGTCGTGTCCACCGCCGTGGACAACCTGCGGGAAGAGGGTGTGCGGGTGGGGCTGCTGCGCCCCATCACCCTCTTCCCGTTCCCCTACGAGGCGGTGCGGGCGGCGGCGAGGCGCGCCAAGGCGGTGCTGGTGATCGAACTTTCCTGCGGGCAGATGGCGGAGGATGTGCAGCTGGCCGTGGCGGGCAGCCGCCCCGTGCACTTCCACGGACGGCAGGGGGGGATGCTGGTGAGCCCGGAGGAGACGGCAGAGAAGGTGAAGGAAATCCTCAAGCAGACGGGGAAGGAGGCACGTCGTGGCTGAGGCGCTGGTATTTTCGCGGCCGGCCGCCCTGGAGAGCGTCATCACCCACTACTGCCCGGGCTGCACCCACGGCATCATCCACCGCTTGGTGGCCGAGGTGATCGACGAGCTGGGGGTGCGGGAGCGGACGGTGGGGATCGCCCCGGTGGGCTGCTCGGTGCTGGCCTACAACTACTTTGCCACCGATTTCCACGAGGCCTCGCACGGGCGGGCGCCGGCGGTGGCCACAGGCATCAAGCGGGCGCACCCGGAGCTCATCGTCTTCACCTACCAGGGGGACGGCGACCTGGCCTCCATTGGCATGGCGGAGATCGTGCACTGCGCCAACCGTGGCGAGAAGGTGACCGTGGTGTTCGTCAACAACGCTATCTACGGCATGACCGGCGGCCAAATGGCGCCCACCACCTTGCCGGGTCAGATTGCCACCACCTGCCCGCTGGGGCGGGACGTGAACCTGGCCGGCTACCCGATCCGTGTGGCCGAGCTGATCTCCACCCTGCGCACGCCCGCCTTCGTGGCGCGCACCGCCGTGCACACGCCGCTGGCGGCCGTGCAGGCCAAGGCCATCCTGCGGCGCGCCTTCACCTACCAGAAGGAGGGGACGTGCTTCTCCCTGGTGGAGGTGCTGTCCACCTGCCCCACCAACTGGGGGATGCCGCCAGCGGAGGCGTGCCAGTGGCTCGAGGAGCACATGGTGCCGTACTACCCCCTGGGCGTGTTCAAGACCCCCGAGGGCGGCGATCGCGCACCCCGGCCGCTGGAGGGCGAGGAGGGGCCATGCAGAACGACGTGATCATTGCCGGGTTCGGCGGCCAGGGGGTGCTGTTGATCGGCAAGCTCCTTGCCTACGCGGGTATGCGCGACGGGAAGGAGGTGTCGTGGCTGCCTTCCTACGGTCCGGAGATGCGGGGAGGTACCTGCAACTGCACCGTGGTCATCTCCGACAAGCCGGTGGGCTCCCCCGTGGTGCAGCACCCGCGCGCCGCCCTGGTGCTCAACCTCCCTTCCCTGGAAAAGTTCGAACCCATGGTCAAGCCGGGCGGGTTGCTCCTGGTCAACACCTCGCTCATCCACCGCGAGCCTGCTCGCAGCGATGTCACCGTCGTGAAGGTGCCTGCCAACGAGATTGCCAACGAGCTGGCCAACCCCCGCGGCGCCAACATGGTGGCGCTGGGGGCGTACCTGGGGGCCACGGAGGCCGTGTCGCTGCCGGTGGTGGAGGAGATCGTCCGCGAGACCTTTGCTGGCAAGGAGAAGCTCGTGACGGCCAACATCGAAGCGTTGCGCCGCGGCCACGCCCTCGGCGCCGAGGCGAAGAAAGGAGGCCAGCCGTGAGCGCCGCGCATGCTGCCGACCCAAAGCCCCTGGAGGCGATCCTCGGGGCGTACCCGGCCGAAGAGGCGTCGCTCATCCAGATTCTCCAGGACGTGCACCGGGCCTACAACTACCTGCCCTGCGACGTGCTGGCCACGGTTGCCAAGACCCTGGGCGTGCCCCTGGCCAAGGTGTACTCCGTGGGCACCTTCTACAAGGCGTTTTCGCTCCAGCCGCAGGGGCGGACGATCGTCAAGGTGTGCACCGGCACGGCGTGCCACATCCGCGGCGCCGCGCAGCTGGTGGACGAGCTGCAGCGCAAGCTGGGCATCAAGCCGGGGGAAACCACGCCGGATATGGGGTTCACCGTGAAGACCGTCAACTGCGTGGGCGCCTGTGCCATGGCACCGGTCCTCATCGTGGGCGAGACGTACCACGGCAACGCCAAGGCCGCGAAACTCGACACCTACCTGGCAGCGGGGGAGGCCGACGATGCGGATTGAGTCAGAGCAGGCGTTCCAGCGCTTCGTGGCCCAGGCCCGCAAGCGGAGCTCCGCGCGCTCCCGCGAGGTGCTGGTGTGTTGCGGCACGGGATGTCTGGCCAACGGTTCTGCCAAGGTGGCCGAGGCGCTGGCAGCGGAGCTGGCCAAGCGCGGCAGCGACGTCCCGGTGGCGACGTTCACCAAGAGGACCGGGTGCCACGGCTTTTGCGAGCGGGGTCCCCTGGTTGTGCTCCAGCCCCAAGGGGTGCTCTACACCCGGGTGAAGCCGCGCGACGCGGCGGAGATCGTGGAGAAGTCGGTGATTGGCGGGGAGGTGATCTCCCGCCTGGTGTACAAGGATCCGGCCAGTGGGCAACGCATCCCGGGCTACGCGGAGGTGCCGTTCTACCAGCGGCAAACCCGCGTGGCGATGCGCAACATCGGGCGCATCGACCCCGCTGACATCGAGGACGCCGTCGCCCACGGCGCATACGCAGGCCTCGCCAAGGCGCTCTTCACCATGACGCCCGAGCAGGTCATCGAGGAGATCGAGGTGGCGGGCTTGCGGGGGCGCGGCGGTGCTGGTTTCCCCACCGCCCGCAAGTGGCGCTCCTGCCGCGCTGCCGCGGGAGACCGGAAGTTCGTCGTATGCAACGGCGACGAGGGCGACCCCGGTGCCTTCAAGGATCGCTCCATCATGGAAGGCGACCCGCACTCCGTCATCGAGGGGATGGTCATTGGCGCCTACGCGGTGGGCGCCCACGAGGGCTTCATCTACGTTCGGGACGAGTACCCCCTGGCCGTGGTCCACCTCACGCTGGCCCTGGAGCAGGCGCGGGCACGGGGTCTTCTTGGAGCGAACATCCTCGGCACCGGTTTCGATTTCGACATCCGCATCTCCCGCGGTGGGGGAGCGTTCGTGTGCGGCGAGTCGTCGGCCCTCATGCGCTCCCGGGAGGGCAAGGTGGGCGAGCCGCGCGCCAAGTACGTGCACGCCACGGAGCGGGGGCTTTTTGACCTCCCCACGGTGCTCAACAACGTGGAAACCTGGGCCGACGTGGGGGCCATCCTCGCCCGCGGCGGCGCCTGGTTCGCCTCGATGGGGACGGCCAAGTCCAAGGGTACGAAGGCCTTCTCCCTGGTGGGCAAGGTCAAGAACACGGGCCTCATCGAGCTGCCCATGGGCACCACCCTGCGGGAGATCATCTACGGGATCGGCGGCGGGGTGTTGGGGGATCGACCGTTCAAGGCGGTGCAGACGGGCGGTCCCTCGGGCGGGTGCGTGCCGGAGAGCCTGCTGGACTTGCCGGTGGATTACGAGAAGCTCACCGAGGCGGGCTCCATGATGGGCTCTGGCGGCATGATCGTCATGGACGATCGCACCTGCATGGTGGAGGTGGCCCGCTACTTCTTGCAGTTTCTCACCGAGGAGTCGTGCGGCAAGTGCATCCCTTGCCGCGAGGGTCTGCACCAGATGCTCGCCATCTTCGAGGATCTGGTGGCTGGCCGCGGCAAGAGCGGCGACATTGAAAAAATCGAGCGCCTGGCGCGGGGCATGCAGCTGGGCTCGCTGTGCGAGCTGGGGAAATCGGCGCCCAACCCGGTGCTGTCCACGCTGCGGTACTTCCGGTCGGAGTACGAGGCGCACATCGAACGGCGGGCCTGCCCGGCGGGGATCTGTCGGGAGCTCACGGCCTACGAGATCGTCGAGACGGCGTGCAACGGCTGCCACGCCTGCTTCAAGGTCTGTCCGGTGGGGGCCATCACGGGAAAGATCAAGGAGCTGCACGTGATCCACCACGACACCTGCATCTCCTGTGGGGCGTGCTTCGATGTCTGCCCGACCCAGGCCATCCGCACGTTCCCCAAGAAGGAGCTGGCTGAAAGGGGGGTGGCATGAGCCTCGGGAAGGAGATGGGAACCCAGGCGGGGGAGAAGGGGGGGCGGATGCTGTCGCTGAGCGTGGACGGCAAGAGCGTGCAGGTGCGGGAGGGAGCGTTCGTGCTCGAGGCGGCGCGGGCAGCGGGTGTGGAGATCCCGACGCTGTGCCACCACCCGGCGCTGGAGCCCTACGGGGGGTGCCGCCTGTGCCTGGTGGACGTCACCAGGCCGGAGTGGGGCGGTTGGTGCAAGCTGGTCATTGCCTGCCAGTTCCCCGCCGAGGAGGGGCTCCTCGTCCACACCGCCACCGAGCGGGTGGTGGAGACCCGCCGCGTGGTGCTGGACCTCCTGCTGGCCAGGTGTCCCGAGACGCCGTTGGTGCAGGAGCTGGCGCGCCGGCACGGGATCGAGCAGACCTCCTACGTGGCCAACCCCGAGCCCACCGACTGCATCCTCTGCGCCCTCTGCACGAGGGTGTGCGACCACCTGGGCATCTCCGCCATCGCCACCGTCAACCGGGGCATTGGCCGCGAGGTGGCGCCGCCCTGGGGCGAGGCGCCGCCCGACTGCATTGGCTGCCTGGCCTGTGCGGAGATCTGCCCCACCTCCTGCATCCCGTACGAGACCTCCGAGGGAAGCCGGACCATCTGGGGGAAGACCTTCGAGATGTTGCGCTGTACGCGGTGCGGGCGTGCCCACGTGACGGTGGCGGAGGCGGACTTTTTTGCCGGCCGGGGCGGGGTGCCGCGGTCGTACTTCGAGTTGTGCGACGCCTGCAAGCGGAAGGAAATGGCGGCCACCTTCGTGAAACTGTCGCGCGGTGCTGCCGGTTTCTCGGTGGGAGCGTGAGGGGGCAGCCATGGAGATGATCTACAAGGTCAGCATCGAGCGCTGCATCGGCTGCGGCAAGTGCGAGCTGGCGTGCGCCTTTGCCCACGGCAGTGAGGGCTCCCCGGCCAAGACCCGGATCAACATCTTCCACCGCGGTCCCGAGGTGGGCACGCCGGTGGTGTGCTTCCAGTGCGGCGACGCGGCCTGCGCCGCCATCTGCCCCACGCACGCCATCGTTCGCAACGAGCGCACCGGTGCGTTCGAGGTGGACGAGGGACGCTGCATCCTGTGCCGCATGTGCATCCCCGCCTGACCCTTCGGCAACATGCTCTGGGACGACGCGTACCACCGGGTGGCCAAGTGCGACCTGTGCGGCGGCGACCCCAAGTGCGTGCCGTTCTGCCCCACCGGAGCGTTGGTCTACGTGCCGGCCGCGGAGGCGAAGCGGCGGCCGGAGCCGCTGGTGCGGGAGGCGGTGTGAAGGGGAGGAGGTGTCGGCCGGCTTGGCAGTGTCCCGCCACGGGGCGAGGGGCGGGGGAGGGAGAGCAATGACGCAACGCGAGGCAATTCTCGATATTTTGCGCCAGGCGTACCAGATCGAAGTGGACGGCTACACCTTCTACTCCATGACCGCCGAGCGCGCCGACAAGCCAGCGGTGCAGGAGCTGTTCGCCAAGCTAGCCAGCGACGAGCTGCAGCACCAGGCGTTCCTCAAGGAGATCGGCCGCGACTTCGAGGCCAAGGGGGCGGTGGCGTTTGCCATCCACCGCCGCACACCGGATGCAAAGGCGCTCTCGCAGCAGGTGTTCTCGGAGCGGTTCCGGGAGCAGGCTCAGGGAGCCACCTTCGAGCTGGCGGTGCTGTCGGTGGGCATGACGCTGGAGACGCGGGCCATCACCTACTTCGCCGAGGCGGCCAAGGGCGCTTCCGAAAAGGAGGTGCGGGAGTTCTACGAGTTCTTGGCCGACTGGGAGCGCCAGCATCTGGACGCGTTGCAGAAACTGCACGGCATGGTGCGCGGCGACTTCTGGGCCGACGGCCGCTTCTCGCCGTTTTGACCGCCTTGCCACCGCGTGCGGGCGGTCGCTGGCGCCCCTGGGTGCGCAGGTGCTGGCGACCCCACCTCGGACCCTTGACAAGCGGCTGGTCGGGACCGATGTTGGGTACAGCGGTGGGCAGGGGCTCGGTAACTGCAGTACGAGGACGCCCGAGCCGGGAAGATCGGGTGGGCAGCACGCAGGAAGTGGCAGTAGCGTGGTGTGGTAGTGCAGTTGGTGAGCCCTCGCAGTACGGGAACCGCAGTGCAGTGCAGTAAGGGATGAAGGTGCGGCACCCCCTGCCCACTTGCTGCTGCCCCCGCCGGGGGCCTTGGTTTTTTTGGGCTCCGCCGCATCACGTGGCGCGGGAGTCCCGCCCCTTCGGGTGAGCGCCCCGAGGGCTGGGGTGGCAGGCGCCCGGGTCCCGACCTTTCGAGCTAAGCGAATAATCCGTGGCAGAAAGCGGTTGCAGGGGAGGAGCGCCGGCGGGGTGGGGTGGGGGAGCGCCGGGAGGTGGAGCGTGGGGAGAGTCGTGGTGGCAGCAGCAAGCGTTTTTGCAGGCGTGGTTGTGTGCCTGGCGGTGGTACTCCTCGCTTCCCGGACGGCGCGGGGGAAGGAGCGCAGCGTGCAAGCAACGACCGGATCCAAGGCATCCTCGAGCGTGCGGGTGTCGCCGTCGGGCTACGACCTCACCTCGCTGTCGGCCGAGCAGGTGGCGGCGCGGGCAGCGGCTCTCACCCCCGAGCAGTACCGGGTGACGCAGCGGCGCGGCACCGAGCCTGCCTTCTGTGGGAACCTGGTGGACCATCACCAGGACGGGGTGTACACCTGCGTCGTCTGCGGCTTGCCGCTGTTTGGGAGTGAGCACAAGTTCGACTCCGGCACCGGCTGGCCGAGCTTCTTCCAGCCCGTCGATGCGGCGCACGTGCGCGAGCAGCCCGACTACTCGCTGGGCATGGTGCGCTCCGAGATCGTCTGTGCACGCTGCGGCGCCCATCTGGGCCACGTGTTCGACGACGGGCCGCCTCCCACCGGGCGCCGCTACTGCCTCAACTCTGCAGCCCTGGTGTTCTTCGAGGCTGGCGCCACGCTACCTCCGGAGTCGCGCCCGTTGCAACTGGCCACGGCCTACTTTGCCGGCGGGTGCTTCTGGGGGGTGGAGTACGCCTTCAGCCTCCTGCCTGGCGTCGTGGACGCCACGAGCGGTTACCAGAACGGCCGCAGCGAACGGCCAACCTACCGAGAGGTGTGCAGCGGTGAAACCGGCCATGCCGAGACGGTGCAGGTACGCTTTGACCCCGCAACGGTGAGCTACGAGCAGCTCGTCCGGTTCTTCTTTGCCATCCACGATCCCACCACCCTCGATCGCCAAGGGCCCGACGTGGGGAGCCAGTACCGCTCCGCCATCTTCTTCGTGGACGAGGGGCAACGCCAGGTGGCGGAGCGGGTCATCCGCGAGCTGGCGGCGAGCGACCGCTTTGCCCAACGGCCCATCGTCACCGCGCTGGAGCCCGCGGGCCCGTTCTGGCCAGCGGAGGAGTACCACCAGGACTACGTGGCGAAGACGGGTCGGGCGTGCCACCTGGACATCCAGGCGGCGCTGCGGGCGGCGGGGGTGGAGTAGCGCCCGTGCGCGGCTGGGCTGCCGCGGCCCCACCCCTCACGGGTTGACGGCCCACACCTGGAAGTAGCCGTCGGCGCGGGCGGCGATGAGGCGGCTGCGGGTGCGGGCGAAGGCGAGGGAGGCAAACGTGGCGTCGTCGCTCCCCTGCAGGAGGAGCGGTGCCTCCGGCTCCGTGGCATCCCACACCACCACCACGCTGTCCATCGCCACGCTCGCCACCCGACACGCCCCCGGCAGGAAGAGCGCCGAGGTGACGGCGCGGCTGTGCTCCCGGTGGGCGCCCACCTCTTCCCGGCTGGCCAGGTCGAAGACCCGCAGTGCCCCGTCCCGGGCCCCCACCGCCAGCAGGTTCCCGTCGTCGGAGCTGGCGACCGCACTCACCGGCGCCCGGTGCCCGTGGAAGGTTGCCACGAGCCGGAAGCTCTCCGTGTCGTGCACCCGGACGGTGCGGTTGGTGTGCCCTGTCACCACCTGGCGCCCGCCTGAGCCGAGGCAGAGGCAGGTGGCAGCCTCGGGCTGGCGGCGCAGGGTGCGGCGGAGATCCCCGTGCTGCAGCGCTGGCAGCTCCCAGAACTTCAAGGTGGCGTCGCTGCCGGCGGTGATCAGCACCGTGCCGCCAGGCGGCATGGCGAGCCCGCCGATGGCGCCCTCGTGGGAGGGGCGGACATCCAGCTCCAGCCCCGTGGCCACCTCCCAGAGGTACACCGCCCCGTCCAGGTGACCGGAAGCGAGCAGCGAGCCGTCCTCGGAAAAGGCCAGGGCCGTGGTGACCGAGCCGTGGCCAGTGCGCAGGTGCTCGCGGTTGCGCAAGGTGGCCACCTTGGCACTACTCTCCAGGTCCCACAGGCGAATGGAGCCGTCGGTGCCGCCGGCGGCCAGGAGAGTCTCGTCGGGGGAGATGGCGATGACCTGGACCCGCCGCGCCTCGCCAAAGCTCCCAGCCTCCAGGAAGGGGGTCTGCAGGGCGATGGGGGTGTGGGCCACGATGCGCGGCGCAGGTGCAGGGAGGGGAGACGCCGAGCGCTTCCAGGGGGGTGGCTCTCCCACCGTGTCCAGCTGCCCAGGGGGGGATAGCGGTGGCGCCACCCTCGCCGCATTGCTGGGGCGGGGTGGAGGGGCCACCAGGGTGGGCAGTGCGTCCTCCAGCGCTCGCAGCTCTCTCCCCATCACCTCCAGGTCGGGGAAGCGCTCCAGGGGGTTTTTGGCCAGCGCTCGCTGCACGATGGCGGCCAGTCGCGGGGGCGTGCCCGGGGCCACGGTTTCCAGGGGGGGCGGCGGGTTATGCACGATCTGGTAGATGAGGGCGAGGACGGTGTCGCCCTCGAACGGCCGCCGGCCGGCGATCAGCTCGTAGAGGATGATGCCCACCGACCACATGTCGACGCGGGCATCCACCACGCCCCCGGCAAACTGCTCGGGCGCCATGTACGCCGGGGTTCCCAGCAGCATGCCGGTGCGCGTGGCCATGGTCCCCCCCTCCAGGAAGGCGATGCCAAAGTCCACGATCTTGACCGTGCCGTTGGGCAGGATCGTCACATTGGTGGGCTTGACGTCGCGGTGGATCACGCCGTGCCGGTGCGCGTAGGCCAGGGCGTCGCACAGCTGCACCACTACGCCCAGCCGACTGCCGAGGTCTTTCAAGCGCTGGTGTTCGAGGGCATCCGCCAGGTTTTCCCCCTCCAGCAGCTCCATGGCGATGAACGGTGTCCCCTCCACCTCGCCGAACTCGTAGACGGTCACGATGTTGGGGTGCTGGAGACGGGCTGCCGACCGCGCCTCGCGCAGGAACCGATCGCGCATGCCGGGTTCGGCCAGGAGTTCGGCGGACAACTGCTTCAAGGCCACGAGCCGATCGAGGACCGGATCGCGGGCGCGGTACACCGCCCCCATACCGCCCCGGCCAATCTCGCCGAGGATCTCGTAGCGGCCGATGCGGGGCATCTGCGCCGGCATGTCTCATGCTACCGCACCGTCACCGGCCGCTTGCCCTCCCCTGCGGGTGACTCTCTCCAAACTGGGCAGAAGCTGCTACACTGCCCGCACCGTCGTCGGGTCGGCAGACGCGGCAAGGCGTGGAGCTCCAGCCAAGGTGTGGTGCGGGTTGCCGGCAGAAGGAGAAGCAGAGATGAAACTGTACGTTGGCAACCTGCCCTTCAGCACCAACGAGCAGGACCTCCGGAACCTGTTCGGCGCCTATGGCGAGCCGAGCCGGGTCACGCTGGTGGTCGACCGGATGTCCGGTCGCTCCCGGGGTTTTGGCTTCGTGGAGTACGAGGATGCCGGTTCTGCTCAGGCAGCGATCCAGGGGTTGAACGGCAAGGATTTTGGCGGCCGGGCGCTGGTCGTCAACGAGGCGCGCTCCGCGGGCCGCGAGGGTCGGCAGGGGGGGCGTGACGGCGGCTTTGGCGGCGGTTTTGGCAGCGGTCGTCGCGACGGGCGCGGCTCGGGACGGCGCGGCTCGGGCGGGTGGCGCAGCGACTTCTGACGCGCTGGCCGGCGGCATCGGCCACGGCAGGGGCGGAACGCGCAGCAGACGGCGGGACACTGCCCCTCGGGGTACCGCGTGGGGAGGGATGGATGAGCAACAACCGTGGGGCCACCATGGCCAAGCGCGCCCGCGAGCGAGCGCTCAAGGAGCGCCATCAGAACAAGTTGGCCCGCCGCGCCGAACGGCGGGCTGCCAAGCGGCAGCGGGACGACCACCCCGGCGGCGTCGATCCGGACATTGCGGGGATCGTGCCGGGACCCCAGCCGCCTCCCTCGGACGAACCGAGCAACGACGAGGAGGTCTGAGTCCAGGGTGCAGGCGCGCGTCTTGCCGCGCCCGGGTTCGCTAGCCAACGGGGCCGCAGGCGGACAGCAAGCCACAACCGGGTGCGGGCAGCAGGCGTGGGCGCGCACGCCCCCGGCCGGTTGCCGGGGTGGGGGCGCGTGATCCCCCCTTGGTGCGGTTTTCCCCGGGCGCTGGAACCGGCGTGCGGGAGTACCGTAAACTGCCCGCGTTCATGGGGACGTGGCAGGCGGCCGCCGATCAGAGGGAGCCAACCCAACACCGGTCGAGGGTGCAGCTTGAGGGGGCGGTGGCGGTGGGGCTGCTGGCCGCAGCCTTCTGGGCAGTCCTCATCCACCACAAGGTCGTTTCGGATTTTGGCGGCGATATTCGAGGACTCCTGCTGTTGGGGGCCAATCGGCCGCATCCGGCAGCCATGGACGGCATACCGCGCGAGGAGAAGGCGGGGTACGACGGGCAGTACTACGCGGCCCTGGCCACCGATCCCTGGCTGCGGCGGGCCGAGACGGTAGCCTCCCTGGACGAGCCAGCGTACCGCGCGCGGCGATTCGGCCTGCCCCTGGCGGCGTGGTTGGTTGCCCTGGGCCATCCGCCGCGTGCGATCTTCCTCTACCAGCTGCTCTGCTGGCTCGGCGCCGCCGCTGGGGTGATCCTCCTGGCACACTGGCTCGGCGGCGGGGGGGCGAGTCGGGGGTGGGCGCTCGTTGCCGGGCTCGGTGCCGGGACGCTCGCTTCGGTCCTCCGCTGCACCCCCGATGCGGCCGCCGTGGCGCTGCTGGTGGCGGCGCTCTTGGCCCACCGGCGCGAACGGTTATCGGCTGCGGTGCTGCTGGCAAGTGCAGCCACCGCGGTGCGGGAGACCTCGTGGCTTGCCGCCCTGGCCGTGGCGGTTGGCGAAGCAACGCGGGGGCGGTGGCGCCGCGCCCTCGTCGCCGCGAGTGTGCCGCTGCTGCTCCCGCTCCTGTGGACCGCCTGGCTGAGCCGCACCCTGAACAGCCTCGCCGGTGCTGGGCGGGCCAACTTTGCCCTGCCCTTCGCGTGGGTGACCGCCAAGGCCGGCCAGCTTGGGGAGGCGGCGACTCCCAACCCCGTGGAGGTGGTGGGGGTTGGGGCGATCGTGGTGGTGTTGCTGTCGCCGCTGGTGGTCTGCCGCCGTCGGCTGCTGGGGGATAGCACCACCCTCACCTACCTGCTCTTCGGTGCCCTGGCCTGGTCGCTGGGTTGGGCGGTGTGGTCCGACGCCTACGCCTTTTCCCGCGTGCTGCTGCCGCTGCCGTTCCTGGCCCCGGTGGTGGCGCAGGCGGAGGGTGACCGGGGGCGACGGGCGCTGCTCCTGGCGGTGCCGCTCTCGCTGCTCGCGGTTGGGGGTGCCATGGTGTGGCAACTCGGGTGGGGGGGCGCCAGGAGGGTGGGAGGGGACCGTGAGAAGGTCGGCGTCGTGTCGCCTGCCCCGGCCGAGCCGGTCTTCGTGCTCGGGGCTGCGCGCACGCGGGGGCAGCGCGGTGTCTGGCAGACGGACGTGGAGCTTGCCAACCCACTGCTGGCGGGCGTGCGGGTCCGCTTGGAGGTCCTTCCCAGCGACCCAGCGAAACGTCCCGTGGGCGGGGCAGTGGTCCAGCTGCACCCACGGCAGGTGCGGGTGGTGGAAAAGGTGCTGGAGTCAGTGATCCCCTTCTACGGCGCCGTGGCGTTGCGGGTGACGCCCGATCGGCCGGGGGTTGCGGTGCGCTGGCGGACGTACCTGGAGGGAGCAGGGCAAGAACGCCCCCCCTGGAACGTCGCGCTGCCCTCTTCGGCTGCGTTCCGTCAGGGGGAGGTGGCGGTTCTCTCCGGTCTCGCCCACGACCCGGCCACCGCGAAGAGGAGCGATCTGGCGCTGCTCAACGTCTCGGAGCAGTCCCTCCACCTGCAACTCTCCATCCGCAGCGGCGAGCGCAGCACCGTGCGGGAGGAGGTGCTGGAGCCGTGGCAGTTCCGCCTCCTCCCGGAGGTGCTGGAGACTTTGGCCCCACCGCCGGTGACGGCGGGCGTGGTGACGGTCACGGCCGGGACCCCGGGCGGCGCCTTCCTTGTGCG
>JACADV010000005.1 GCA_013388425.1 Thermoanaerobaculaceae bacterium | reverse complement strand
TCCGACACCGCCGCTACCACGGCCGCGGTGCCGCAGCCAAAGACCTCGGTGCAGTCGCCCTTCTCCAGGCCCTGGAAGACCTCCTCGATGTGGATGGCCCGCTCCACGAAGGGGATCTTGAGCTCGCGGCACAGGACACCGATGCTCTCCCGCGTCACCCCCTCGAGGATGGTGCCGGAGGTGGGCGGCGTGGTGACCACGCCATCCAGCACGAACATGAGGTTCATGGCGCCCACCTCTTCCACGTGCCGGCGCTCCACCGCATCGAGCCACAGGACCTGCTGGCAGCCGCACCGTTCCGCCTCTTCGCTGGCGAGCAGGGAAGCAGCGTAGTTGCCACCGGTCTTGGCAAAGCCGGTACCGCGCGGCGCGGCGCGCACCCACTTGCGCTCCACCAGGATCCGCAACGGCCGGTCGGTCTGGAAATAGGGGCCGGTTGGGCCGGTGATGATGAAGTAGAGGAAGCGGTGGGAGGAGTGGACGCCGAGGGCCTCCTCGGTGGCGATCATGGTCGGGCGGATGTAAAGGGTACCCGGGGCTCCCGGCACCCAGTCGCGATCGGTGGCCACGAGCCGGCGCATCGCCTCCAGCTGGACCTCCACGGGCAGCTCCGGCATCGACATGCGCCGCGCCGAGCGGTTGAGACGGGCCGCGTTGCGGTCGGGCCGGAACAGGGCGACGGATCCATCGGGTTGGCGAAAGGCCTTGAGCCCTTCGAAGATCTCTTGCCCGTAGTGGAACACCATGGCGGCGGGCGACAGGCTCAAGGGGCCAAAGGGGACGATGCGCGGATCGTGCCACCCCCGGCCCTTCTCCCACTCCATGAGGAACATGTTGGGTGAGAACTCTCTGCCGAACTGTAGCTTGGAAGGATCCAGAGGTTGTTGGGGGGGGCGGACGATCGACTCATCCCGGATGTCCATCACTGGTCCTTTCCCGGTGCGTCTCACCGCTCGGTCTTGCGCCGGCCGATCACCGGCGCGGGTAGGGTAGCCCATCCCCTACACCACCACCACGCCACCGGGATGGAGCCGATGTTTGTTCGGAAATGACTAGCATTTCCCGTTCTTCTTTTGGGAGAGCATCAGACTGGGTTCGGGAGTTCGAAGAATCGAACCTCCAGGTCGAAACGCCGCGCCAGGAAGTCGCCGAGGGAGCGCACGCCGAACCGCTCGGTGGCGTAGTGGCCGGCGGCGAGGAAGTGGACGCCGTCCTCGGCGGCCCGGTGCAAGACCCACTCGCGGGCCTCGCCCGTGACGAAGGCGTCCAGGCCAGCTGCCACCGCTTCGTCGTAGGCGGTGGGGGCGCCGCCCGTGACAATGCCCACCGAGGCAACCGGGTCGGCATCGCCAGGGAACACCAGCGGCTGCTGGCCGCACACCTCGCCCACGCGGTGGAAGAACTCCTCGGCGGGGATGGGCGAGGGGAAGAGACCCGCAAAGCCCAGCGTCACGCCGCCAAACGTGCCGAACGGCTCCAGCTGCTCGAGGCCGAGCTGGCGGGCGAGAACCGCGGCGTTGCCGTACTCCGGGTGTCGGTCCAGGGGCAAGTGGTAGGCGAGCAGCGACAGGTCGTGTTCGAGGAGCACGCGGATGCGCTTGCGCAGGGAGCCCACCAGACGGCACGGATCCTCGCCCCGCCACAGCAGGCCGTGGTGCACCAGCACCGCGTCGGCACCCCACTGGGCAGCCTCCTCGAACAGCTTGGACGACGCCGAGACGGCAGTGGCCAGGCGTTCCACCGTGGCCCGCCCCTCCACCTGCAGACCGTTGATCCCCACATCGTGAATCTCTTCCGCTTCCAAGAGATCGTCCAGGTAGGCGACGAGCTGGTCCCGGTCCATGCTGGCGTTGTACCCCAGGCGGGGCAGCGATTCAAGTAGAATCGCGCCATGCACGGCGGGAAACGGGCTGCGTTCGTGGCGGTGGGCAGCGAACTCCTGCGGGCGGATCGCCTCGACACCAACTCCCTCCTGGCCACCCGCCTCCTGGCCAGCTGTGGGTACACCTTCGTGGAGAAGCGCTGCGTCGAGGATAACCTTTCGGCCATTGGTACGGCCATCCGGGAGCTGTTGGGGCGGACGGAGCTGGTGGTGGTGAGTGGGGGGCTGGGACCCACGGCGGACGACGTCACCCGCGAGGCGGTGAGCCACGAGTTCGGGCTGGAACTGGTGCGGGTGGCGGCGCTGGAAGAGGCCCTGGCGGCCCGCTACCAGCGGCTCGGGCGAAGCTTGCCCGAAATTGCCCGGCGGATGGCCGACGTGATCTCGGGCGCGGAGATCCTCCCCAACCCCCAGGGCACCGCCCCGGGACAGCTGCTGGCCACGGGCAACGGCCTGGTGCTGCTGTTGCCAGGGGTGCCCAGCGAGTTCGAGACCATCCTCCGCACCCACCTCCTCCCCCGCTGGCGGGGTCAGGGGGGGGTGCTGCTGCGGACGCTGCACCTGGCGGGGGTGTACGAATCGCAGGTGGAGGAGCGCGTGGCCCCCCTCTACGCCCGTTTTGGCCGGGAACGGGTGACCATCCTTGCAGCGCGCGGCCGGGTGGACCTGCTGCTCCAGGCCAGTGGGCCGCAGGCAGCAGCAGAGCTTGCCGAGATGGAGGAGGCGTTCCTCGCGGTGGTGGGCGAGGACGTGTTCGGGTACGACGAGGACACGCTGCCAGCGGCCGTGCTCGCGCATCTGCGGGGGCGGGGGTGGCGGGTGGCGGTGGCGGAATCGTGCACGGGCGGGGCGCTGGCCAGTGCCCTGGTGGGGGTCCCCGGGGCGAGCGACGCCTTCCTGGGGGGCGTGATCGCCTACGACAACTGCCTCAAGCAGCAGCTCCTCGCCGTGCCGGCCGAGGTGCTCGAGCGGTGCGGGGCGGTGAGCGGCGAGGTGGCGGAGGCCATGGCCCGGGGGGCGCAACGCCTGGGGGCTGAGTGCGGCGTGGGGATCACGGGCATCGCTGGCCCCGCCGGGGGCAGCGAGGAAAAGCCCGTGGGCACCGTGCACATGGCGGTGGCCACGCCCCAGCTGCTGCGCCAGGCCCACCTCCGGTTCCCCGGCGATCGGGCCATGGTCCGCGAGCTGGCGGTGAACTTTGCCCTGGATCTGCTGCGGCGGGCAGTGGAGGTGCCCTGATGCGGCTGTTCGTTGCTGTGGAGCTGCCGGAGGTGGTGCGGGAGCGCCTGGGGCGGGGGCTGGTTGAGCTGCGCCGCGCCCTCCCGCCGGCACGGTGGGTGCGGGCGGAAGGGGTGCACCTCACGCTGAAGTTCCTGGGCGAGCAGCCCGAGGGTCTGGTGGCGCAGCTCGAGGCCGCGGTGCCAAAAGCCTTTTCGGAGCTCGCACCGGTGACGGTCCAGCTTTGTGGGGCTGGCTTCTTCCCCCGGCCGGAGCGGCCGCGAGTGGCCTGGCTGGGTGGTGTGGCGCCGGGGCTCGAGCGCTGGGCAGCAGCGGTGGAAGAGGTGGCGGCCGCCATGGGCGTGCCCCGCGAGGGGCGGCCTTTTTCCCTGCACCTGACCCTGGCGCGGCTGGACCGCCCCTGGGGACAGCGCGCGGTGGAGGATTTCTCGGTGCGGGTGGGGAAGTGGTCGTTCCCCGCCTTCGAGGCGCGCGAGGCGGTGCTGTTCCGCTCCGAGCTGCGGCCTTCGGGAGCCGTTTACACTGCTCTTGCGCGCTTTCCTGTGGGAGGAGCTGGATGCGGCCAGAAGTGATGCTGGTGGTGGGGTACCTGGTGGGTTCGATCCCCTTCGCGTACCTCTTCGTCAAGTTGGCGGGGCGCGGCGACGTGCGCCGCATCGGCTCCGGCAACGTGGGAGCTACCAACGCGCTGCGGGCTGGGGGGTGGAAGGTGGCCGTGCCCGTGGCCCTGGCCGACGTGGGGAAGGGGGTGCTGGCGGTGCTGCTCATGCGGCAGGTGGCCCTGCACCCGGCGTGGGTGTTGGCAGCCGGTGTCGCTGCCGTGCTGGGTCACTGCTTCCCCGTGTGGCTCAGGTTTTCCGGCGGCAAGGGGGTGGCCACCGCCGCTGGGGTGTACCTCACGCTGGCGCTGCCAGCGGCACTGGCGGCCGCGGCGGTGTGGGTCGTGGTGCTGGTAGTTTTCCGCATCGTCTCGGTGGCGAGTGTAGTGGCGGCTGCAGCGTTCCCGGCGCTTGTGTACCTCCTAGGCCAGCCTTCTCTTGCGGAAATGGCCATCACCGTGGTGGCCGCGGCGGTGATCATCCTGCGCCACCACGCCAACATCCGCCGGCTCGTGCGGGGGGAGGAACCCCGCCTGTGGGGGGGCAAGCCATGAAGGTGGCGGTGATCGGTGCCGGTTCCTGGGGATCGGCCCTGGCCATCCACCTGGTGCGCTCGGGGTGCCAGGTGGCGTTGTGGGCTCGGGAGGAAGAGGTGGTGGAGGGGATCCGAAAGCAGCGGCGCAACCCGCTGTTCCTCTCGGAGGCCGAGTTCCCGCACGAGGTGGTGGTGGACAGCGACCTGGCCGTGGCCCGCAACGCCGAGGCCGTACTCTTCGTGGTGCCGGTCCAGCACGCTCGCTCCATCCTCTCTCTCCTGCGCCCCCACCTGGGATCCGACACCGTCGTGGTCTCGGCCTCCAAGGGGATCGAGGTGGCCACGCTCCAGCGCATGGACGAGGTGGTGTGTGGCACACTGGATCTCCCCCGGGAGCGGTTTGTTGCCCTCTCGGGCCCCTCCTTTGCGGCAGAGGTGGCCGCGGGCCTGCCGGCGGCAGCGGTGCTGGCCGGTCACGATCGGGAGGTGCTGCGCTCCATCCAGCAGCGCTTCTCCACTGCCTCCTTCCGCTTCTACACCTCCCCCGACGTGATCGGCGTGGAGCTAGCGGGGGCCCTCAAGAACGTCATTGCCATTGCTGCCGGCATGGCCACTGGCCTCGAGCTGGGGCGCAACACCCAGGCGGCCGTGCTCACCCGCGGCCTGCACGAAATCACCCGCCTGGGGGTGCGCCTGGGTGGTCGCGAGGAGACGTTCCGCGGGTTGGCGGGGATGGGCGACCTGGTGCTCACCTGCAGTCCCGGCAGCCCCTCGCGCAACCGCCTGGTGGGCGAACGCCTGGGGCGCGGCGAAACGCTGGCGGAGGCCACGGCCGGGCGCGAGGTGGCGGAAGGGGTACCCCCCACCAAGGCCGCGGCGCGACTGGCGCGGCAGGTGGGCGTGGAGATGCCGGTGACGTTTGCTGTGGAGGCGATCCTGGACGGCAAGCTGGATCCCCGCAGCGCCGTGGTCGCCCTCATGACCCGCGAACTCAAAGAGGAAG
>JACADV010000070.1 GCA_013388425.1 Thermoanaerobaculaceae bacterium | reverse complement strand
GCCGGCAGCGATACCTGCAGCGTGCGGCCGGGGGCGGAGCGACACTGCGTGGCGCCGTTGCCGGTGACGCTGCTGGAGCCGTCGCCCGCCACGGCGGCGCGTCTTACCTGCTGGGGGATCCGGCAGGTGGGGGAGCTGGCTGCCCTCCCCCGCGAGGAGGTGGTCCTGCGGTTGGGCAGCGAGGGGCTGTCCCTCCACCGGATCGCCTGCGGTGAGGAGGGGGAGCCCTTCATCCCCGACCCGCTGCAGGAAGTGCTCAAGGAGACGGTGGTGACGGAGCATCCGCTCGTCGAGCTGGAGATGCTGCTGTTCGTGCTCCACGGTGTCCTCTCCCGTCTGGCCGCCCGTCTCGACCTGCGCGGGGAGGGGTTTGCCGAGGTGTTGCTGGAACTGCACCTGGAGGGGGGGGAGCGTTTCGAGACCAGAGCAAAACTCGTGGCACCCACGCGCGAGGTGGCGGCCGTCCTGGCTCTCCTCCGGCTGCAGCTGGAGGCGAGGCCGCCGGGGGCGCCAGTGGAGGGGGTCGCCGCTCTCGTCACCCCGGGGAAGGTGCGGCTGGTTCAGGGTTCCCTGTTTGGGCCCCCGTTGCCGGCTCCCGGCAAGCTGGCCCAGACCCTGGTCCGCCTTGCCGCCCTCGTGGGGGCGGAACGGGTCGGTGCCCCTGCCGTTCCCGACACCCACCGCCCCGGCGCCTGGAGCACCGTTCCCTTTGCTCCGGCCAGAGGGGAGGGGAGGGGCGAGGAGGGCAACAGCACGGGAGCTGGCCGCCCTGCCCCGGTACTGCGGGCGTTTCGCTGCCCGCGAGCCGCCCGGGTGGTGACAGCCGGTGCTCGCCCGGTGGTGGTGCAGGTGGATCAGCTGGGTGGTGCGGTGGTGGGCTGCGCCGGTCCGTACCGGTTCCGTGGCGAGTGGTGGACCGACTCGCCCTTTGTCCGTGACGATTTCGATGTGGCCACCGCCGATGGGACGCTGCTGCGGATCCACTTCGACCGCCTCCAGCGCCGCTGGTTTGCCGACGGTGTGTACGACTGAAGGCGGCGTGCCAGGTGAGGAGGAGCAATGCGAGGGGTGCTGCGCGTGATCCAAGCCCGCCGCTGGGCGATGAGCGAAGCCGAACGGCTCCTGTGGGAACGGCTGCGCCACCGGCAACTGGGGGTTTCCTTCCAGCGCCACGTGCCGGTGGGGCCGTACGTGGTCGACTTCTTGTGTCGCGAGCGGCAGCTCGTGGTGGAGCTGGAGGTGGGGGGGTTGCCGCCAGCGAAGAGGACAGGCAGCGAGACCTCTGGCTTGCAAACCACGGCTTTCAGCTGCAGCGGTTTGGCGAGCAGGAGGTGCTGTGGCAGCCGGAAGCGGTGGTGGCTGCCATCTGGCGCGCCCTGGGTAGGGGCGCTTTGCCGGCGGCTGCCCCCTATCTTTGGGGTGGGGCCCTGCCGACTCGGCGTCCCCCCTTGGGGCGGGTGGCCATGGCTTGCCAGGTCCACGCCCCATGCCCGCCGCCTGGAGGGGTGGTGAGGGTCGCTGGCGGCGAGGGGGGGACGTGGGGGAGGGGCGAGGCGTGACGAGTCGTACCGGGCGCTACTGCGAGCTGCACGCCCGCACCGCCTTCTCCTTCCTGGAGGGGGCTACGGAGCCGGAGACGCTGGTGGAGCGGGCAGTGGAGCTGGGGCTGTCGGCAGTGGCGGTGACCGACCGGGCTGGCGTCTACGCTCTTCCTCGTTTTGCCAAAGCGGCCCGCCAAGCGGGTCTCGAGGCAATCTGCGGGGCGGAGGTCGTCCTCGCGGACGGTTCCCGCCTGCCGCTGCTGGTGGAGAGCGCGCGGGGCTGGTCGAACCTCTGCTGCCTGCTCACCGATGCCTCCCTCACGCCCCCTCCCCCCCTCCCAGGGGAGAGACCAGGTGGTGCGACTGCCGCTCGGGCCAGGGCGGCCACCTCCGCCCCTACGCCCCGCAAGGGCGAGGGGCGGGTGAGCTGGGAGCAGCTCGGCCGGTACGCGGAAGGCCTCGTTGCCCTCACGGGGGGGGAAGGTGGTCCGGTGGTGCGGGTGTGGCGGGAGCAGGGAGAGGATGCGGCTCGCGCCGTACTGCGCCGCCTGGCTGGCATCTTCGGTCCGCAGCGGCTCGGGGTGGAGATGCACCGCCACCAGCGGTACGGGGAGGAAGCCCGCAACGCGGCGCTGGTTCGCCTGGCACGCGAGCTCGGCCTGTCGGTGGTGGCGACCCAGGATGCCCTCTGTGCCAGTCCGGCCGAGGGGGGAGTGGCCGATGTCTTTGCCTGCCTGTCGGCCCACCGCACCCTGGACACCGCCGGCCGGCTCCTGGAGGTCAACCGCGCCCGCGTGCTGCGCTCGCCGGAGGGGATGGCGCGGCTGTTTGCCGATCTTCCCGAGGCGGTGGCCACGAGCGAGCGGCTTGCCGGGCGGTGTGCGTTCCGCCTGGCCGACCTGCCGTACCGCTTCCCCCGCGCCCAGCTGGAAGGGGAGCGCTCCGAGGTAGAGGAGCTGTTTGCCCGGGTGGAGGAGGGGGCGCGGGAGCGCTACCGGGTCATCGACCGGCGGGTGCGAGCGCAGCTGGACCGCGAACTGTCGCTCATCGTGCGCCTGGGGCTTGCCGGCTACTTCCTGGTGGTGCACGACATCGTGCGCTTCTGCCGCTCGCGCGGCATCCTGGCGCAGGGGCGCGGCTCCGCCGCCAATTCGGCGGTGTGCTACGCCCTGGCCATCACCAACGTGGACCCCATTGCCTGCGACCTGCTGTTCGAACGTTTCCTCTCCGAGGAGCGCGGCGAGTGGCCGGACATCGACCTGGATCTTCCCTCGGGGGCCGCGCGGGAAGAGGTGATCCAGTTCGTCTACCGCACCTACGGCGAGCGGGGGGCGGCGATGACTGCCAACGTCATCACCTACCGCGGCCGTTCGGCGGTGCGCGAGGTGGGCAAGGTGCTGGGTTTTGCGCCGGAGCACCTGGACCGGTTGTCGCACCTGCTGGGCGGGTGGGGGTTCGAGGGTGACGTGCGGCAGGAGCTGGTCGCCCACCTGCGGGCCGCCGGCCTCGCCCCGGAGGAGCACCGCAGCCGGCTGCTCGTGGAACTGGTGGCCCGGCTCCTCCACCTGCCGCGCCACTTAGGGCAGCACTCGGGCGGGATGGTGCTGGCCCGTGGGCGCCTGGACCACGTGGTGCCGCTGGAACCAGCCGCCATGCCGGGGAGGGTGGTCATCCAGTGGGACAAGGACGACTGCGCCGATCTGGGGATCATCAAGGTGGACCTCTTGGGGCTGGGCATGCTCCAGGTGCTGCAGGAGGCGGTTCCGCTCATTGCCCGGCACGAAGGGGTAGAGGTGGATCTTGCCCACCTGCCCCAGGACGACCCAGCGGTCTACGACGCCCTGTGCCGGGCCGACACGGTGGGCTGGTTCCAGGTGGAGAGCCGCGCCCAGATGGCCACGTTGCCGCGCATGAAACCGCGCCGCTTCTACGATCTGGTGGTGGAGGTGGCGATCATCCGGCCCGGGCCGATCGTGGGCAAGCTGGTCCACCCCTACCTGGAACGCCGCCAGGGCCGCGCTCCGGTGACCTATCCGCACCCCGATCTCCAACCGATCCTCGAGCGAACCCTCGGCATCCCGCTGTTCCAGGAACAGCTCATGCGCGTGGCCATGGTCGCTGCCGGGTTCTCCGGCGGGCAGGCGGAGGAGCTGCGTCGTGCCATGGCCGCCAAACGCTCGGTGGAGCGGATGAAGAAGCTCGAAGGGCAGCTGCGCGCCGGCATGGCGGCGCGCGGCATCACCGGCCAGGCCGCCGAGGAGATCGTGCAGGGGATCACCTCCTTTGCCCTCTACGGCTTCCCGGAATCGCATGCCGCCAGCTTCGCCCTCATCGCCTACGCCTCCGGCTACCTCAAGGTCCACCACCCGGTTTGCTACCTGGCGGCCCTCCTCAACGCCTGGCCGATGGGGTTCTACCACCCGGCCACGCTGATCCAGGACGCCCGGCGGCACGGGGTGACCGTCCTGCCCATCGACGTGCATTGCTCTGGCTGGTCGTGCCGCGTCGAGGGCCTGGGCGACGGGAAAGGGGGTGAGGGAGGGCTGGGGGTACGCCTGGGGTTGCGTTTTGCAAGGGGCCTGCGCGAAGAGGCGGGGCGACGCATCGAGGCAGAAGCAGCACGAGGTCCGTTTGCATCGGTGCAGGATGTGGCGTACCGCTGTCGGCTGCGGGAGGACGAGCTGACGGAGCTGGCCCGCATCGGTGCCTTTGCAAGCCTGGGGCAGACGCGCCGCTCGGCCCTCTGGCAGGTGGCGGCCCTCGACGGGCGACGGCCGCCCCTGGCCCGGGCCATGGAGCCGGAGGCAGGTCCGTCACCCCTGCCGGAGATGTCGCTGGCCGAGCGCTACGCGGCTGATTACTCCGGCACCGGCGTCACCGTCGGCCGCCACCCGGTGGCGCTGCGTCGCCGGGAGCTGGCCGCCCGCGGTGTTCTCTCGGCGGTTCAACTGGCCCGCCAGCGCGACGGGGCCCGGGTCAGGGTAGGTGGCGCGGTGATCGTGCGGCAGCGGCCCGGGACCGCCAAGGGGCTGTGCTTCCTCACCCTCGAAGACGAGACGGGGTTCGCCAACGTGGTCTTCATGCCAGCGTTCTTTGCAGCGCACCGCGCCGTCATTACCTCGAGTGCCCTCCTGGAAGTGGAGGGGCTCGTGCAGTCCCGGGACGGCGTGGTCACGGTGCGGGCCGAGGCTGTGCGGCCGCTCTTCGCAACCCCACCCCCGGCCACACCTGCCCGCAATTTCCGCTGACGCCTCCCGCGGCCTCAGCGGGGCAGGAAGGCGGCAACGCGAGGGTCGCTGCGAACGCCATCGAACGCCTTGTCCGTGGCGATGCGTTTTCCCACCAATGCTACGATGCTCCCAAATTTGCTGGCCTCGGGCAGCGGGGCAGAGGGGGTGGACATGGCCTTTGTCGATTTCGCCAACGTCTACGAGATGACGCGGACAACGGTGGAGAAGTACCCGGAGCTGGAGGCGTACCGTACCATCGTGACGCCGGACCACAGCGAATCGGTGACCTGGCGCCAGTTTCTCGCCGCCGTGCGGCGGGTGGGGAAGAGCCTCATGGCGCTGGGGGTGGGCCACGGTGACAAGATCTCCATCGTCTCGTACACCTGCTACAAGTGGGTGCTCACCGACGTGGGCGCAGAGAGCGTTGGTGCTGTCACGGTGGGGATCTACCACTCCAACCTGGCCGAAGATGTGCGCTACATCGTGGACCACTCCGATTCGGTGCTCGTCTTCGTCCAGGACCTGGAGCAGCTTGCCAAACTGCTGGAGGTTCGCTCCCGGTTGCCGAAGGTGCGTAAGGTTGTGCTCTTCCAGGGGGAGCATGAGGACGAGTGGGTGCTGTCCTACGAGCAGTTCCTGGCCCTCGGCGATGGCATCTCGGAGGCGGCGCAGGAGGAGAGGATCCGCGCGGTGGGACCGGCCGATGTGGCGGCCATCGTCTACACCTCAGGCACGACGGGTGTGCCCAAGGGGGCGGTGCTCACCCACGACAACATCACCTGGACGGCCCAGTCGGTGCAGCACTGCACCGTGATGCATCCCGGCGAGGTGCAACTCCTCTTCTTGCCCCTGGCCCACATCTTTGCCCGCACCTGTACCTTTACCGCCTTGCTCACTGCAACCACCACGGTGTTTGCGCGCAGCCTGGATACCGTTGCCGAGGACTTCAAGCTCGCCCGGCCCCACTGGTTCATTGCTGTACCGCGCATCTACGAGAAGGTCCACGCCAAGGTGCTGGCCGGTGCCGAGGCCAAAGGGGGGCTGGCCCTGAAGATCTTTCGCTGGGCTGTGGCAGTGGGGCACGAGCGGGGCGAGGTCCTGCTCGCCAAGAAACCTGTCCCGCTGGGCTTGAGACTCCGCTACGCTCTCGCCACCAAGTTGGTCTTTTCCAAGATCCAGGCGGCCCTGGGTGGGCGTGTCAAGTGGTGCATCTCGGGGGCTGCTCCCTTGGACCCTGCCATCGGCCGCTTCTTCCACGCGGCTGGAATCCTCATCCTGGAGGGGATCGGCATGACCGAGAATACCTCCTTCACCAACGTGAACCGGCCGGACAATTACCGCTTCGGTTGGGTGGGTCCGGCGGGGCCCGGGATCGAGCAGCGCATCGCTGCGGACGGGGAGATCCAGTTCCGTGGGCGCAACGTCATGCGCGAGTACTACAAGATGTCCGAGGAGACGCGGGAAGCGTTCACCGCGGACGGGTGGCTGCGCAGCGGCGATCTGGGCGAGATCGATGCCGAGGGGTTCCTGCGCGTGACCGGACGCAAGAAGGACCTGATCATCACCTCGGGTGGCAAAAACATTGCGCCCACGGCCATCGAAGGGGTGCTGGCTACCTCCAAGTACATCAACCAGGTGTGCGTGATCGGCGATCGGCGCCCGTACCTCGTGGCGCTCGTCACCTTGGACACAGAGAACGTCACGGCCTGGGCCAAGGAGCAGGGGATCAGCTTCGAGAGCTTTGCGGAGCTGCAGCAGCACCCACGGGTACAGGCGCTCATCGAGGCGGAGGTGGCGGAGCGCAACGCCAAGTTCGCCTCCTTTGAAACGGTCAAGAAGGTGGCCATCGTGGACGAGTTCACCATTGCCAACGAACTCGTCACCCCCACCCTCAAGCTCAAGCGGGGGCCGATCGCCGAGCGCTACGCCCAGGTGATCGAGGCACTCTACGCCGGGGCGTGAGGTGCTCCACGGCGGTAGGGGTGGGTGGTCAGCAGGAGCTTGCCACGGGTGTGGCGAGGGCTGTTCGATAGGAGGAACCCAGGCGGTACGGAAGAAGGGAAGAAGCTGATGCGCTGGAGCAGAGTCGTGGCGGCAATTCTTGTGGTTGGCCTCGTCCAGATGGGGAGCATTGCTCCCAAGGTGGCGGGGGGGAAGAAGAAGAGCTTGGAGAAGCAGTACGTGGAGCTCCTCGCCCAGGCCGACGATCTGTGGGCGAAGTACAAGAAGGCCGACAAGCTGTACCACGAGAAGGGTGAAACCTCCCTCGCCACCCACTTCAAGAAGCTGGCGGACATCCACGACCGACTTTCAGCACTCCACGAACAGTGGCGCCAGTTCCAGGTGGCCGAGGAGATGTTCTCCACCGACATGAAGGTGGGGCTGGCGCTGGAACTGCAACTGGCGGCCATCACTGCGGAGATTGTGGGGTTGGCGGACCAGGAGCAGGAGTTCCTGGACCTCTCCGAGAACTTGGACGGGAAGTACGCCAAGGTCGTGGATTCCATGTAGCGCTGCCGGTACGACGGGATCCTTCGCCTGCTGCGCAGGCTCAGGATGACTGCCTTTTCTCCCCCTCACCCTGAGCCGGCCGCCCCTCTTCTCCCGTCACCCTGAAGCGGCTGCAGGCCGCTGAAGGATCCCGTCATTGCTGGCAGGCCCGCCGCCCGACGGTGGCGCTCCAAGGATGACGGGATCCTTCGCCTGCTGCGCAGGCTCAGGATGACTGCGTTACTTCCCCCGTCACCCTGAGCCGGCCGCCCCTCTCCCCCCGTCACCCTGAGCCGCAAAGCGGCGAAGGGTCTCGCCACCGGTGGCAGGACCCCCGCCCTCCGGCGGCCCGGCAGGTGCCACGGGATTCATTGGCCGCTGCAGACCCTTACGATGGCTGCAGGGCCATTGGCTCCCCTCACTCCAGCCAGCGGAAGAGGATTTCGGCCGCCATGGCGGGTTTGCTGCCACCCTCCACCTCGAGCACGGCGCCAAACGTCGCCTGCACGCCCCCCGGCACCGGCTCCACGCCCGTGATGGTGAACACGCCGCGCACGCGGGAGCCCACCAGGAGCGGCGCGGGGAAGCGCACCTTGTTGGTGCCGTAGTTGAGCACCGCCCGGGCGTCGGTCACCTCCACCGTCTCGAAGAGCAGCACCGGCACCAGCGCCAGGGAGAAGTAGCCGTGGGCGATGGTACCGCCAAAGGGCGACTCCCTCTTGGCCCGTTCCACGTCCACGTGAATCCACTGGAAATCCCCGGTGGCCTGGGCAAAGAGGTTCACATCTCCTTGACTCACCAGGCGCCAGGGCGAGGTGAAGGTCTTCCCCACCAGCTTGCCCAGTTCCCCGAACGGTACCTGTTCCACCATGGCCATCCTCCCTGGGGCTCCACGTCTCGACCCTGGATGGTACCGCGAATGCCCCTCCCCGCGCGCGCCGCTGCCAACACGCCCGGCAGAGCAGGGGAGCCAACTGTGCACTCGGCGTTGAAGTGGCCTGCCCGCGCAGACGGCCCCGCCATCCCTCGCCCAGGCTGCGGTGCCGCAAACCCAGCCCTACGGCGAGAGGGATGGATCGATCCCGGCGGCGAGGCGAGCCCCCTGTCCCACCGAGAAGCCGTTGCGCAAGACCACCCGGTTGGCGGCCCGGAGGGTCAGATTGCCCGGCGCCACAACGGCGAACGAGGGCCCCGCAGCGAGGCTGCCGCAGGATTCGTACGTCATACTCGTCGAAACGGTCTGGTTGGAGAGAACCAAATCGCAAGAGATCGTCTTGCTGATCACCACGTTGTCTACGTAGGCACCCTCGTACTGCACGCTGTAATCCGACTCGAAGACGAACGCCACCCACACCTGGGGCTGACCCACGGCGGTAATCGCCGTCACGTCGGAAAAATCGAAGACCACGTGCTGCCAGCCACCACTGTAGCCCGAGGTGTAGTACCCCCAGTACTCGTTGTCGTCGATGGAGATCGCCCACCAGACTTTGTCGTACGAGGACTCGGTGTCGAACCACAGGTCGAACTCCATGCGCGCTGCTGTTGCATCGGCCAACGAAAAGGGCCCATACGTCATCCACGCCAACATATTTGGGAGGTACGGTCCACCCGGGGGAGCCGGTGCACTGCCGCCGGCTGCACACCAGGCACTTGCGGTTCCTGTGGCGGCCCGGTAGGTGGATCGGCCCCAGGTGGTGGAGCCCGACACGCTCCAGGGGCCCGGGAACCCGCCCTCGAAGCCGTCTTGGTAGATTGTGACGGTGGAGCCACCGCCACCGCCGAGGGAGAGCGTGGCAGTCATGGTGCTACCCGAGGCACTGATGTCCGTGACGCTCACCCCACTGGCAGTCCCGGAGTAAAGGGCACTCGACGGTGTGGAGGTGCCATCGAAGCGGGTCTTGGCAGAGGAGCCTGGATACGGATCCCCGGCGTTCCCCCAGTTCTGGCCCTTCTCCAGTTCCCACAAGCCATCCGCCTGCTCCACCGCTACCTTGTAGTGCTGGGTGGTACAGCTCGGCCCACCCGGGTAACACTCTCCGGTGTTGCCGGCCTTGGCTTCATCGATGTGCCAGATGAGCAGGCCAGAACCGGGAAGACCTGCGTCGAAACTGGCAAGCTGCCGGTTTTCCACGAGGAAGTACTCCCCCCCGACGGTCGGGTTGCCCGGAAGGAGCTGGTACACGTCGGCGGCCGTGGCAGCCTGGACGATGGGCTCGGCGGGCAGGGTGCCGGTGACTTCCTGCGGCACGACCCACCCCAGTTTGCGCTTACACCAGGGATCCATGTGCGACGGGCGGTCCCCCCCGCGCACGATCCCGCACCACGAGCCGCTTGCCATCACGCTCCATTTCCCCACGCCCTCTGAGGAGTAGTCGGTGTCGTAGAGATCGGGCAGGCCCAGCACGTGGCCGTACTCGTGCACGAACACCCCCACCGTGCTCAGCCCGCCACTGTGGAGTTCCGGCTGGATGGTGTAGTCGTTGACCCGCACGTAGCCGCCCGCGGAGCAGACATCGTTGGTGGTGTAGGGTCCGTAGTGGCTGGCTCCCCAGGAGTAGGCCCCGCTCAGGGACGACCGGTGCGACCAGATGTCGGTGGCCACCCCACTCGCTTCCTCGCCACTCCCCTGATGCACCACGACGAGAGCATCCACGGTACAGTCGCCGTCATTGTCGTACGCCGCAAAGTTGAAGCCCGCCGCGTCGGCAGCTGCCGCAGCCTCGTACACCAAGTCTCCCGGCCAGCTGTCGTGGCCACTGGCGTTGTTGGCGCCGTAATAGTCGTGGCCGTGGGCGGCCGTGTACCATCCAGCTACCCCGGAGGGGCCCGCCGAAACAGAAAACTGGCCGTAGGAAACCTCCTGGTAGTAGTCCTTCATACTCCAGGTGCCCGAGCCAAACAGGAGGGAATTGAAATCCGACGGTGCGTACGTCGGCGTGCGATCGGCAAAGTTGACGAGGATGACGGGAACGTTGGCGACACCGGAGGTGGGTGGCACGCGAACGGCCACTTCGGCTTCCATTGCCGAACGCAGGAGCTGTGGTCGCTGCAACGATGTACCGCCTGGGCGCAGGTGCGGCGAAACGTGGGCCGGCGGCGGATCCATGCCGACCATCGCCACCCCCGGGACGAGCTCTCCACTGCCTGCTCGCTCGGCGTACACCCAGGCGCCACGTGCTTCATCCAGGACCACGGTCCAGCCGTCGAGGGTTTCCCAACCGTGCAGGAACTCGTCGCCCCACTGCCGCGCCTGGAATGCATACCCGTTGGGCTGGACGAGCGTCACCGGCGTAGGATCCGCCGGTACCGCCAGCGCTGCCATGGGTAGAAGTGCAAGCAAAAAACCAGAAAGCAAGTGAATCCACTTGGCTCGGTACATGCTGACCTCCGCCTGGTTCCGCTGTTCCTCGTTGGCATCACCCTGTCGCATGGACCCAACCCGCTCGCGCCAAACTAACCATTATTTAAATTCCCAGCCGCACTGTGTCAAGTTCGTCACCAGAGAGTGGCGCTTGAGCGGTTGGGTAGGAAAACGGGGGGATCGAGGCGTGCTGACAAGCGCAACACCGTGTGGTCGCGGGGAGGGTCGGCTCGGATCGGGGATGGTGCCCGGCGCTCCCTCGGGGCTCGGCTGTTCCTCCCGCCGATCCGTGAACTGGTGCCGCCGCGCCCCGCGTCCGCCAGCACGTCCTTGCCACCTTGGGCCGCAAGGACGAGGTCCTCTGGGGTGCGATCGCCGGCGACAGTGCCGCACCTGGGGGAGGGGGCTCCCCGCCGGCCCAGCGACCTCGCGCCCGACGGCGGCGGGTTGTGCCAACCTCTCAACGGCGTCTTCCAATTCACGCCCTGTAAGTGATGTCACAATTCGTACTGGCAAAGATCCGTCAAAGCCGTCCGCTCTCTCCGGCCCAAAGAGCACAGGTCGGGCGCAGCGCGCCCGCTCTGTTGCATACCACGCGAGACCCGGCTAAGCCATCTTTCTCGCCAACAGCCAGACGGCGGTCCAGCCCAGCAGCAGGGCGAGGAGGGACATACCGGTCTCTGAGAGTGTCGGGATCGGTTCCACGTACTGTTGGTCGGTGTCGCTGGCAGCGTCGTTGTTGGCAACCGGATCCACGATCCCCTGGGGTGGCGAGACCGAGGCGACGTTCACCAGCGGCCCTGTGGCGCTGGAGCTGACCTGGGCGGTGACGGTGTAGGTGATGGAAGCGCCCGCAGGCAGGTTCACCGTGTCGCTGAAGTTGGCGTTGCCGGGGCCGTAGCCATTGCAGCCGCTCGCGCCGCCGCTCTGCGCTGTACACGTCCAGGTCCAGCTCGTGATCTGCGCCGGCATAGCGTCGCTCACGCTGGCGCCGGTGACGTTGGAGGGGCCGTTGTTGGTGACGGTGATGGTGTAGGTCAAGGTGCCGCCGGGGGTGTAGGTGGCGGTGCCGTCGTCCTTGGTGATGGCCAGGTCGGCTTGGGCCGCCTCCGTGTCGGTGTCGGTGGCGGTGTTGTTGTCCGAGTTGGGATCGGTGACCCCGGTGGGTGGGGTGACGCTTGACGTGTTGGCGAGATTACCGCTGGCCCCTGCGCTCACCTGGGCGGTGACCGTGTAGGTGACGTACTCACCCGCGGGGATGGTCACGCTGTCGCCGATGTTGCCCGAGCCGGAGGCGGTGCAGGTCGCCGCAGGCACCGAGCCTGCGCAGCTCCACGTGGCATTGGTGATGGCCGCGGGGAAGGTGTCGGTGACCGTGGCGCCGGTGACGTCCGAGGGACCGTTGTTGGTGACGACGATGGTGTACGTCAAGGTCCCGCCGGGCGTGTAGGTGGTGGTGCCGTCGGTCTTGGTGATGGCGAGATCAGCCTCGGGGTTCTGGCTGTCGGTGTCGGTGGCGGTGTTGTTGCCCGAGTTGGTCTCCGTAACGCCAGCAGGCGCAGCCACCGTGACGGTGTTGACCAGACTGCCAGTGGCGGAGGAGGGGATGGTGACGGCGACGGTGTAGGTGATGCTCGAACCGGCGGGCAAATTCACGGTGTCGGTGAAGGTGGCGGGGTTGGTGTTGTCGCCGTCACAGCCGGAAGCGCCGCCGCTCGTCCCGGCGCACGTCCAGGTCCACGAGGTGACCTGCGCCGGGCGGGTATCGCTCACCACCGCGCCGCTGACATCGCTCGGGCCGTTGTTGCCCACGACAACGGTATAGGTCAGGCCAACGCCGGGGGTGTAGGTCGGCTGGCCATCGGTCTTGGTGACGTACAGGTCGGCCTGAGAGTTCTGCGTATCGGTAT
Organism: Thermoanaerobaculaceae bacterium; assembly: GCA_013388425.1. Lineage (GTDB taxonomy): Bacteria > Acidobacteriota > Thermoanaerobaculia > Thermoanaerobaculales > Thermoanaerobaculaceae > JACADV01. The sequence continues at coordinate 5,695 of JACADV010000070.1, read as the reverse complement.
CGCTGGCGGTGTTGTCGCCAGGGGTGCTGTCGGCGGGGTGCGAGATGGTGACGGTGTTGGTCAAGTTGCCAGTAGCGGAGGAGGCTACCTGCGCCACCACCTGATAGGTGATGGAAGAGGGGAACGGCCCGGCCAGGTCAATGCTATCGGTGAAGTTGGCATTGCCGGGGCCATAACCATCACAGCCGCTCGCGCCACCGCTGGAGCCGAGGCACGTCCACGTCCAGGAGGTGAATTGCGCCGGGATGTTATCCGTGACGCTCACGCCCAGGGCATCGCTCGGCCCGGTGTTGGTGACGGTGATGGTGTAGGTCAGCGTGCCGCCGGGGACGTACTCTGTCACGCCGTCATCTTTGGTGACCGAGATAGCCGCCTGCGAGTTCTGCGTGTCGGTGTCGGTGGCGGTGTTGTTGCCCGAGTTGGGGTCGGTGACCCCGGTGGGTGGGGTGACGCTTGACGTGTTGGCCAGATTACCGCTGGCCCCTGCGCTCACCTGGGCGGTGACCGTGTAGGTGACGTGCTGGCCGGCGGGGATGGTCACGCTGTCGTTGATGTCGCCCGAGCCGGAGGCGGTGCAGGTCGCCGCAGGCACCGAGCCTGCGCAGCTCCACGTGGCGCTGGTGATGGCCGCGGGGAAGGTGTCGGTGACGCTGGCACCGGTGACGTTGGAGGGGCCGTTGTTGGTGACGGTGTTGGTGTAGGTGAGGGTGCCGCCGGGGGTGTAGGTCAAGACGCCGTCATCTTTGGTGACGGCGAGATCGGCTTGCGGGGTGGGGGTATCGGTATCGCTGGCGGTGTTGTTGGCAGGGGTGGGGTCGGTGATGCCGCTCGGCGGGGTGACGGTGACGGTGTTGACCAGGTTGGTGGTGGCCGCCGGGTCGGTCTGGGCGGTGACGGTGTAGGTGATAGAGGAGCCGGCGGGCAGGTTGACGACTTCACTGAAGTTGGTGGTGATGAAACCGCCGGAGCCAGAGCAGGTTGCGCCACCGCTGGGAACGCATGTCCACGACCAGGAGGTGATGGGCGGCAGGATGTTGTCGTCTACCGTGGCGCCCGTGGCGTCGCCGTTCCCGACGTTGCTAACCACGATGGTATAGACGACGGGCGCACCGGGCACATAGGTCGTCTGACCGTCGGTCTTGGTGATGGTCAGGTCAGGATAGGTCAGGGTGACGTTTTCAGGATCGCTATCGGCGTAATCGTTGATGCCGCCAGCGCCGGTGCGCTCGTTGGGGTCCGTGCCGTCCAGCGAGGTCCAGGTCATGGAAGCGGTGTTGGGCAGCACGTCGCCGGGGTTCGGCGGGCCGGGCGGGCCATTCACCGTAACCTGGTAGGACAGGCTGGCGGTGTTGCCCAGCGGCAGCGAGCAGGGAGCAGAGCAGGTCCAGGTCAGGGTGGGCGCGGCGGTGTCGTTGGTCGTCCAGCCGGCGGGGGCGGAGATGGAGCCGGCGACGTAGGTCAGGCCAGCCGGGATGGTATCGGTGATGACGATGTCGTAGGCGGTGGAGGTGCTGCTCGCCAGGTGGCTGACAGTCAGGGTGTAGGTGAGGGTCTGCCCATAGGCCGGGGTGGTATCGTCGGCAGATTTCTGGATGTCCAGTTCGGGTTCGAGGACGGTGACGTTTTCAGGGTTGGGGTCGGAAATGGTAGTAGTGCCGCTCTCGGGATCGGTGTAGGTGAGCGAGGCGGTGTTGGCCAGCACCGTGCCGTTCTGGTTGCCGAGTTCGTTGTTGACGCGGGCGGTGACGAAGATGACGAAGGCGTTGTTGGTGGCATCGTTATCGGCGGCGGTGGTGACGTTGCCGAAGTCGAGGGTCAGGTCATCGCCGCTGCCGCCGGGAGCGGTGACGGTGGGGGCGGGGAGCGTGCCGTTGTAATCTGCCGCTAACAGGCCACCGCTGGCCGCTGCCGTGGTGACCACGCTATGGCTGACGTAAACCAGGCCGACGGGCAGATTGTCGGTCACGACCAGGGACTGGGTCACGCCCTCCGGCAGGGTGACCAGGATGGGGAAGGTGACGGTCCCGCCGATGGGCGCGCTGCCCGGGGTGGGAGTACGCTTGTCAATTTGCGGCGCCGAGAGGGGAGCGCTCGCGCTGGCAGTGACGGCATAGTCGTTGAGCGCGCCGCCCACGCCGTCCTGCCCATTCCGCTCGCCGGTGCCGGAGCCGCTCGCGCCGGGGGTGACCGAGCCGGTGGGGTTGGAGGACGGAGCGCCGTTGGGGCCGGGCAGGGACGTGAAGGTCGCAAGCGCGCTGTTCGGGATGGTGTAGCCGGCTGGGGCGCTGGCGGTGACCGTGCCAGTGATGGTCAGCGTAATCGTTTGACCAGGGTCGAGACAGGTGGCGGCGAAGGTCAGGTTGTTGCCGGTAAAACTGCCGCCATTGTGACTGAAGTTGGTCGTGCCAACGCTGCTGGGCCCCACGCAGGTGCCGCCTTGCGTGGTGGTGACGCTGCTGACTGAGAGACCCGTCAGGTTGGCATCGAAATTGTCGGTCAGTTCAAGGTCGAAGGCGGTGGCGCGGTTGACGCCGCTGGAGTTGTTGGTGATGGTCAAGGTGTACTGCGCCGAGTCGCCAGCGTCCACCGGAGCCACGGTCACCACCTTGGCGAGGCTGAGCGACGGCTCGGCCACGACGATGTTGACCGTACCCGAGGTCGCCCGCACCACGTTTCCTACTAAGACGGAGAAGGAGTTCCCGCGGGTAGTGCCCGCCTGGTTGGTGTTGATGTTCAGCACCAACGCGTTGAACGCCACCACCACGAACTCCTGGTCGGGGTCGTTGTCGCTATTGACCAGGTTGCTGAACTTGAAGTAGGGGTCGGTACCGCTTCCGTAAGTGTCGTTGTTGGTGGTGGCGCTCGAGGAAACAGCGTCATCGGGGAGGACAAAGGAGGGCGTGATGCTGGCCACGGTGGTTTCGTTCCCGCTGACGACCGGCGAAGAGCCAATGAGCGGGTTGGAAGAGGCCAAGCACGCCTCCCCACCGTTGCAGACGAAGGCAACTTGGGCGGTGTTGTCGTTCAAGAACTGCAAGCCAGTTGGAACGTTGTCGCGCAGCATGGCATCGGCGGAGGTCCCTTCCGGCCACCGCACCTGCAGGCGGTAGCGGACGATCTCGCCGATGACCAAGCGCTGGGTTCCGCTCTGCGAGCCGGTGCTGTCCTCGGAGGTGGCCACGATGGACTTGGCCAAGGATACGGTCACGGTCACCGTGGCTGGGTCGCTGGCGGTGTAGTCGTTGTTGGTTCCACCGCAGCCAGCCGCGTTGCCCGTGCGCTCGCAGGAAAGGCTGTTGTTGGGTGTTTGCGGGGAGCTCACGTCACCGGGGAGACTGGTCCAGTCCACCTGCGCGGTGTTGGTGATCACCTGCCCTGGGAACACCGTGTTGTTGAGGGTGACCTGGTAGGTCACGGTGACGGAGCAGCCCAGCGGGAAGGGGGTGATGGAGACATCCACCATCGTGGCGGTGGAGTTGTTGGTCACGGTGGGCGAGCCGCAGCCGCTGGGCGTGACGGTGATGCTGGCAAGAGTGAGCGTGACGGGTAGGGTGGAGAGGTCATCGCGCAGGTGGGCCTCGAAGGCGTCGGCGTTGCTGGCGCCGGTGTGGGAGATGACCGCGGTGTAGGTGATGGTATCGCCGGCGTCGCCAGTGGTGGGCGCGGCGGTTTTGTTCACCTGCAGGGTGGGCTCGACTACCGTGACCGAGGTGGGGGTCGCTGCCTGGCTGCCGCCTGTCCAGAACATGCCGGCGTAGTTACTCCGTACCCAGCCGCGGTTGATGCTGGCGCTGTTCAGCGCCACGGCGGTGTACTGGATGGTGATGGTCTCGGCAGTGCTGTTGTTGGTATCGCTGTTGGTGATGTTGCCGAAGTTGTAAGTCAAAACGCGCCCGTTGGCCTCGCCTGGTTCCGCGACGCCGCCCGAGTTCGCCGAGGTCACCGCGTTGGCGCAGGTGAACCCGTTCGTGGCGGAAACCGAGGGCGAGGCGGTGATGCTATCGCAGGAGACGAAGGCCAGGCCGGGGTCGAGCGTGTCGCTAAAGATGGCGCTGGGGGTGGTGCCTTCCGGCACGGTGATGGTGACGGTGTAGGTGACCATCTCGCCCACCGCCACGTTGCTGCCGCTGGTGAAGCTCTGGTTGGTGGAGGTCAGCGTTTTCGCGAGCGAGGGTTGAGTCATCGTCACGCTGGCGGTGTCGGTGGGGTCGTCGCCGGTGTGGTCGGGGCCGCCTTCGGTGCCGGCGTAGTTGAAGAGCGTGGCCGTGTTGGTGAGGCTTTGACCGACCTGGATGGAGGTGTTGAGCGTGACCAGGTAGGTGATGACGGCGATGTTGTGCCCGTCATTGATCACCGTGCCGTCGCCCTGTTTCCCTGGGTCGAGGGCGCCGGCCGGCGGGTTGGTGGGGCCCGGGTCATCCAGCTCGATACCCGCGCCGAAGAGTCCTCCACCCAGGTCGGTGAAGCTCATGGGGGCACCGGTCCCGTCGGTGACACACAGCGATCCGGGGACGAGGGTCATGCCGGCGGGCAGGCTGTCTTTCACCCGCACGTCGAAGGCGCTGTAACGCCCGCTGTTTTCCAGGATGATGGCCATCATCACCTGATCGCCGGCATCCACGCCGCTCAGGTTGCTGTTGACGGGGTTGGCCGCCAGGCCTGGGGAGGTGATCGTCCCGGAGAAGGCCGGGCAACCGCTGCCGGTGAAGGTCACCGGGCCGACGGTGGAAGGAGAGAAGACCCCAGCGGAGTTATTCGTCCACACCACGCCTTTGGAGATGCCCACCACCGGCTCCTGGAGTTGAACCTGAATGATGGCATCGGCGGTACTGCTGCTCGCGTTGGTGCTGCCCTCCTGGGCGTTGGCCTGGTTGGTCAGGTAGAGGCCGTCGGCGAAGGGCTGGTTGGTAACGGTAACCGTAAAAATCAGGTCGATGGTACTGGGTGGGTTCGCGGGTGCGTCGTAGTCGCCGTAAGTCCACGCAATGCTGTTCGCCGCACTGTTGGTGGTGAGGCTTGGTACGACTGCGCCGCTCAACGAATGGTAGGTATCAGAGGGTCCGAGGCAGGAAATGCCTGCCGCTGGCACGCCGCAGACCGTGTTGTTGAAAGTCGTCACTTCGGTAGCGCTGTAAATCGGCAGGGGCAGGTAGTCGGTGATGACCAGGTCCTCGAAGTCGCTGGTGGGCAGGGTATACGTGATTCGGTAGGTAACGGTATCGCCCGGCGCAATGCGCACCGGCGAGGGAAAGGAGGTGTTGCCGTTGAGGGCATAGATGGATTTGGCAATCGTGCCATATGGGATGCTGACTGAGGCGGCGCTGGTATCGGCTTCGCTCTGGCCGGTGGGCGTGCTGGCATCGCTGGTCGAGAGCAGGTCGCCGCTGATGGCGACATTATCGTTCAAGACGTCGCCCTGGTCCACGCTGGAATCGCCGCTGGGGTAGGTATCGGTGAAGTTCTCCTGGATGACGGTACGGAAGACGATGGTGCCGGTGGTGGGGCCGTCGCTGTAGGCGCTGCAGTCCGGGTCACTGCCGCCTGTGCCGCTGGTCGGCACGCAGCCGCCGATGAGACGGCCATCCTGGCCGCGGGCGATGATTTCAGGGGAAACGTCGAAGGTGATGGTGGTGGTGCCGTCATTGGCAGCCGGGTTGTCCGAATCGCATTCAGGCCCGGGGCCGCCGGTGTAGTT
>JACADV010000036.1 GCA_013388425.1 Thermoanaerobaculaceae bacterium | reverse complement strand
GGAGGCAACCTGAGCGAGACGGACGTCCCGTCCGGCTCGCGTGGGGGCACGGGGGGTCGAGGCGATGGAGGCTGGGAGGGGGATCGCCGGACCCCCCGAAATAAACGCCCGAGACGGACGTTCCGTCCGGCTCGCGTGGGGGCACGGGGGGTTGAGGCGATGGAGGCTGGGCGGGGGATCGCCGGACCCCCCGAAATAAACGCCCGAGACGGACGTCCCGTCCGGCTCGCGTGGGGGCGCGGGGGGTCGAGGCGATGGAGGCTGGGTGGGGGATCGCCGGACCCCCCGAAAAAAATGGTGGAGGCGGGGGGAATCGAACCCCCGTCCGGAAGACCAGGGCCGGCGGTGTCTCCGTGTGCAGCCTACGGTTCGTTCTCGTCACACCGGCTGGGCGTGGGCTCCCGACCGGTGCGACCAGCCCGTGGGTTCTCGGTCGCCGCCGCCGGGCGAGGCGGCGACCCAGCCTGTTGGAGCGTCGCCGCGATCAGACTCACAGGCGGGGGTCTTCGATCGCGACGTGGCCGTCAACTAGGCAGCCAGAGCGAGCTGATTGTTGGCAGCTGTGGTTTCCGCCATTTTACGTGGCGACGGACCACGACACGCTGCCGTCGGCCCAACTGTCCCCGTCGAACCCGGTACGCCCCCGGACCCACGGTTACGAACAGTCTACACCCTTTCACCGCGCTTGACGAGGCGCTCGACGGGCGCTACCGTTGCCAACGTGGAGAGCCTGGAGCCGATCAGCCTCGTCGTCACCTCGGTGGGCACCGAGCAGCAGGCGGTGGAGATCTCCGAAGAGCTGGTGGTGCGGCGGCTCGCCACCTGCGTGAACATCGTCCCGTGCTTGCGCTCGGTCTACCGCTGGAAGGGCAAGATCTGCAGCGACAGCGAGTACTTGCTCTTCATCAAGACGCGCACCGCCCTGTTCGAGCAGGTGAGCGAGGCGATCCGAGAGCTGCACTCCTACGAGCTGCCCGAAATCCTTGCCGTGCCGATCCAGGGCGCCGACGAAGCCTTCCAGCGCTGGGTGGTGGGGATGGCAACGGGGGTGCCCGATGCCGAAGCGGATACGGTGCAGGAGCTTGGCTTCGACTGAGGGAGGGCCGAGCCGGCGCTGCACCCTTGTCCTGGCCACGACGCAGCACTAGACTTTCGACAGCGGCGGCGTGATGCCGCCGCGAGGGGGTCCCCCATGAAAGGAATCCGCACGATCCTTGCCCTGCTCCTGCTGCTGGCCCCGTCTCTCCTGCTGGCGCAGGCCCAGGGCCGCGTCAAGGGCGCGGTGGTGGACACTCAGGGCAAGCCCATTGCCGATGCCAAAGTCGTCATCACCTGCCCGGAGATTGGCACCTACCGCAAGGAACTGACCACCGACGCCAAGGGCATCTTCGTCGTCCTGATCGTGGACGCCACCAAGCGTTACCTTTTCCACATCGAGGCGCCCGGTTACCAGGCCGTGGAGCAGCTCAACAAACCCCTCATTGGTGCCCAAACGCTGGAGCTCACCTTCACCCTCAAGACCCTGGAGCAGGTGCAGAAGGAGATGGAGCAGCAAGCCCTGGAGCAGCCAGGGGTGAAGGAGGCCCGCGAGGGGGAACAGCTCCTGGCCGAGGGGAAACGGGCAGAGGCCCGGGCCAAGTTCGAGGCGGCCGTCAAGGCCAAGCCAGATCTACACGTGGGCTGGTTCGAGCTGGGGCGACTCGACCTGGAGGATGGCAAGGCCAGCGCGGCTCTGGAGTCGGCCAAGAAGTGCCTGGCGATCCAGGCGACCTTTGCCAGCTGCCTGGCGTTGGCCGCCAACGCGGCCAAAGAACTGGGCGACACGGCCAGCTACGAGCAGTACATGGCCGCCTACAAGATGGTTAACCCCAATGACCCGGCGGTGCTCTTCAACGAGGCAGCGGCGCTCCTCAACAAGCAGGACGATGCAGGTGCCCGGCCGCTCCTGGAGCAGGCGTTGCAGGCGAACCCCAACTTTGCTCCCGCCCTCTTCGAGCTGGGGATGGTGTACGTGCGTGCTGGCGAGAACGCCAAGGCCAAGGAGCTCCTGGAGCGGCTCCTCAAGGTGGCGCCGGACTACAAGGACGCCGCCATGGCCTCCGAGATGCTGAAGTACCTCTAGCCTCGGCGCCGGCCCGGCCACCCCTCGTGACGACGGCTGGCCTGGCGTTTCGGCCTCAGGGGTTGGCTGCCTCGGGCTCCTCGAAGGGGGATTGCCGACGGATCTCGAGGGGGCGGTTGTCGCCATCCACCAGCACCACGCGGGCGCGGTGGTGGGGGATTTCCTCCCGGTCGAGCCAGCAGTAGGCGGCCACGATGACCAGGTCGGAAGGCTTGTCGAGGTGAGCCGCGGCGCCGTTGATGCCGATCTCGCCACTGCCCGCTGGGGCGAGGATGCAGTAGGTGGTGAAGCGGGTTCCCTGGGTGAGGTTGTACACCTCCACCTGCTCCAGGGGCAGGAGGTCCGCAGCCTCCAGGAGGTTGCGGTCGATGCTGATGGAACCCACGTACTCGAGATCGCAGCGCGTCACGCGGACGCGGTGCAGTTTGGCGCGCAGGAAGGGGCGCATCATCACGGCACCTCCACGACCAGGTTGTCGATGAGCCGGACGCCACCCACGAAGGCGGCTACAGCGAGGACCACGCGGTCCCCCACGGTCTCCAGCGGCTCCAGGGTATCGGGGTGGACGGCAGCGGCGTACTGCAGGCGGGCTGCCGGTTCGCTGGCCACGTGGGCAGCCACGATCCCCTCCAGCACTTGCCCGCGGCGCTCGCCGGCCACCAGCGCCGCTGCCGCTGCCCGCAGCGCCGCCTGCAGGATGGCCGCGGCCTGGCGGTCGGGGCCGTGCAGGTAGGCGTTGCGCGAGGACATGGCAAGTCCGTCCGCCTCCCGGACGGTGGGGGCCACCACCACCTCCACCGGCAGGTCCAGCTCCTCAACGAGCCGCTTGATCACCGTGGCCTGCTGGTAGTCCTTGGCCCCGAACACCGCCACCTCTGGACGGAGGATGTTGAAGAGCTTCACCACCACCAGGGCGACGCCGCGGAAGTGGCCCGGGCGGTGGGCGCCGCACAGGCCGGCGGTGAGCTGCGGCACGTCGAGGAGGACCGAGGGGGGCTTGGGGTACATCTCCTTGGTGGTGGGGGCGAAGAGCAACGCCACCCCCTCGGCTTCGAGAAGCTCGCGGTCGCGCTCGAGCTGGCGCGGGTAGCGGTCGAAATCTTCGTTGGGTCCAAACTGGGTAGGGTTCACGAAGATGCTCACCCACACCTCATCGGCCCGCCGCGCCGCTTCGCGCACCAGGGAGAGGTGCCCCTCGTGGAGGGCCCCCATGGTCGGGACAAGGGCAACGCGCCGGCCGAGCCGGTCCAGCTCCTGCCGTCGCGCCCGGACGGCGCGAATAGTAGTGGCTACGATCATTTACGCATCTCCCGGTGACTGGCTCAACGCCTCCGCCAGGGTGGGAGGGGAGGCGTAGCTCTCCGCTTCGCGGGGGTAGTCTCCCCGCCGCACGTCCTCGGCAAACCGCTGCACCGCGTCGCGCAGCGCCTCGCCGAGCTGGGCGTAACGCCGCACGAAGCGCGGCAGGGGCGGTTCGGAGAGCCCCACCAGGTCGGCCAGCACCAGCACCTGGCCGTCGCAGTGGGGGCCGGCGCCAATGCCGATGGTGGGGATGCGCAGGCTCTCGGTGACCGCCTTGCCCACGGCCGAGGGCAACGCTTCCAGCACCAGCAGGAACGCCCCGGCCCGCTCGACGGCTTTGGCCTGTTTCAGGATGAGCAGCGCCGCCTCCTCGTCCCGCCCCTGCACCCGGTAGCCGCCGAGGCGGTGCACGGACTGGGGGGTGAGGCCCAGGTGCCCCACCACCGGGATGCCGGCTGCGGCAATGGCCTCGATCTCGGCCAGGCGAGGCCCCTCCAGCTTGACGGCTCGGGCTTCCCCCTCCGCCACCAAGCGGCAGGCGTTGCGGACCGCCTCGGGCACGCTCACCTGGAACGAACCGAAGGGCATGTCAGCCACCAAGAGGGCCCGGCGCACCCCCGCCGCCGCTGCCCGGCAGTGGTGAACCATCTCGTCCATGGTGACCGAGAGGGTGGTGGGCCGCCCCAGCGCCGCCATGGCCAGGGAATCGCCCACGAGGAGGAGATCCACCCCCCCCCGGTCGGCCCACCGTGCCGACGGCTCATCGGTGGCCGTCACCATCACCAGGCGGCGGTGCCCCTTGGCGGCAAGGATGTCCGGGACGGTGAGCGGGGGGGCGCCCCGCCCCCCGTCGGGAGGGGTTCCTGCCCCAGCGGGACGATCGGCCGGGTGCTCGCTCAGCACCGGCGGGCGGGTTGGGTTGTTCTCTGCCATCGGTCCCTCCGGACCGACGGATCCGGATGGAGGCCGGTCCCCGTCGCCACGGCAGCGATCGGTGCCGTCTCCTCAGTTGGCGGGCTCGCTGCGGCCCGTCTCGGTCCTGGCACCGGATCCGAGCGGTACGTACACGTGCGTTCCCTTCTTGATGCGGGCAATCTCCCGCACCAGGTCTTCAAAGTCCGCTGGGTTCTTGACGAAGTCGATCTCGTCGGTGTTCACCACCAGCAGCGGGGTGTCGGTGTAGCGGTAGAAGAAGGCGTTGTACGCATCCTTCAGCTGCCGCAGGTACTCCGGCTCGATACTGCGCTCGTACTCCCGCCCACGCATGCGGATGCGCCTGAGGCACGTCTCCACGCTCGCTTCCAGGTAGATCACCAGATCCGGGCGGAGCAGCTGCGGCGTGAGCAGCTGGTAGAGCCGGTCGTAGAGCCGGAACTCCTCGTCGTCCAGGTTCAAGCGGGCAAAGATGCGGTCTTTGGCCATGGTGTAGTCGGCCACCACCAGCCGCTCGAACAGCCCCATCTGGGCAATTTCCAGGTGCTGCCGGTGGCGCGAGAGGAGGAAGAAGATCTGCACCTGGAACGCCGCCCCCTCCTTGCCCCGGTAGAACGCTTCCAGAAAGGGGTTCTGCACGTCCTCCAGCACCTTCACCCCCTCGAAGCGCGCGGCGAGGCGCTCCACGAGCGAGGTCTTGCCAACCCCGATCGGCCCCTCGACGGCAATGTGGTGGGCGTCCAGCGTCGCTTGACCCATGCGACCGCCATCATATCAGGCTGCCGGCACGCCCCCGCCCTGTGCAGCCTGGGATCGCAGCCAGCGCCGCATCTCCCAGCGCGGGCGGCCGTCCTCCAGGAAGCGGCGGCACACTTTAAAGCCCGTGCGGCGGTAGAGGGCCACGGCTGGGGCGTTGTCCTCGTCCACCTCCAGGGAGAGCCACTGGGCTCCGGCGCGTCGCGCCAGGCGAATGGCCTCCTGGACGAACGCCAGCCCCACCCCCTGGCGGCGGTGGGCGGGGTGGATGGCCACGGAAGCCAACACCGACTCGGGCTGCGCCAGGAGGAGCACCGCACTCCCCCGCACGGTCCCGTCGGGGCACCACACCAGGGTGGTCCAGGCAGGGTCGCTCACCACCTCCTGCCACGCTTCCCGACTCCAGGCCAGGGGCCCGAAGCACAGCCGGTCCAGGGCCAGGAGCTCCTCCAGGCAGTCCGGCGGCGCCGCGCCCAGGGGAGGCGTGTCGAGGGGGCTGTCGGGTGTTAAGGTTTTCGTACAGTTCCTGGGGTCCACAGTAGCGGTCTGTCCCCCCTCCCGTGGCAGAAGAGTTTACCACCCAGCCGCGGGGAAGATTCCCTTCTTTGGCGACAAGTCTTTTTCTTTCAATAACCTCGATTTTCTAGAGATGTTGGCATCGGGCTCGCTCCCTTGGGGGGTGGGAGGTGATAGATGCCACACGGTCCCTGAACACGCACCGCCGCTGCCAAACCCCGCGGGGCATGGCGCCCCCGCACCCTAGGAAAACCAACACGACTCAAGAAAGGAGCCAAACATGCGAACTGCAACCATCCTGAATCTTGCCCTGGCGGCAATCCTGGCCGCCCAGACTGTGACCGCCGCTGCGAGCGCCGCGCCGCAGGTCAACATCAACACCGCTTCGGCCGCCGAGCTGCAGCTCTTGCCGCGGGTCGGTCCGGCCCTGGCCCAGCGGATCGTGGAGTTCCGGGCCGCCAACGGGCCGTTCAAGGCCCCCGAGGAACTGGTGCGCGTCAAGGGCATCGGCGAGAAGAGCTTTGAAAACCTCAAGCCCTTCGTCACGGTGACCGGCCCCACGACCCTCAAGGAAAAGGTCAAGCTCCCGCGGGCCAACAAGCCGGCCAACGCGGGTCGCTAGGGAGCTGAAGCAGGCTTGCAACAACAACGTGGCGTGGACGGAACGGGGCGGTCGTGGGACCGCCCCGGGATTTTGGAGGAGGTCATGACAGGTTCCTCAGGTGTCTCGCTGCTCGATTCGCTCGTTGCCCTTGCCCTCGTGGGCCTGGGCCTTGCCGTGGCGCTGCCCAACCTTGCCTCCTTCCGGGCTCAGGCGAGCCTCGAGAGCGTGGCGCGCCAGCTCGTGGCCGATGCCATCCGCTGCCGGGCCACCGCCATGGCCCAGCGCCGCTCCGTGGCCCTGGTGTTCGGCCAGGAGGGCGGCTCGTCCTTCTACGGCGTGGTCGTGGACGGGGACGGCGACGGCGTGCTCCACCGGGATATGGCCCGCGGCACGGACCGGCAGGTCGGCCCGCGCATCCTCATCGACGAGCTGTGCCGCGGGGCCCGGTTGGGGGTGCCAGCGGGGTGGCGGGTGCCGAACCCCTCCGGGCGGGGGCAACTGCGCCCCGGCGACGGGCTGCGGGCCGGGCGCGCAAACATGGTGTCGTTTTCCTCCCTGGGGGACGCGACGCCCGCCACGGTTTACGTCACCGATGGCCGGGAGCGGCTCCTGGCCGTGCGCATCTACGGTGGCACGGCCCGGGTGCGGGTACTGGAGTGGCGGCGCGGGTGGAGCAGCTGGCGGCGGCTTCCGCTGTAGGGCTAGCGCAGCTGCGTGGTGCCGCTGGGCAGGAGCAGGGCGTCTGTCGCGACCGTTCCTGCTGGCACGGTGAACGGCCCTGCCGCCACGCACCGGTGCAACGTGCAGTTGGGCGCCAGGGTCACGCCGCGGGTGAGGACGCACGCCTGCAGCGACGTGCCGCGCGCCACACGGCAGCCAGCGCCCACAGCTGCGTCCACGAGGTGGACGTCGGCCGCCACCTCGGCGGTTTCGTGGCACCAGTGCCCCCCGCCCAGCAAGCTCATCACCAGCTCCAGGTAGGCCAGGGGTGTTCCCGCCTCCCGCCAACGGCCCGTCACCACGGCGGCGCGGAGCGCCCCCCGCTGCCGCAGCGCCTCCCAGAGGGGCGCGAACTCGCCGGGTGGTGGCGGCAGTTGGGCCACCACCCGCGCCCCCAGCAGCTGGAAACCGGTGAAGAGGAACAGCTCCGTGTTGCCTCGATACTCCCGCTCGAACGCCTCCACCCGGCCGTCACAGCCGAGCCGCACCGAGCTCCAGCGCTGCGGGTCGGGGTGAGGGATCACCGCCAGGGCAATGCCGTCCGGGTCGTAGGCAGAAAGCAGCGGCTGGAGGTCCAGGTCGGCCCAGGTGTCGGTGTTGGCCACCAGCACCGCTCCCTCGCCCAGGAGCGGCCGGGCGGCGGCCACGCCGCCGGCGCCGCCCAAGAGCGTGGGCTCCCGGGAAAAGGCCAGGGGAGGATCGGTGGCTTTCCGCAACTCGCTCAAGGCGGCAGCCACCAGCTCGGGGTGGCGGTGGAGGTTGGCCACCAGGCGTTGGCAGCGGGGGGCAAGGTGACGCCAGGCACTGGCCGCCAGGGGCTCGCCCAGCACCTCGAGAGCCGGCTTCGGGATGAACGAGGAGAGGGGCTCCATGCGCTCCCCCCGTCCTGCGGCCAGGAGCATGCCGTTCACGCGAACACCATGTCGCGGGGGGCGTCGGGGTGGTCGGCCCGGTACTGCTCCCACAGCTCCAGGTAGGTCCCGACCACCGCCTGGCGGGGATCCAGTGCCAGGGCCGCGGCAGCGGGGTCGAGGGCGGGCACGGCCCCTTCGATCTCCACGAAGGTCCCCATGGGCGTCTCGTCCAGGGCGACGAGGACCTGGCCGAGCCGCCACTCCTCGCGCCGTTTCTGGTAGCGGCGCACCGGCGCAAAGCCCAGGCGAGCGAAGAGCGCCAGCAGGCAGTCGGCGTCCGCGGCGCAGCACTCGATTTCGTCGCGGCTCTTCACCCCAGAGGCAAAGGTCGCCTTGCCCTTGAAGGTGAGCCACACCTTGTCATGGCAGCGGCGCAGGCGCAGGAGGGAACCCCTGGCAGCTATGCGGCCCGCGGCGTCGTCGAGGATCCAGTTCTCCTCCGCGTGGCGTGGCGAGGCCAGCGCCGCGCCCAGCTGGAGCAGACGCTGCCGCACTCCCTCCAGCGACGCCACCCGGAACTTCATCTCGTGCTCCACCGGTGCGACCACGCCACCAGGGTACACAACTCCAACCCTCCGCCGCGAGCGGTATACCATGGCGCGATGCGTGCCGTTGTCTTCGGTACCGCTGGCCATATCGATCACGGCAAGACGGCGTTGGTGGCGGCGCTTACCGGCGTGGACTGCGACCGTCTCCCCGAGGAGAAGCGGCGGGGCATCACGCTGGTGCTGGGGTTCGCCCCCCTCCACGACCCGCTGGGGGAGGTGGAGGCGTCGTTCATCGACGTGCCCGGGCACGAACGCCTCGTCCACACCATGATTGCCGGGGCGGGGGGGATCGACCGCGCCCTGCTGGTGGTGGCAGCGGACGAGGGGGTGATGCCCCAGACCCGCGAACACCTGGACGTGCTGGCGCTGCTGGGGGTGCGGGGCGGTGTCGTGGCCCTCAACAAGTGCGATCTCGTGGAGGCGGAACTCCTGGACGTGGTGGAGGAGGAGCTGCGCGATACCCTCGCCACCTCGCCGCTGGCGGCGGCGCCCATCGTGCGCTGCTCCGCCACCCGCCGGGAAGGGATCGAGGCGCTGCGGGAAGCGGTCCTTGCCTGCGCGCGGGCCGTGGAGCGACAACCGGCGACGCACCGCCCCTTCCGTTTGGGCGTGGACCGGGTGTTCGCCCTGCCCGGCACCGGTACCGTGGTCACCGGCACGGCCCGCTGGGGCGAGGTGCGGGTCGGCGACGAGCTGGTGGCCCTCCCCTCGGCCCGGGTGGTGCGCGTGCGCGGAGTGCAGGTGCACAACACCCCCCGCGAGCGGGCGGTGATGGGTGAGCGGGTGGCGCTGCAGTTGGCGGGGGTGCGGGTGAGCGAGCTGCCCCGTGGCGAGCAGCTCCTCTCCTCGGGACCGTGGCGGGCCACCACGCGAGTCGCTGCGGCCGTGCAGGTGCTGCCCGGGGCGCGGCCCCTGGAAGAGGGTGACGAGGTGTGGTTGCACCTGCTGGCGGGCCGTTCCCTCGCCCGCGTGGAGCGCTTGACGGAGCGGCGTTTGGAAGGGGGAACCCAGGGTCGGGCGATCCTGCGGCTGGCGCGAGCGCTCTTTGCCGCACCGGGGGATCGGGTGGTGCTGCGGACCCCCTCCCCACCCCGCACGGTGGGGGGAGGGCAGATCATCGACCCCTGGCCGAGCCGGATCCCGCGCCGGGCGGTGGCATCCCTGGCGGCCCTGCCCGATGCCGGGCAGTCGCCGCGCGAGGCGGTGGACCTGTGGATCCGCGAAGCCGGGCGGGAGGGTGTGGAGCCCAGGGAGCTGGCGGCTCGACTGGGGTGGAACGAGGCCGGCCTCGAGCCACTGCTGGGTCAGCTGGTGACGGCGGGGAGCGTGGAGGTGGTGCCGCTGCGACCGCCGCGGTTGCTGGCCCGGGAGGTGGTGCGCTCGGTGGTGGAGAAGGCGCAGGAGCTCCTGGGCGCTGCTGGCGCCACCGGCATCCCGGTGCCGGAGCTCCTCTCCCGCCTCCTGCCGCCGGGGGCCGAGCGGTTGCGGGAGCACTACCTGGGTGCGCTGCGCGCCGCCGGTGTGGTAGCCGAAATTGCCGGTCGTGCCCTGGCGGTCGAGCGGGCCGCCGTGGAAGATCCCCTGGCAGCTGCCGTGGAGGCGTTCTACCGGCGGGAAGGGTTCTCCTCCCCCTCGCCTGGGGAGGTGGCAGCGTCGTTGCGCGCCAACCCCAAGGCCGTGGAGGGCATGGTGCGCTTCCTCCTGGCCCGGGGGCGGTTGGCACGGGTGGGGGGGAAGTGGATCGTGCACCGCGATCTCCTGGACGAGACGGCTGCTGCGGTGCGGGCGTGGGGGGTGGAGGTGTTCGACGTAGGCCAGTTCAAGGAGCGCTTCTCCCTCACCCGGAAGCTGGCCATCCCCCTCCTGGAGTGGCTCGATAGCCAGCGGGTGACGCGCCGGGAGGGCGACCGCCGCCGCGTCCTACCCCCGCGGGCAAGCTGAAGCCCTCGGGCGTCCGGGGTTCGCCCCGCCGGCCCGCAGGCCCCTTACGGCTCGGCGGGGCGGAGCGGCGATTCGCCCACCACCCGCAGGGCAGCGGTGGCGAGGGAGGAGGTTTCCACGGCCACCGTGGCCTCCAAGATCACCCAGGCGGTGCAGGGGACGCCTCCCCGCACCGCCGGTTGGAAGCTCCAGTTAGCCGCGCTGGCGAGGAGCCAGTTCCGCAGGCCGGTGGGGCAATCGAGGAAGATCAGGCGCCCCACGCCGCCCCGTTCCGTCACCTCCAGGAGCAGGCGAACACTGTGGGAGAAGCTGAGCGAGCCGGTCTTGAATCGGAAGCGGCGCGGCAGGGGGAGTTGGTCCAGGGCCTCGACGGCAGTGGCCGGCAGCTGCGCGTCGCGGCGTTCGAACACCACGGCCGAGGCGGGTGCCAGCTGGGGGGGGAGGTGGGGATCGAGGGGAAGGGTGCGCACCCGCGAGAAGGAGCCCGACTCGATGCGGCCCGCAAGCTCCAGGACCACCGTGACCCAGGTGGGGACCGCAGTTCCACCCAAGAGCGCCGGAGAAAAGCGCGTTCGTGCCAGTTCAGCAGTCACCGCCGAGCTTGCCGCGGGCAAGGCGGTGTCCAACACCACCGAGCGCAGGCACGTCCCCTCGGCATCCACGTAGATGCCGGCGCGGACCGGGTAGCTGCCGTCGAAGTTCTTCACCAGCCGGGCTTCCAGGAGCTGGGGCGGTGCGTCCACTGCCGCGAAGAACGGGTTGACGAGAGCCACGGCGGGCAGGTCCAGGGGGATCTCCACCGGGATGTCGACCCGCTGTTCCCAGGGTTTTTGCGCCCAGGCTGGGGATGCCAGGAGCAGCGCTGCTGCTAGGACGACCCACACGGTGCCATCTTACCCTTTCGCCTCGGCCCAGGAGCGACCCACGCCCACCTCCACGGCAAGGGGGACGCGCAGGTGGGCGGCACCCTCCATGGCCTGGCGCACCAGCTGCCCGATCTCCTCCTCGCACCCTTCTGCCACCTCCAGCACCAGCTCGTCGTGCACCTGCAGCAGGAGCTGGGCCTCCTCCTGCCGGTGGCGCACCCCCTCG
This sequence comes from Thermoanaerobaculaceae bacterium, assembly GCA_013388425.1. Classification (GTDB taxonomy): domain Bacteria; phylum Acidobacteriota; class Thermoanaerobaculia; order Thermoanaerobaculales; family Thermoanaerobaculaceae; genus JACADV01. The sequence continues at coordinate 5,492 of JACADV010000036.1, read as the reverse complement.
TGCAGGCGGATCATCGCAAGCTTCATGAGGTCGGCCGCTGTCCCCTGGATGGGGGCGTTCATGGCCATGCGCTCGGCGTTGCCGCGGACGTGGGGGTTTTGGGAGTCGAGACCCGCAATCCAGCGGGTCCTCCCAAACAACGTCTGCACCTTGCCGGTGCGTCGGGCCTGGGCCTTGGTCTCCTCCATGAACGCCCGCACCCGCGGCAAGCGGGCAAAGTAGGCGTCGATGAAGCGCTGGGCCTCGCCGGGCGACACGCCCAGGTCGCGGGCCAAAGCGTAGGCTCCCATCCCGTAGATGAGGCCAAAGTTGATGGTCTTGGCGGCGCGCCGCATGGACGGTGTGACCAGGGCGGGGTCGGTGTCGAACACCAGGGCAGCCGTGGCCCGGTGGATGTCCTCGCCCCGCTCGAAGGCGGCCAAGAGCCCTGGATCGCCCGAGAGGTGGGCGAGGACCCGCAGCTCGATCTGGGAGTAATCGGCGGCCAGGAGCAGCGCGCCTGGGCGCGCCACGAAGGCCCGCCGCACCTCGCGCCCCAGCTCGGTGCGCACGGGGATGTTCTGCAGGTTGGGATCCGAGGAGGAGAGCCTCCCCGTTGAGGCCACGGCCTGGTTGAAGCGGGTATGGACGCGGCCATCCGCCCCCACCTGCCGCGGCAAGGTGTCCACGTAGGTGGACTTGAGCTTGGCCTGCTCCCGGTACTCCAGCAGCAGCGCCGGCAGGCGGTGCCCGCGAGCCGCCAGCTCCGCCAACACCTCGGCATCGGTGGAGGGCGCCCGCGTCTTGGCGGTGCGCCGCAGCACGGGCAGACCCCGCCTCTGGAACAGCACCTCCGCCAGTTGCTGGGGGGAGTTGAGGTTGAAGGGGCCGCCGGCTTCGGCAGTGATCTCGCGCTCCAGTTCCTCTAGCGACCGCTCCAGCCGCTCCCCCAGCTCCGCCAGTGCCTTGCGGTCGATGGCAATGCCGGCCCGCTCCATGGCCACCAGCACCGGCACGAGCGGCAGCTCGATCCCTTCGAAGACGGCGTCGAGCGCCTCCTCGGCGAGGCGAGTCTGGAGCACTTGGGCCAGGCGCCGGATCGCCTGGGCTCGCTCGGCAGGGGTGTCCGCCGGGGGGGGGAGCTGGTAGCGCCGACACAGGGCGGCAAGCTCCACGTTTTCGCCCGGGGCCAGCAGGTAGCCGGCCAACATGGTGTCGCGGGGCGTCCCACTGGCCACGAGGCCGGCGGCTGCAACGTGTGTCAGCAGCTCCTTGGCGTCGTAGCACCAGACGGTACCCCCCGCCCGGGCCACGAGCTCCAGGCGCTCGGGCAGCGGAGCGCGCAGGGCGAGGCAGCTAGCCTCCCCTGCCACGGCCAGCTCCTCGGCCCCCAGCGCCACTGCCACGGGCCCGCTCCCCGCAAGGAGCTGGACCACCTCGTCGCGCGCTGCTTCCCGCCCCGGTGCCGGCGGGGGCGGGGGTGGCGCCACCGACGGGAGTTTGGCCAGGAGCGAGGAGAACCCCAGCGAGCCGTAGAGATCCCGCAGCGCTCCCCAATCGGGTTCCCCGCGCACGAGCTCCTCCAGCTGCACGGGAAGCGGCACATCGGTGCGGATGCGCACCAGTTCGGCGGACAGCTCCACCTCCTGGCGGTGGGCGGCCAGGGCCCGCTGCGAGCGGGGGGGCGTGACCTGCTCCAGATTCTCGTACAGCGCCGCCACCGATCCCCAGCGGGCGATCAGTTCCTTGGCCCCCTTCTCGCCGATGCCCGGGCAGCCGGGGACGTTGTCGGAGGCGTCGCCCATCAGGCTCAGCACCTCGGGCACCTGGCGTGGGGGCACGCCGAACACCTCCTCCACGCCCCGCTCGTCCAGCAGCCGCTCCAGGCGGGTGTGCCACATCTTCACGAGAGGATCTGCCACGAGCTGGAGCAGGTCCTTGTCGGTGGAGGCGATGATCACCTCCAGACCCTGGGCGGCCCCCGCCGCGGCCAGGGTGCCAATGACGTCATCCGCCTCCACGTTCTCGATGCACAGGACCGCTAGCCCCAGGGCGCGCAGGGCAGCCTGGGTGAGGTCCACCTGGGGCACCAGCTCCTCCGGCATGGGGGGGCGGTTCGCCTTGTAGCTCGCATCCATGCGGCTGCGGAACGTCTCGCCGCCGGCGTCGAAGGCCACGGCCACGTGGGTGGGCTCGAGTTGGCGCAGCAGCTTGTGCTGCATGCGCAGGAAGCCGTACACGGCCCCAGTGGGCCGGCCGTCGGGGGCGGTGAGGCCGCGCACCGCGTAGAAGGCGCGGTAGAGGTTGGAGTGGCCATCCACCAGCAGCAACCGCGGCATGCCGAACGATACCACGCCAGCGGTGCGCCTTGCCGCGAACGCGAGGGTCGCCGGAGGCGGGCTCCACGGGCCGGGGCGGATGCGCTACCGTTGCCGGGTGGTGAGCAACGGGCAGCTGGCGGAGTCGCTCTTTGCCCTGGCCGAGTCGCATCCGGCGGGGGAGCTGCGACTGTCGCTCCTGCGGGCGGCCTACGCGGTGTTCGACGCGCCGCGGGAGCTGGCCACAACCCGGCGCCTGCCGGACACCGTTCCCCTGGACACCCTGCCCACGGTGGAGATGCTGCGCTCGGCAGCCAGCGAGGACGCCCTCCAGGCGCTGGTGCAGCGCCTGCGCGGGCCCTACCCCCCTGGGGGCGCTGCTACGCGGACGGGGTTTCTCACCGCTGCCCAGGTGGCCCAGTTTTCCGCTTCGGCCCACCCCCTCGACCCGCGCCACCTGCGCGGCGCCTGCCACTTCCACACCCAGGCCTCCGACGGTGTCGCCACGCTGGAGGCCATGGCGCGGGGGTGCGTGCGGCGCGGTGCCAGCTGGGCGGTGGTCACCGACCATACCCGGGGGCTGGCGTGCGTCAACGGCCTGGACGCCGAGGGAGTGGCGTTGCAGCGGCGGGCCATTGCCGCCTGGAACCGGCGCCGCGGCGACGACCTCTGGCTCGTGCAGGGGTTGGAGGCGGAGATCCTCGCCGACGGCACCCTGGACGTGCCGCGGCGGGCCCGGGACGGGGTGCTCGTCGTGGCGGCCGTGCACACGGGCCTCGCGGAGCGGCGCGACTACACGGCGCGACTGCTGCGCGCCCTGGAGGAGCCGGGGGTGTGGGCGCTGGCCCACCCCCAGGGGCGGCTGTTCGGGCGGCGGGCGGGGATCCGTGCCAACTGGGAGGTGGTGTTCCGCGCAGCCGCAGCCCGTGGCGTTCTCCTCGAGATCAACGGCTTCCCACGTCGCCAGGATCTGGCCCCGCCACTCCTCTCCCTGGCCGCCGCCAGTGGGTGCCGCTTCCTGCTGGCCTCCGACGCCCACCACCCGCGCCACCTGGCCTTCGACACCACCGCCGTTGCCCTGGCCGCGGCGGCGGGGATCGGCGAGGCGGCCATCGTCAACTTCTCGCCCCTGGAAAAGGCGCTGGCCGACCGCCTGGTGGGGTGAGGCGGGAGCCGTTGCGACTAGCCCAGGCCGGCGAAGAGCTCGGTGGAGATGTACCGCTCGGAGGTGGACGGCACGACGAAGACGACGAGCTTGCCGGCGTTCTCGCTGCGGCGAGCGAGGGCAATAGCGGCGTGGGCGGCAGCACCGGAAGAGATGCCCGCCAGGATCCCCTCCTCCCGTGCCAGGCGCCGCGCCATGGCAAAGGCGTCCTCGTTGCTCACCTGCACCACCTCGTCGATGAAGCGCGTTTCCAAGTTGGCGGGGATGAAACCGGCGCCGATCCCCTGAATCTTGTGCGGACCGGGTTGCCCGCCGGAGATGACCGGCGAGTTGGCCGGTTCCACCGCCACGATGCGCGTGGCGGGGCGGCGGGCCTTCCACACCCGTCCCACCCCCGTGAGGGTACCGCCGGTGCCAACCCCGGCCACGAAGATGTCCATCCGCCCCTCGGTATCGCGCCACAGCTCCTCCGCGGTGGTGCGTTCGTGGATGTCCGGGTTGGCCGGGTTCTCGAACTGCTGCGGCATCACGGCCCCGGGGATCTCGGTTAGCAACTCCTGGGCGCGGGCAATAGCGCCCCGCATCCCGTCGCTGGCCGGCGTCAGCACCAGCTCGGCCCCCAACAGCTGCAGCACCTTGCGCCGCTCGATGGACATGGACTCGGGCATTACCAGCACGCAGCGGTACCCCTTGGCGGCAGCCACCATGGCGAGGGCGATGCCCGTGTTGCCCGAGGTGGGCTCCACGACGGTGGAAACGCCCGGAACGAGCGTGCCCTCCGCCTCCATGCGCTCGAGCATGGCCACGCCAATGCGATCCTTCACCGAGTGGGCCGGGTTGAAGAACTCCAGCTTGGCCACCACCGTGGCAGAGCACCCCGCCGCCACACGGTTGAGCCGCACCAGCGGTGTGTTGCCGATCAGTTGGGTGATGTTCTCCGCAATCCTCATGCTCTCCCCCCTCTAGATTTGCCAGTCCCCGGCCGCGAGCTGGCGCCGTTCCACCTCCAGGAGGGTGGCCAGGGACACCGCCTGCAGCACCTCCCGGCGCTGCGCCTGGAGCCGACCCTCCAGCCAGGCGATGGCCGGGCTCGTGGAGGGTGCCGATCGTTCCGGCAAGAGCACCTCCAACCGCACCTCCTCCGGCCCCTGGGCAAGCCGAACCCCGCCCTGCCGGCCGCGACTCGCCGCCACCACCCCCGAGCGGACCAGCTCGGCCAGGAGCCGCCGCAGGAACGATGCCGGGATGCTGCGTCGACGCGCAATCTCCGCCGCCGCCAGGGCGCCGGGGTAGACGCTGGCCAGTTCCAGTAACGCCTCCAGCCGGTACCGGTCAGTCACATTCATGACATTGATAATAGCATTACTCACCGAAAAATTCCAGACCTTCCCAGGCTGCGGCCGGCCGAGGGCCGGCTCCTGCCCGGCTGCACCCACCTGCTGCTCCCCCCGCGGCCCTCGCTCTTCCCCTCGCCCACGTCTTCACGAGCAGCGATGGGGCCTTGCCCGCAGGGCCGACGTAGGCTTCCACGCGGCGAGCGTCCAACCCATGGGTCGGGGCACGAAGGTGAGGGATGAGGTGGGGGACACCTCCCTCCCATGCCGCTCCCTCGGCACGGCATCGGCAGCCCAGCCCCGAGCATGAACTTGTCGACTAAGGCGGACCTGGTACCTTGAGTGGGACGCAGGCGGGGCGGCGCCGGTCACGACTCGCAGGTGTCTTTGGCCCCGCTCGACCCGAAGGAGTTCCTCGCGCGGGTGCTCATGCACATCCCCGAGCCGCGCCGGCACGTCATCCGGTACTACGGCGCGTACTCGAGCGTGGTGAGAGCCCGGCGTGCGCGGCAAGCGGTCGCGGCCGGCGGCGCCCCTCTCAATCGCGCTCGAGCCGGCCAGCCTCGAGTGGCGAGCAGCGCGCCGCCGCTGGGCGCAGCTCATCCGGCGGATCTACGAGGTCGACCCGTTGGTTTGTCCCCGCTGTGGCGGAGGAATGCGCATCATCGCGTTCGTCACCGAGCCCAGGGTCATTGG
>JACADV010000017.1 GCA_013388425.1 Thermoanaerobaculaceae bacterium | reverse complement strand
TGCCCGGGGGTGGAGGGAAGGGGCAGGGTGGCGAGGAATGCGGCGGCGGGGAGGACGGTGGCGTAGGCGCTCTGGAGGGAGGCGAGGGCAGCGGCGTGCACTTGCTCGGCGCTCAGGGAGACGCCGCCGCAGGCAAGGGCGCGGGTGGCCAGCGTGGGCCCATGCGTGGGCCGGCCGGCGGATCCGGTCAGTGGGGAGCTCCGCCGAGGCGCCAGGCGATACGGGGTGGGGGCGGGATCCGATCATCAGCCGGCGGCACTCGAAGCAGAACTCCGGCGCAAGCCTTGGACAGGTCAGTACTTCCTAACTTGTCAACTAAGGCGGACCTGGCACCTACTAGTCAACTAAACTAAGGCGGACCTGGCACCTACTAGCTATTCCTACTGGGCCGACCGCTTATATGTGCGCCGCACCCGTTTTCTCGATGTCCTCGACGGCCAGCCAGGAGTAGTGAAGACTACCTCCTTGGCTGTGAGCAGGCACCGTCCGCAAACAGGCATCTGATGACGTTGCCAATTATCGCTGAGTAGAAGCGGTCGGGGCTGCTCGCAAGGAAAGTCATGTTGGATGCTGTCTCGGCGTGTGATGCCGTCGCCACTAGAACAGCGGTCTCGGCATCGTAGAGCTCAGCAGCCGCGCCCGCCCTATCTGGATTACCTGACCACGCAGTGGCGTTGTCCTCCCACGTCGTGAACGCGACCCGCATGACATAGCGGAACCCGAGAGTTCTTGCCTGTGCCGCAGCTCCAACCACCGTGGTCTCTTCAGTCAGGCTGACCTTAACCTGCCGTTTCTGCAGTGCCTCCAGGAATCCCAACGTAAGGGCTTGGCCAGAACCACCAGCGGGACCCTCGCCAGGCTCAATCGCATCGGCTACCCGCATGAGGAGGACGCTCTTCTCCTGCCACATTGGGAACCCAGGCAACCAGCCACCTTGTGAGACGTGTTTGGCGGTCGTGCAACCACCCAGAACGCCAGTCAACAGGACAACACAGATCCGCCGCGACTCGCCACGCATCGTGGCCTCCTTTGGTTTCAATGTAGTGCTGCTCTAATCCACCGTCAAGCTGCGTCCCTCTGGGCGGCACCTTGGTTCGCGCTCGACCCCTCCGGTTTCTGGCTGCTTGGGGCCTCTTACTAGCCAGTAAGCCGCTAGCCTGTTTCGCCGCTGCTACCACGCGTCTCGTCCCCCCTCCAGGGTTGGTGTTCCGCTGTCGTGAGCCAGAGCGCCACTTCCGGCTCCGCTCCGACGCGCGGTTTACGCCTTGTCCTCCACGTCGGACACCCGCCAAGGCCACGGGATCAAGTTGATTTTCGCGTCATAGATAACAATTCCTTTTCCCACTCTAGGGTGAGTATACCCAGAGTTGAGGCGTGATCAGGGTGAATCGGGGCGGACGTGAGGCGAATGCTGACGCTTAAGGACCCTGGCGAGGAGGAGACGCGCTATCAACCCGCGGGCTCGATCAGATCCGCAGCACCTCGAGCGTGCGCTGGCCGGGAGGCCGCGTCGATGTCGGTGGGGGCGGGGGCTCGCGCGCGTCCCATCCCCTGCTTGCCAGGTGGCGGCGGATCGTGGCGATCACCTTGGGTGCGGTGATGCACACGATGCTCCGCATCGTCGCACGCCAGCGGGGGCACCCGAGGGGGTCGACCTCCAAGATCCCTTGAGCCAACGGCGCCCAGCGCCGGCACGCCACCCTCCACGCGAGGCTGGCCGGCTCGTGGTCAGGTCACGGCGGTGCCACAGGGGTCAGTCGCCGTGGCGGTGGGGACTGTCGACGAAGCACCCCGAGAACTCCTCAGCGAAGCTGGGGGGGTGGCGAGGCTGCAGGGGTTGCCCGGGGGTGGAGGGAAGGGGCAGGGTGGCGAGGAATGCGGCGGCGGGGAGGACGGTGGCGTAGGCGCTCTGGAGGGAGGCGAGGGCAGCGGCGTGCACTTGCTCGGCGCTCAGGGCGACGCCGCCAAAGGTGAGGGCGCGGGTGGCGCAGGCATCCTGCAACACCACCACCTCGAAACCGGCATCGGCGGCGGCGCGAGCCGTGGCCTCGACGCACATGTGGGTCTGCATGCCGCAGAGCACGACCCGCTGCACTTGGCGCCGCTGCAGCTCCGCCAGGAGCTGGGTGTCCCGGAAGGCGTTGGCGTGGTGTTTGCCGATCACGGTTTCTCCGGGCAGCGGCTTGACGCTGGGGTGGATCCTATAGGCAGCGTCAGCAATGTCGGGGTCCGGTAGCTCGACTCCCCGCGGCAGGTGCTGGACGTGGATGACGGGCCAGTGGAGGCTCCGGAAGCGGTCCAGGACCACCCTCGCCGTGGCGCTGGCCTCCAGCGGGCGCTCCAGGGGCAGCCGTCCCCCCGCGAAGTAGAAGTTCTGGACGTCCACGATCACGAGGGCGGTGGGCAGCGGGGAGTCGGCCGCCGCTGCCGCCGGAGCGGCGGTTGCAGCGAGCAGCAGCCAGAGGACAGTGGGCATGGCTCGAGCCTCCTTTACCCTTGTCGGAACGCCTCGTTCACTAGCCACTCCTGCTCGCTCTGGTGGATGCGGGCGGAGCCGGTGGCGGGGGAGCCAGCGGCGGGACGCCCCACGTAGGCGAGGGGACGCCCCCCTGCAGCCTCGGCGAGGAGCGGCGCCAGGTAGCCCCAGGCGCCCATGTTGCGCGGCTCCTCCTGCACCCAGCGCAGCCGCTCCACGGTGGGGTGGGCCGCCAGGAGCTCAATCAGGCGGGGGAGCGGGAAGGGGTGGAGCTGCTCCACCCGCACGATGGTGGTGTTCCCGTCGCCGCTGTCGGCGCGACGCGCGAGGAGGTCGTAGGCCACCTTGCCGGTGCACAGGAGCAGGGTGGTGGGCTGCGGTGGGGGGGAGGGGTCGGGGAGCAGCGGCTGCCAGTGGCCGGCCACCAGCTCCTGGCCCGAGGCTCGGGCCGTTTCGGCGCGGAGCAGGCTCTTGGGCGTGAAGACGACGAGCGGGACCGCGTGGTCCATGTGCGCCTGGCTGCGCAACAGGTGGAAGTACTGGCCTGCCGTGGACGGCACGGCAATACGCATGTTCTCCCCGGCGGCCAGCTGCAGGAACCGTTCCATGCGGGCGGAAGAGTGCTCCGGGCCCTGGCCCTCGAAGCCGTGGGGGAGGAGCAAGGTGAGGCGGGCGTGCTGGTCCCACTTCTCGTGGGCGGCGGCGATGAACTGGTCGATGACGATCTGTGCGCCGTTGGCAAAGTCGCCGAACTGCGCCTCCCACAGCACCAGGGCGTCGGGTCGCTGCACCGAGTAGCCGTACTCGAACCCCAGGGCGGCGTACTCGGAGAGCGGGGAGTCGTAGATCAAGAACGGCGGCTGCCCTTGGGCCACGTGCTGGAGCGGGGTGTACTCGGTACCGGTGATCTGGTCCACCAGCACCGCGTGGCGGTGCGAGAAGGTGCCACGGCGGGAGTCCTGGCCGGCGAGGCGGATCGTTTTCCCCTCCAGGAGCAAGAGGGCGAAGGCCAGCGCCTCGGCGGTGCCGAAGTCCACCGCGTTCTTGGCCAGTGCTTCCCGCCGGCTCTCCAGCAGGCGCTGGAGCTTGGGGTGGACGGCAAACCCCTCGGGGAGCCGGGCGAGGCGCTCGCTGACCATCTCCAGGGTGGCCAGGGGGGCTGGTGGGGGGGGTGGTGGCTCGGGGGGAAGGGGCGGCTCGAGGGGGAGGGGACAGATGCCCGGTGGGGCGCTCTCGCGGGTGGCCTCGAAGGTGGCTTCCAGCTTGGCGCGAAAGTCGTCCAGCAGAGCCTCCGCTTCGGCCAGATCCAGCTCCCCACGGTTGACGAGCGTTTCGGTGTAGAGCTTGCGCACCGATCGCCGGTCGCGGATCTTGGCGTACATGAGCGGCTGGGTGAAGGCAGGCTCGTCGGCCTCGTTGTGGCCCCAGCGCCGGTAGCCGATGAGGTCCACCACCACGTCCTTGGCAAACGCCTGGCGGAATTCGAAGGCCAGTTCGATGACAAAGGCGCAGGCTTCAGGATCCTCGGCGTTGACGTGAAAGATGGGGGCCTGCACCATGCGCGCCACGTCGGTGGCGTACACGCTGGAGCGAGCATCGGCGGGGGCGGTGGTGAAACCAATGCCGTTGTTGACCACCACGTGGATCGTGCCGCCGGTGCGGTAGCCCGGCAGCGCGCTCAAGTTCAACGTTTCCGCCACCACCCCCTGGCCGGCAAAGGCGGCATCGCCGTGCACCAGCACCGGCAGGACGCGGCGGCGTGCCGTGTCGCCCCGGGTATCCTGGGCAGCACGCGCCATCCCCTCCACCACCGGGTCCACCGCTTCCAGGTGCGAGGGGTTGGAGGCCAGGGTGATGTGCAGCCGCTCTCCTTCGGGACCCTCCCAGTCCGCCTCGGCCCCCAGGTGGTACTTGACGTCGCCCGTTCCCTCCCGCGACATGGGGTCAATGTCCCCCTCGAACTCGCGGAAGATCTTGGCAGCGCTCTTGCCCAGCACGTTGGCCAGCACGTTCAGCCGCCCCCGGTGCGACATCCCCATCACCACTGCCTCCACGCCGCTCCTGGCGGCGCGCTGCAGGAGCCGGTCCAGGAGGGGGATGAGCGTCTCCGCGCCCTCGAGGGAGAAGCGCTTGTGGCCCACGTACTTGGTGTGGAGAAAGCGCTCGAAGGCCTCGGCCGCGTTGAGGCGGTCGAGGATGCGCAGCTTGGCCTGGCGGGGAAGCGCGCGGGTTTCGCTGCGCTCCAACCGCTCCTGGAGCCACACCCGCTGCTCCGGATCCTGGATGTGCATGAACTCGGCGGAAAGGGTGCCGCAGTACGCTTCGCGCAGCGCCACCAGGATTTCCCGCAGGGTGGCCCGATCGCGACCGCCGAGACCGCCGGTGAGGAACTCCCGGTCCAGGTCCCAAATGGTGAGGCCGTAGCGCGACAGTTCCAGCTCCTCGTGGGTGGGGATCTCGTCGTTCAAGGGGTTGATGTGGGCCACCAGGTGGCCCCGCACGCGGTGCATGTGGATGAGCTGCAGCACCGCCGCCTGCTTCTCCACGATGCCGCGCCCCGCACCGTCCCCCAGGTAGGGGTTGGTGTCCCGGGCGGCGCGGAACGGCTCGTGGGGGATCTTCAGGGAAGCGAAGATCCCCTCGTAGAACTGGTCGCCGCCGGCCAGGAGGCGCTCCAGCTCGCCCAGGAAGAGGCCACTCTCCGCCCCCTGGATGACGCGGTGGTCGTAGGTGCAGGTGAGGGTTGTCACCCGCGAGATCCCCAGCGCCGCCAGGGCCTTGGGGTCGGCAGCCCGGTACTCGGGGGGGTAGTCGATGGAGCCCACGGCCACGATGCAGCTCTGAGCTGGCATGAGCCGCGGTACCGACTGGCTGGTCCCCAGCATGCCGGGGTTGGTGAGCGACACGGTGGTGCCCGCAAAGTCGTCGGGGGAAAGCTGGTTGGAGAAGACGCGCCGGAGCAGCGCGTTGTACGCGGCGAAGAAGCCGGCAAAGTCCAGGGTGTCCGCGTTCTTGATGTTGGGCACGAGGAGGGCGCGGCTCCCGTCCTTCCGTTCCAGATCCACCGCCAGACCCAGGTTGACGTGTTCCGGTACCAGCTTGTACGGGCGTCCCCCCACCTCCAGGTAGACGGTGCGCAGCGCCGGCATCCGGCGCAGGGCCTGGACCACGGCCCAGGCGAGGATGTGGGTGAAGGAGAGCTTGCCACCGCTGCCCTCCGCAAGGTGGAGGTTGGCGAGGAGGCGGTTTTCCTCCAAGAGCTTCACGGGTATCGTGCGCACCGAAGTGGCGGTGGGGACAGCGAGACTCCCCTCCATGTTCTCGACCAGTCGGCCGGCGGGGCCCACCAGTGGCACGGCGCCAGCGGGGACCTCCGTGGGGGGAGGGGCGACGGCCGCTGCCGCTGCCGTCACCCCCTCCATGGCGGGGCGTGGCGCGCCGCCAGGGGGCACCGCCGCCGGGCGGCCGACCGCCGGCCGGTAATCGGAAAAGAACTCCCGCCAGCTCTCGGAGACGCTCTCCGGCCGTTCCACGAACTGGCGGTACATCTCGTCGATCAGCCAAACGTTGGGTCCGAACTCTGTCGGATGGCGCGATTCGTCGCTCATTTCGCAACCCTACCCGTGGCAGCGATTGTAACAACCGCCTCGACGCGGCCCCACCGTCACGGCGAGGTCACTTCCAAGGCTTTGCGGTGCACGCCCAGCTGGACCGTGGGGCGGCGGAAGAGGAGGGCGAGGGTCCAGTCGATGGCCACGCGGATCCGCCGCGCCCATCCCGGCATCTTCGAGAGGTAGACGGTCCGCCAGAGGAACCAGGCAGCGAAGCCGGACAGCTTGATGCCGAAGACCTTGGCGACTGCCGAGCGGCATCCGAGAGCGGCGAGGGCGCCGGGCGAACGAATCACGCAGGCTCGCAGCGGCTCGCGGCGCAGGGCGCGCAGGAGGTTGTCGGCCAGCACCTCTGCCTGCCGCACCGCATGCTGGGCGGTGGCTGGGTACGGCCTGCCGCTAGGATCGGGGTTCACGGCACAGTCGCCGATCCCCCACACCGCATCCTCGCCCACGACCCGCAGGTCGCTCTCACACAGGAGCCAACCCTGCGCGTCGGTGGGCAAGCCGAGCCGGCCGAGGAGAGGGTTGGGCGCAATGCCGGCGCACCAGATGACGGTGCATGTCCCCAGGCGCTCGCCGGTGGCGAGGGTTGCAAACTCCCTTTCCACGCTCGTCACGGTGGTGCCGAGCCGCACCGAGATGCCGCGGTTGCGTAGGGTGGCCTGGGCGTAGTCGGCCAGATCTTCGTCGAGGCTGGAGAGGATGCGGGGTGCCGCCTCAATCAGCGTGACGTGGCAGTCGGCACTGGCCACGTTTCGGTAGGCGCGGGAGGCGGCTCGCAGGAACTCCGAGAACTCCCCGGCCACCTCCACGCCGGTGAAGTTGCCGCCCACCACCACCAGGTGCAGCAGCGCTCGCCGCCGTGCCTCGTTGCCGGTAGCGTCAGCCCGCTCCAAGAGTTCAATGGCTCTGTCGCGCAGCGCCACAGCGTCCCACAAGCTCTTCATGCCGAAGCCGTACGTGGCAAGGCCCGGCACCGGCGGGAGGCGGGTGATGCTGCCCAAGGCCACCACCAGGTGGTCGTATGGCATCTCCTGCTGGTGCGTATCGCCCACCAAGGTGTAGCGGACCACGCGGCGCACCCGGTCCACATCTTCCACTTCGGCGGTGCGCAGCGTGGCGTTGGGGAGGAAGTCGCGCAACGGGACCACCACGTGGCGGGGCTCCAGGGCACCGGTCCCAGCCTCCACCAGGAGCGGCGTGAAGACGAAGTAGTTGGTGCGGTTGATGAGCACCACCTCCACGTCCGTGCTGCCCACGCGGCGATCCAGCCGCTGGGCGCAGGTAGCGCCGGCAAAGCCGCCTCCGAGGATGACGATCCGCTGCACTTGCAAGCTCCTCCGAGAACGCGCCCGGCTCGGCTCGGCGCGATCCCGTGGGGACAACAGGAGGGGTGGCGCCGCTCTTCCCGCGGCGTGGGCTGCGCACCCGGGCTCGGGGCGGCGGGCTACAATCGCCGGGGTGAACGAGACCACCGAGATTTGGGTCAAGGGGATCTTGAGCCTTGTCGCCCTGCTGGTGGTGATCCTCCGCCACACCCGAGTAGGGCGGTTGCCGGAGCGGCGGGCGGGTCAGCTCCTCGCAGGCTTGGCGGTGGTGGCGTGCGCTGCCTACTACAACTTTGGTCTCTTCCACGGCTGGACCTACGTGCACCACTGGGAGACGTTCCACTACGTGCTGGGTTCCAAGTACTTCCCCGAGCTGGGCTACGACGGGCTGTACGTGGCCTCGGTGGCGGCGCAGCTGGAGAGTGCGCCGGAGGCGGAGTTCCCCAGCGACATCCGCAACCTCAAGGACAACCGCATCGAGCCGGTTTACGCCCTGGCGGAGCAGCGGGCGGCGGTACGGGCCCGCTTTTCGCCCCAGCGCTGGCAGGCGTTTCTGGCCGACAACGACTACTTCGTCCGCACCTGCCAGAGCGCGTACCTTGCCCAGATCCGGCGCGATCACGGCTACAACCCCACCCCCGCGTGGACCTTTGTGGGACGCCTGTTCTCAGGGGCTTTGCCGGTTGGGCGGCGCACCCTGGTGCTCCTGGGGCTCCTCGACCCGCTGTTGCTCGTCCTCACCTTCCTGCTCGTGATCCGGACCTACGGCTCGCGGGTGGGCGCCCTGGCCTTGGTGATCTTTGGCCTCGGTTACCCGTGGCGCTTCGACTGGATCGGCGGCGCCTTCCTGCGCCTCGACTGGTTCGCCGCAGTGGTTGCTGCTATCTGCCTGCTCAAGAGGGAGCGCTACGCCTGGGCCGGCGCGCTCGTGGGCTACGCCACGATGGTGCGCATCTTCCCGGTGCTCTTCCTGCCAGGAGTGGCGGTGCTGGCCCTCAAGGACCTGCTGGGGCGACGGCAGGTGGGGTGGGTGTGGCGGTTTGCCGCGGGCTTCGTACTGGCCGTGGTGGTATGCCTGACAGCGGGGAGCTTGGCCGGACGGGGAGCAAAGGGGTGGCAAGAGTTCGCGGCGAACCTGAAGAAGCACAGCGGTTCGTGGCTCACCAACAACGTGGGGCTGCGCAACATCTTCCTCTACGAGGCCGAGACCTTCCGACAGGAGCGGGTGAACCCGGCCCTCATCGAGCCCTTCGCCCCCTGGGCGCTGCACATGGAGCGGCTGTCGGCGGAGCGCAAACCGCTGTGGCTGGCCGGTACGGCGTTCTTCTTCCTGCTGGCGCTGACCGCGGCCTGGCGGCTGCCGCGCGACGAGGCGGCGAGTCTGGGGGTGGTGTTCGTGTTTGCTGCGGTGCTCCTCACCTCGTACTACTGGCTGATGCTGGTGGTTCTGGCGTTTCGCCGGGGGTGGGGGCCCGCTGCCGGCTGGCTGGGCGTCAATACCGCCCTCTACGCCGTACACCTGATCAAGCCGCGCGCCGAGGCCACCTTCGGTGCCATGTGCTGGGGTTTGACGATCCTCTTCCTCCTCTGGCTGGCGCCCCAGCCGTGGCGCGTGGTGCGCCGGCGCCGGCCCGTTCCCCGCGAGGCTCGGGCATGATGGCTGCGGTTTGGGTAGCGGCGGCATGAGGGTCCTGCTCGTCTACGCTAACCAGGCTCGCGACTTGCTACCGCCCCCGCCGGTGGGCCTCGCGTACGTGGCGCAGGCGGCGCGGCGGGCCGGGCACGAGGTGGCCGTGGTGGACCTCTTGGCAGCCCGCTCGCCGGAGGTGGCCCTCGCTGCGGCGCTGCGGCGCGTTGCCCCCGAGGTGGTGGGGGTGTCGGTGCGCAGTCTCGACAACGTGGTGGCCCAAAGGCCTGCAAGCCACATTGCCAGCGTTGCCGCCAACCTTGCGGTGATCCGCCGGGAAACGGCTGCCCCCATCGTGCTGGGTGGGCCAGCTATTTCCATCCTCGGGGCCGAGGCGTTGCGCGCGCTGGATGCGGATTTCGCCATCGTTGGCGAGGGGGAGGAGGTATTCCCCGCACTGTTGGCAGAGCTTGCCTCGGGTCAGCGGTTCGAGCGGGTGGACGGGTTGTGCTACCGCCTCGGCGGGCAGGTCGTGGCGCGAGCGCCGGCACGCCTCGCCACCTTTTCCGCCTCCAGCCTGGAAGATTGGATCGACTGGCGGTTCTACGAGCGTCACGGGAGCACCTGGCCCGTGCAAACCAAGCGCGGCTGCTCTTTGGGGTGCGTGTACTGCGGCTACCCGCGCATCGAGGGGGAGTGTCACCGCCTGCGGGAGGTGGGGGACGTGGTCGACGAGATCCAACGCGTGGCGCGCACCATCTCCCCCCGCACCTTCGAGATCGTGGACGCCACGTTCAACGTGCCCATGGCCCACGCGGTGGCGCTGTGCGAGGAGATCATCCGCAGGGATCTGCGGGTCCGGCTCACCGCCACCACCATCAACCCCGTGGCCGCAAGCCGCGAGCTGTTCACCGCCATGAAGCGTGCCGGATTCATCTCGATGATGGTCACGCCGGAGGCGGCAAGCGATAGGACCCTGGCCGGTCTTGGCAAGGGGTACGGCCGCGACGAGGTGGTGCGGACCGCTCTGCTGGTGCGGGAGTCGGGCATCCCCAGTGCCTGGTTCTTCCTGCTGGGCGGACCGGGCGAGACCCGGGAAACCGCCGAGGAGACGGTCTCGTTCATCGAGGAGTTCCTATCGTTCCCCGGCACCCTGGTGATCGTCACCACCGGCGTGCGAGTTCTGCCCGGCACCGCTCTCGCTGAGCGGGCCGTGGCCGAGGGGGTAGTGCCACGGGGCACGACCCTGGTGGAGCCAGTGTTCTACCTCTCCCGGGAGGTGAGTGAGCGCTGGCTCCTGGAGCGCGTCAACCGCGCCATCCGCAACCACCCCAACGTGGTCCACACCGCCGAGGAGGGGGGAGGCCCCACGGGCGGCTTGTTCGAGCGGAGCCTCTCGGCGCTGGGGGTGGCGCCGCCCTACTGGCGCTTCCTGCCACGCCTGCTGGCGCTGCCGCCGCTGCGGGCGGTGCGCGGTCGCACCGTGGAGTTTTGAAGCGAGGGGGGCCGTACGGCTGTTCGCGTTACGGCCTACGGCTTGACAGAACCCGCGGGTGGTCATAGGGTTCTGGCAGTGCGCCCGAAGTCCGTCGTGATTGGACTCGCTCTCCTGTCGGCGGTGCTGTTACTGCTGCCGCAGGCCCGCGCGAGCACAGCGGGCGATCTCGAACGGCTGGAGGCGGTTGCCGAACGTGAACCGGCCCTCGCGCGGGAGCTCGCCCGGGAACTCCTCAAAGGCGAGCACGAGCCGCTCGAACTCGCGAGGATCTACAACGCCTTGGCCATGGCCTCCTACATGGCCAACGACTTTAAGGGCGCCATCGACGCAGCGCGCAAGGCCGAGGAAATTGCCAGCCAAAATCGATTCCGCGACCAGCTCGCCTACGCGTTCTACCACCAAGGATCGGCGCTCTGGCGCACCGGCGACTACTCGAGCGGCTACGAGCTGTGCACCGAGGCGCTGGGGATTTTCGAGGAAACGGGCAACCGCCGCGGCCAACTCTACGCCGCCAACCGCGCCAGCACGATTCTGGCCGAGCTCAACTACTTCAGCAAGGCGCTGGAGTTCAACGAGACGGCCCTCAAGCTGGCGCAGCGGGTGGGCGATACTGCCCTGTACGCCCGGATGCTCTCCAACCGCGCCTACATCCACTACCGGCGCGCAGAGTACCCCGAGATGCTGCGCCACGCGTTGCGTTCCATCGAGAGCTACGAGCAGGTTCCCGAAGATCCGATGGTCCGCAACCCCCTGGTCAACGCTGGCGTAGCCTACCTGGAGCTTGGCCAGTACGAGCAGGCCGTGGCGTACCTGGAGCGATCGCTGCCGATCAGCCAGCGGGTCCAGGACCGGCTGACGGAACTCATCGCGTGGAAGTTTCTGGCAAGGACCCATCGGAACCTCAAAGCGTACTCCCGGGCTTTGGAGGAAGCGTTCACGGCGTTGGAGATTGCCAGGCAGATCAAGTCGCTCTTCGAGATGAAGAACGTCAATCTGGAAATTGCAGCCATCTATTCCAACCTCGGTGACCCCCGGGCGGGGTATCGCTACCTTGCCGAGGCGCTGCGACTTTCGGAGGAGTTGCAGCGCGGCGAGATCAACGAGAGCATTGCCCGAACTCTGAAGAAGTACGAGGTGGAGCAGCGGGAGCGCGAGATCCGCTTCCTCCAGCAGGAGAAGACCATTGCCGAGCTGCGCCTGCAGCAGCAGCGGAGTGTGCGCAACTTGCTGCTCCTGCTGGCGGCGAGCTTGGCCTGTGGGGTCGGCATCACGTTGCGGGCGTACGTGGTTCGTCGGCGCGCCCACCGCATCATCGCCTCCAAGAACGTGGAACTGCGCACCATCGACCGGATCGTGCAGGAGATCAACCGGCAGAAGGAGCTGGACAGCCTGATCGACGCCATTTATCGGCACACCCTGACGCTCCTCCCCCAGACGCAGAAGGGGGGCTTTCTCTTCTACATCGAGGAGGAGGATCGCTTCCGCCCGGTGGTGCTGTACCACTACAGTCGGCAGGAAGTGAAGGGCATTGAGTTTACCCCCCAGGAGGCGCGCCAGCGCTACCGGGAAGGTTCGGAGGCGGTGGCGGGAGGTATCTACCTGCTCCACGACCCGCACCTCTCGTTTGGGGCGGAACGGCTCCGCGAGGTGATCGAGTTGCCCAGAGTGATCCTGACGCTGGAACTGGAGGTGGACGGCCGCACGATGGGGTATCTCTTGTTCGAGAACATGGACGATCCCAACGCCTTCAGCGACGAGGACGTGGAACGGTTGGTGCGCATCCGCGAGCACTTGACCTCGGCCTTGGCCAAGACCTACTACATTGCCAAGCTCGAGCAGGCATCGCGCAGCGATCCGCTGACGAAGCTTCTCAACCGGCGCGGGATGATGGAGCGGTTGCAGCAGGAGGTGGACCGCTTCGAGCGCTACCAGCACCCGTTTTGTGTGGCTATCGGGGATCTGGACGACTTCAAGAAGGTCAACGACACCTTTGGGCACGAGGCCGGAGACTGTGCGCTGGTGACCGTGGCGGAGGTTTTCCGAAGCCGGCTCCGCAAGGTGGACCAGGTCGGGCGGTGGGGCGGCGAGGAGTTCCTCGCGCTGCTGCCCAGCACCACAGAGGGCAGGGCTCTGATCGCTCTCGAAAAGGTTCGCCAGGGAATCCGCCAGACACCGGCCCGTTGCGAGGGTGCCGAGATCGAGCTGTCAATGACCTTTGGGGTCAGCCAGTTCATGGCTGGCCAAACCCTCGATGAGTGCCTCATGGCGGCAGACCGGGCCCTCTACCTGGGCAAGACCAGCGGCAAGAATCGGGTGGTTGCCTTCTCTGGGCTGGGAGAGCGAGGAGGCGCAGCGGTCGAGCAGGTGTGAGGGGTGACGGGCGACGGGTGGCCGACCCCTGCCGTGGTATCCTTGTTGCGACGTTCGAGGGAATTATGGAGTCGATGGAGCGGCGGCAGCGGTTTGAGGTGCTGGTGCAGAAGAGCCGGGCCCTCGTCTATACCGTAGCTGTGGCCATCGCTTTCACTGGGCGCGCCCTCGGGGTCGTGCACTTCCCCTGGCTCGAGGGTCTTGCCGTCTTCCTGGTGGCAAATGGAACCGCGCTCCTCTACGCCTGGCTTGCCCAGCGAGGGGTGCGGCGGCTTGCCGGGATCCCCACCGCCTGGACGTGGATGGCGGCGGACGTGGCCATCATCACGTGGGCGGTCGCCATCTCGGGGGGTGCCTCGAGCTTCTGGGTTGTTTTCTACCTCACGAACGTGGCGGCGGCTACGTACGTGGCGGGCTGGCGGGGGATGATCGCCGTCATGCTGGCCAACACCGCGGCCTACGTGGGCCTCGTCCTTTGGGGCCAGCCGCTGACCCTGGCGCTGGTGGCCCAAGCAGTGGGGCGGAAGTTGCTCCTCTACGGTGCCGCCGTTTTTGCCCTCCTCGGCATCCCGAGGCTCCAGGAGAAGCGCCGGCAGATCCGGGAACTCAAGGAGCGAGAGACGGTCCGGGCCGCCGAGCTGGAACGCCTGGCGGCGGCGCTCGAGGCGGCGAATCGGCAACTGCGCGAGGCCTCGGTGCGGGATGCCCTCACGGGCCTGCACAACCGTCGCTTCCTGGTGGAGAGCATTGCCCGGGACGTGGCCGTGGTGCGCCGCGCCTACCACGATGTCCGCCGCGGCCGGCCTCCCGATCCGCGCAACGTGGACCTGGGTTTCTTGATGGTGGATCTGGACCACTTCAAGCGGGTCAACGATGTGCACGGCCACCTGGTGGGCGATGCAGTGCTGGTCGCGGTGGGACGGGCGCTCGCCGAGTCGGTGCGCGACACGGACTCGGTGGTGCGGTGGGGGGGCGAGGAGTTCCTGGTGGTGGCCCGCTACGTGAATCGCGCGTTCCTGCAGGCTTTAGCCGAGCGGCTCCTGGCCGCGGTGGCCGCAGTCCGCGTTGCTCTCCCCTCCGGCGACCAGCTCGCCCTCACCTGCTCGGTGGGCTACTGCTACTACCCCATGGGCAAGGTGGAGCTGTTCACCTGGGAGCAGGTGGTGGCCCTGGCGGACGGCGCGTTGTACATGGCCAAGCGGGAAGGGCGGAACCGGTGCGTGGGGCTGGAAATCGGGACCCGCGAGTACGCCCTCGGCGATCACGATCGAGTGCTGCGCGACATCGACTGGGGGGTGCGCGCCGGTTTCTTGAAGCGCTCGCCAGCAGCACCTCCTGAGCTGAGCTGGGGCATGGCCCACGCGGCCGGAGACGACCCCCCGCCCCCTGGCGGCGATAGCTCCTGAAACGCCCGCGTCGCTCGCGGGGGAGCGCCGCCGGCGCGGCGCGTCAGTCCACGGTGAGGGTCTTGGAGAGGTTGCGGGGGTAATCGGGGTCGAGTCCTCTCGCCACCGCCAGGTGGTAGGCGAGCAGCTGGAAGGGGACAGCGCCCACCAAGGCGTACTCCAGGTCCGACTCCACCGGTAGCTCGATGAAGTGGCTGGCCTCGGCGGCGAGGCCCGGGTGCGCCGGCGCAATGACAGTGGCGCGCCCGCCGCGGCAGGTCACCTCGGTCACGTGGTTGGTGAGCATCTCGACCCCCGAAGGGGGGGCGGTGAAGAGCACCGGTGTGTCCTCGAACACCATGGCCAGGGGCCCGTGCTTGAACTCGGAGGAGAACATGCCCTCGCAGGGGAGGCCCGTGACCTCCTTGCACTTGAGGGCGCCCTCCAGGGCCACACCGTGGCCGAGTCCGTACCCCAGGATGAAGAGGCGGTCGGCCGAGAGGTAGCGTTGCGCCAGCTCTCGCATGGCGGCGTCGGTGGCGGTGATGGCGCGCTCGATCCACGCTGGCGCCTCCTGCAGCTGCTGGATCGACCGACCGGCAAAGGCTCCCGCCAGCGCCACCAGCGCCAGCACCTGATTGGTGTAGGTCTTGGTGGCCGGCACGGAGATCTCCCACCCGCAGGCCAGGGGCAAGTACACCGACACCTTGCGGGTGAGGGTGGAGCCCAGGACGTTGACAAGGCCCAAGGGCACGACGCCGCGGGGGGTGGCAAAGTTCACGGCGTTCAAGACGTCCTTGGTCTCGCCGCTCTGGGACACGTAGACGGCCACGTCGCCGCGCTGGAGGGCGTCCCCGTACTGCTCGATGAACTGCTGCGGCAGCACCGGCACGGCCACCTGACCCGCGAGCCGCGACCAGAAGGTGGAGCCGAGCACGCAGGCGTGGAACGAGGAACCCGAGCCCACCAGGAAGAGACGCCGCGCGCCCCGCAGGGCGTCCAGCATCACCGGCAGGTACTCGGAGGCATCGAAGAGGTGCAGCAGCTCCCGCGCTGTGGCGGGCTGCTCGTGGATCTCCTTGAGCATGAAGTGGGGGAAGCCGCCCTTCTCCGGCGCACCCATGTCCTCGCGCACCGTGGTGGGTACTCGCTCGATGGGGGTCCCGTCGGCCACCCTGAAGAGGCGGGCCCGGTGCGGTTCCAGGACCACCATCTCCCCGTCCTCCATGGGGATGACGGTGCGGGTGAGGGGCAGGATCGAGGGCAGGTCCGAGGAGCAGCAGGTGAACCCGTCGCCGATCCCCACCACCAGGCCGGACCCCTTCTTCACCGCCACCAGGCGGTTGGCGAGTCGGTCGGTGATGACAAAGGCGAAATCCCCGGCCAGATCGGCGTAGGCGGCGCGGACGGCCTCCTCCAGGGGGAGCCCCCGCTTGGTGTAGCGCTCCACGGCGTGCACGCAGGATTCGCCATCGTTGGTGCCGCGCACCGTCATGCCCTCGGCAAGGAACTGGCGGCGCAGCTCGGCGTTGTTCACCACGTTGCCGTTGTGGGCGCCCACCAGCTGCCCGTCCGAGTCCAGGTGCGGCTGGGCGTTGGCCACCGAGGGCGCCCCAAAGGTAGCCCAGCGCAGCTGGGCGATGCCGCGGCTCCCCACCAGCTCCTCGAAGCGCAGGCGAGCGGCCACCTCGTCCACCTTGCCCACGTCCTTGCGCAGGTCGATGGTGCCGTCCGCCGCCACCACTGCTGCCCCCACCGAGTCGTAGCCGCGGTAGGCGAGGCGGTGGGCTGCCTCGGTGAGGAGGCCACCGAGGGGACGCTCCTCCGCGAAGACGATGCCGAAGATTCCGCACATGTGCAGGCCCCCGTGCCCGCGGTGGCGGGCGAGCGATTGTAGCCGCGAATCGATGCGGTTGCCTCGCACCGCGCGGGTGGCGCCCCGATGGCTCCAGAGCAGCCCTCCGTCACGGGTGGAGGACGCTCTCCGAGTAATCCAGGTAGGGGCGGTAGGGGGCGAGATCCGGCTCGAGCACGAGCTCGGGGGAGCCCGCCTCGCGGTTGCGGAGGAGCACCACCGCGCCGCTCTGGCTGAGCAGTGCCCGCCCGATGCCCTCGTCCAGGAGGGAGGTCCCCAGGGAGAAGGCGAGATCGGGCAGACCGGCCAGGTGGAGGAGGGTGGGCCCCAGGTCGAGGGGGGAGCCCACCTTGTGGGACACGCCACTCGCCAGGGCAGGGGCCGAGAGCAGGAGGGGGATGCGGCCGGACAGAGCGGGCCATACTTCGTCCCCGTCGCCAGGGGGATGGACCCCCGACGGGTGGTCGCCAAACAGGACGAAGATGGTGGACCCCCACTCCCCCCGCCGCTCCAGCTCCCCCACGAGGAGCGCCAGCGCCTCGTCCACCTCCGCCATGACCGAGAGGTAGTCCCGCAGCAGGGGGTCGAAGGCCAGGCGGTCGAAGCGGTGGGTGGGGGCGTGGTTGTCGAAGGGGCCGTGGCTCTGCATGGTGATGAGGTAGGCAAAGTAGGGCCGCGGGGCGTGCTCGAGGATGTCCAGCGATTGGCGGAAGAAGGCCCGGTCCTGGGAGCGCCAGCCGGCCGCTTCGTCGCGGAAGGCCTCGCGGTCGAAGAAGTCGCAAAACCCCAGGCGCCGGTACGCCGGTTTGCGGTAGAAGTAGCTGCCTGCGTTGGCGTGCAGAGCACAGGTGTAGTAGCCGGCTGTGGCCAGGATCTGGGGGAGGGAGAGGATGCGAGAAAAGTCGGCGGTGAGGAAGCCGGTGTGCGAGCCCAGGGGGAGGAGGCCCGTCAGGCACGCCAGCTCGGCGTCGGCGGAGCCCCCGCCGCGGTGCTGCGAGAAGTAGTTGGCGAAGGCCAGGCAGCGTTGGCGCAAGCTGCGCAGGAAGGGCATCACGGGTTTCCCATCCACGTCGAAGTCGATGACCCAGGGGTCGAGGGACTCCACCTGGAGGACGAGGACGTTGCAAAGTCGGCGCTCGAAGCTCTGCACGCGGCAGGTGTCGGTGTTGATGGGGCCGGGCCAGGGGAGGCGCGCCGGGCGAGGGTGGAGTTCGTCGCGCAGCTGGGCCGCGAGGATCGGCAGGAACCCGTGGCGCTTGAAGAAGTAGACGCCGTCGTAGCGGTACTTGCCGATGGGCAGGCGGGTGTGCAGCAGCACATCCTTGGCGGCGAGGGCGGCCAGCACCGCCACCAGTACCAGCAGCGTGCGGCGCGGCGGCGGGGTGGCGCGCAGCCGCCCCAAGAGCACCAGGGACAGGGCGCCGGAGAGCAGGAGGGCAACCACGATGCCCACTTCCCGCGCGCCCACCAGTTGCCGGGTCACCTGGCCGAGCACCGGGGGCAAGAGCCCGAGCTGGCGCAGCAGCGCGAGGTGGGGGAACGCCTCGAAGTAGGCCACGTACAGGGACACGGCCAGGAAGGCGACGAGTTCGAGCAGGTGGTAGAGGAGGACGAGGAGGCGGCTGCGCGTGAGCAGGAGCAGGAGCAGCAGCACCGTCGGGGCGGCGAGGGCGTTGGAGGTGCTGATGAGCTGGTACTTGATCAGCTGGAGCCCCGCAAAGCGGTTGAAGCCAAAACTCATGGGCAGGAGCACGAGCAGGTAGGCGACCAGCTGCAGGAGGGCAAGGGGCAGGACAAGGCGCAGCGGCACAACTCCCCCCCTGCCCGCCCTGGGGAGGGGGGCGAGTCGGCGCAGGGCATCCTCCCGGCGCACCTGGTGCCTGCTCGATCCGAGAAGCGGCACGGTTCGACCCGCGCCGATTCTAGCCCACGGGGCGGCTTACAATTCCACGGTGGGGCGGATCCTCTTTCCCAAGCTGGTCTCCGGCGGGGTGCCGCGCGAACTGGAGGTGACCGTTGAGGGGGTGCGCCTGCGCGGGAGCTCGGTGGTGGGTCGTGCCACGGCCTTGGCAGTTCCCCAGTTCGGGGTCGCGCTGGACCTGGGCAGGCTCTCGGAAACCATCGTGGCGCAACCGGTGGTACTGCTCTCCCACGCCCACCTGGACCACAGTGCCGCGCTCCTGGCGTACCTCAACCTGCGCGCTCGCTGCTACCCCAGCGAGCCACCGCTGCTCGTCGTGCCCGAGGAGCTGGTGGCCCCGTACCTCACGGCCCTGGCGGCCATGCCGGGGCTGGAGTCGGTGCGCAAGCGGCTGGACCTGGAGGCGGTGGTGCGTGGGGTGGGCGACGGCGACGAGGTCCCCGTCCCCGGTGGGTGGGCGCGGGCCTTTGCGCGGCAGCACAGCGTTCCCACCCTGGGCTGGGCGCTGCGGCGGCCGGGGGAGCCCCGACCCCGGCTGGTGTACGCGGCCGACGGGGTGGCGGCGCAGTTTGCGGCCCGGCCCGAGCTCCTTGACGCCGAGGTGGCGGTGGTGGAGTGCTCCTTCGTGGAGGGCAACCACCGCCTGGCGGCTGCCCTGGCGGCCCACACCCATCTGGCCGACTGGCTGGAACTGGCACCCAAGCTGGCCGCCCGCGTGCTGGTGCTGGCCCACCTGCCCGTTCTGCCCCGCCAGGAGCTTGCCGCTGCCCTCCAGCCGCTGGCGTCGGTGCTGCCGCCCGGATGCCGCCTCGTGGCCTGGGCCGAGTGACAACCAGAGACCTGTCAATTGGTTCAAATTGGCAGGATAAGCGGCTCGTCAGAGCCTTGACTTTTGCAAATTGATCATCGAAAATGTACCAACTTGCTCTTTTGGAGGGGCACATGGACAAGAAAGAGGTGTTGGAGCGTTGCCAGGCCGAGGGGGTGCGGTTTCTCCGTCTCACCTTCACCGACATCGACGGCATCATCAAGAACGTGGAGATCCCGGAGAGCCAGTTCGAAAAAGCCCTGGACGGGCAGATCATGTTCGACGGCTCCTCCATCGAGGGGTTCACCCGCATCGAGGAGTCGGACATGCTCTTGAAGCCCGATCCCGACACCTTTGCCGTCTACCCCTGGGATACCCCCCACGGCAAGGTGGGGCGGCTGGTGTGCGACGTGTACAACACCGACGACACTCCCTTTGCGGGCTGCCCGCGCCTCACCCTCAAGCGCACGGTGGCGAAGGCTCGCGAGCTCGGCTTCACGATGATGGCCGGGCCAGAGGCCGAGTTCTTCCTCTTTCGGGTGGATGCCGACGGTCGCCCGAACCACCGCACCCACGACGCGGGGGGGTACTTCGACCTTACCCCTGTGGACCTGGGCGAGGACGCCCGGCGCGACATCGTGGAGGCGCTGGAGGCCATGGGGTTTGAGGTGGAGGCGGCGCACCACGAGGTAGCGCCGGGGCAGCACGAGATCGATTTCAAGTACGCCGACGCCCTGACCACCGCCGACCGCATCGTCACCTTCAAGTTCGTGGTCAAGAAGGTGGCCCGCGACCACGGCCTGCACGCCACCTTCATGCCCAAGCCCATGTTCGGGCAGGCAGGGTCGGGGATGCACACCCACCAGAGCCTCTTCGACCGGCAAGGGCGCAACGTCTTTTTTGACCCACAGGGTCCGTGGCAGCTCTCGGCGGTGGCCCGCGCCTACATTGCTGGCATCCTCGAGCACGCCCGCGCCTTCGTGGCGGTCACCAACCCCCTGGTCAACTCCTACAAGCGGTTGGTCCCGGGCTACGAGGCGCCCATCAACGTGGCCTGGTCGGAGAAGAACCGCTCGCCGCTGGTGCGGGTGCCGGCGCGGCGGGGCGTGGGGACGCGGTGCGAGGTGCGCGTGCCCGACCCCTCCTGCAACCCGTACCTGGCCTTTACCGTGATGCTGGCCGCGGGCTTGGACGGGATTAAGCGGGGGCTGGAGTGCGGGGAGCCGGTGAACCGCAACATCTTCGAGATGTCCGAGCGGGAGAAGCGGCGCCTCAAGATCAAGCAGCTCCCGGCATCGCTGGCCGAAGCCCTGGACAACCTGGAGCGCGACCCGGTGCTGGAGGAGGCCCTGGGCTCCCACATCTTCTCCAATTTCATCCGCAACAAGCGGGAGGAGTGGCACCGTTACATTTCCATGGTGCACGCCTGGGAGCACGAGCAGTACATGCTGGCGTACTGACGGCGGCCGCCCAAACCAGGGGGCCGGGCGTGGGCCCGGCCCCCTGCCGGGTGTGGTGGTGAGTTGCTTTAGGGCTTGAACACCACCACCTGG
This sequence comes from Thermoanaerobaculaceae bacterium, assembly GCA_013388425.1. Lineage (GTDB taxonomy): Bacteria > Acidobacteriota > Thermoanaerobaculia > Thermoanaerobaculales > Thermoanaerobaculaceae > JACADV01. The sequence goes on along the minus strand of JACADV010000017.1, from coordinate 17,297 downwards.
AACATCCCCTGCACTGGCGTGCCAGCCTGGTTGAAAATCTGGACGATGAGTTTGTTGCTGACGGAGCCGGTCACGACGAACCTTGGAGAGTCGCCAATGGGTGTGACGAGAGCGCAGTAGTGGGAGTAGAAGTAGTCGGTACCAGCGATTGTGACCAGGTAGCGACTCAGGCTACTGTCCCAGGTGGCGCTGATGTTGGAGGTACCGGAGAACTTTGTAGCGTTGGAGTCGAACGTTCCGTAGGCAATGGGGATGGAGGCGTTGGCGTGCCCCGCCACCTCCAGGGCCTGTACGGTCGCTTTGCCGGTGGTGGCGTCAAGCTTAATGGTTTCGCTGTGACTGGGGTTGTAAAGGTGCAAGGTACCGTTGTTGTCGAAGCGGAACTCCTCGTTGCCGCCGTTGGCGCCAAACCCTTTGAGAAACGGTCCGCTGCCCCGTGCCTGCACCACCACGGTGGCGTCGTTGCCCTGGGTCTCGAAGAAGCCGGCAATCCCCCCGGTGGTGCTGCTGTTGAGGGCGCGGAGCGTGGCCCCCGGGATCCCCCCGGCGTAGGCGTTGGTCACCTCCAGCGCCTTGTTGCCCCCGGCGGAGAGGAGAAGGGGGAGCGCAACCTTGGCACCCGTCACCGCACCACTGGCCAGGTCGGCGTTCGCCACCGCCCCGTCGGCAATCTTGGCGCTGCTCACGGCACTGTTGGCCAGCTCTGCCGTTCCCACCACGCCGTCGGCCAGGGCGGCGTTGGTCACCGCGTTGGTGGCGAGCTTGCTGCTGGTCACGGCGCCGTCGGCAATCTTGCTGCTGGTTACCGCCCCGCTGGCCAAATGCGAGCTCGTGACCCCGCCGCTCGTGATCCCCAGCGGCGAAAGAGTGGTCCCATCACCGGAGAGACTGGCGTCGTGGGCCACGGCCGAAAGGCCGCCCGAGCCGCCCAGGAGGGCGTCGTCGAAGGTCATTTCGAAGGTGGAGGGATCGGTGGAGCGGTTGGCCACACCGGAGCCAAAGGCCACGACCTTCCCCGTCCCGCCCGTGACTTCCGCCTGGAGCCGCGCGTTGGTGGTGGAGATGGCGGGGAATTCGGTGGGGAAGCGGAACTGCTTCTGCTCGTACGGGCGCAGCGAGTACGACTTGGAGCCGAGCTCACTGCCAGTTTCATCGTAGACGGTGACGGTAACGGTGGTGTTGGCACCGGCGGTCTCGACGAACCCGAAGTTGTAGCGGAACTCCGAGGCATCGCTGGGAGTGGTCTCGAAGACGCCGAGGATCTGCGTCTTCTGGCCGGCACCAATGGCAAAGGAGGCGGGCACGCCAGCGAAGAACTGGCCCACCGAGTCCTTCTGCTCCCCCCCCGTGGCCAGGGAGTAGATGCGAGAGTTGACCACCACCCGCTCGGAGGCGACCACGCGCAGGGCGCCGAAGACCTCCACTCCAAACATGGTCCAGATGGCGTTGTCGTAGCGCCGCACCTCACCGGCGGGCAGGGTGTCGTTGTAGAGGCGCGGGGCGGAGTTGTCCCGGTCGCGCTCCAGCAGGTAGAAGGTGAGGTTGACCGCGGTGGGGTTCGGGTTGTAGACCCACACCGTGGTGTACCACTGGGATCCCCCGGCGCCGGGCTTGCGCCCCACCGAGGGCAGGAACACTTCCGTGCCGGCAAACCCTGCCAGCACCTGCGGTGCCACTAGCACCGTCGCCAGGAATACCACAGCCAGCACACTGCGAGTCGACGTTCTCATGCTTTCCTCCTTGTCTCGATACGATTGTCTTGTAGGGGCTCCCCCTTCCAGCCGTGCCCGGCGAGGGGCGCTGCCTTGGCCGCCCGGGGGGCGGGGGTTCGACGGCTGGGAGAGGCTGCCACGGGCTCTTGCCTCATCGATTCCTGTCGTGAAGGTAGTCGAAGCTCTGGCCCAGTGCAAGCACCGGGTGTGCGCCGCATCACACCGCCCTCGGAGGGATCACGGCCAATCGGCGTTGAGCGAGTGGAGCGAACCGGCAAAGAGGGGGCCGAGGGTCGCCAGGATCGTTGCGTCCCCTTCGGCCACGGTGTGGCGACCCGACAGATGGCCCACGACCAGGTGCCGGTTGGCAAGGCCAGGAGCGAGGAGGGCCAGGTCCTCCAGGTGCAGGTGGCCCCAGCGGCGGGCCCGCTCGCGGTCCTCGCCTCGCAGGAACGTGCACTCGGTGACGAGCACCTCGGCACTGGCTAGCCAGCTTTCGCGCTGGAACAGCTCGGGACCGGTGTCGGCGGTGTAAGCCAGGAGCGGGACGGCGGTTTCCTCCGCGATCTCTTCCCCGGCTTGCCGGGCGCGCTGCAGCGCCTGGGCGGTGAGGTGTGCGTACTCGGGACGCAGGCGCCGGCGGCGCCACAGCAGGCAGCAGCCCAGGGTGTCGGTCCAGTGGGTGGTGGCGAAGAAGCGGAGGGCAAAGTCGCGGCGCAGGGGAACGGTTTCGCCGGCGCGCACCGGCACCACCCTGACGCCGTAGGGCGAGCCCCTCTCGAGCCGCGCGTGGAGCGCCAGGAGTTCTTCCACCTCCTGGGCGATCCCCTCGGCGAGGTAGACGGTGCCGGGCGGGAGCATCTGGAGCTGCCGTTGGCTGGCCCAGGCGGCGAGGCCCAGCAGGTGGTCCGCGTGGCCGTGGCTCACCACCACGTGCACCATGGGCACGAGGGCGCGCAGCGGGCGGCCGGCATCCAGGGCCAGACGCAGCTGGGGGAGGAGGAGCACCGAGCCCTCGCCGGCCCGCGAGCCGCCGGCGATGCGCAGCGTCCCCCAACTGGTGGCCAGCTCCAGCGTCCGCACAGGGGGAGGGTGCGCGCCGGGTGGGGTATTGTCAACCGGGTGGCTGGCGGTACGTCTCATGCAGCATGGCGACGCTGGCGCGGAGGGACCGGCAGGTGGGAGAAGAGACGGAGGGCGCACTGCTCGCAGCGGCACTTGGCGGTGACCGCGCCGCCGCCCAGGAGCTCCTGCTGCGGCACCAGTTGCTCGTGTACCGGGTGTGCCGCAACCTGCTGCCGCGCGATCAGGACGTGGAGGCGGTGGTGCAGGAGACGTTTCTGCGGGCGCTCAAGAAGCTGCACGCCTTCGCGGGGGCGGGCAGCTTCCAGAGTTGGATCGTGGCCATTGCCGTGAACCTCTGCCGGGACCGGCTGCGACGCCGGCGCCTCGTGCCCTTCGTGCCCTTGGAAACCCCCGACGAGGACGGCCCCGATCCCATTTCACGCCTGGAGGCCAGGAGCCCGGACCCGGAACGCGTCGCCATGGTGCGCCAGGCCGCTTCCCTGGTGCGGCGGGAGGTGCAGCGCTTGCCCTCGCGCCAGCGCGAGGTGTTCACGCTGCGGTTCTTTGCGGATCTGGGGCTGGAGGACATTGCTGCTGCCCTGGGGGTGGATGTGGGAACGGTGAAGACTCACCTGCACCGGGCGGTGCACCGGGTGCGCGCCGCGGTGGAGGAGGCGATGCCATGAGCGAGCGACATCTCACCGACGAAGAGCTGGACCGCTGGCTGAGCGGCGAAGAACTCGACCAGGAGGTGGCGGAGCATGCGGCGACCTGTCTGTTGTGCTGGCACCGGCGCGCCAACTTCCTGGGGGCCGTGGCGGCTGCCCGTGCCGCAGAACCGGAAGCAGCCACGCTGGAACGCTGGCGGGAGACGGCCCTCGAGCGCTGGTCCGGCGGCAGCGCCCCCCGCCACCGGTGGTGGCTGGCCGCTGCGGCTGTGCTGTTCTTGGTGGCGCTGCTGCCAGTGGTGGCGCACCTGCGCGCGCCGCGGGCAGACCTCGACGCCGAGACGGTGGTGCAGGAGGTGGACACCCTCCTGGCCAGCGATCCCCTCACCGCCCTGGCGCCGGAAGAGCTACTGGAAACCGTGGTTCCCGCTGGTGGGAACGCCACGGGAGGAGGTGTTTCATGAACAGGAGGCAGGCAGTTTCGTTGCTGGTCGCTGCCGGCCTGCTGCTGCCGGCAGTGGGAGCGGCGCAGATGCTCCCCGTCCCGCCGGGGCGGTGGTGGGAGCGCCCGCGGGTGATGGAAGAGTTGGCGCTCAGTACGGAGCAGCGGGCCAAGCTGGAAGAGATCACCCTTGGCCACGCCCGGGAGCTGGTGGACCTCAAGGCGGCGGTGGAGAAGGCAGAGATTGACCTGCGGGCGGCGGCTGACCGCGAACCGTTCGAACCCGCCCGGGTGCGCAGCGCCTTTGCGGCGCTCCAGCAGGCGCGCTCGCGCATGGAGGTGCAGCGTTTCGAAATGCTGCTGGCAATTCGAGAGGTGCTCACGGCACCCCAGTGGGCGCGACTGAAGGAGTTGACCCGCGAGTGGGTGCGAGAGACGGCACGGGACGTGGGGGGGCGCGAGCGCGGTGGCCCTCGGCCGCTGCGCCCGCGGCCCTAAGGCGATCGACACGGTCGCAGAAAGGAGAGGAACATGAAACGTTGGTTGCTCGGTGTGTGCGTGGTGGCTCTGGCAGTGCCGGTGGTGGCCCAGGAGGGGCCTATCCAGCAGCGAGGGATGGAGGCGGTGGCCAACTTCCTCCAGTTGACGCCGGAGCAGGTGGACCAGTGGAAGGGGCTGCTCGACACGCAGGAAGCAGCGCTGGCACCGTTGCGCGACCTGTTGCGCGACACGGAACGCGCGCTGGGGGAGCTCCTGCGCAGCGACAACCCCGATCCCACTGCGGTGGGCAGCCTGGTGCTGCAGGGCAAGAACATCAAGGAACAGATGGAGGAGGTGCACCGCACCTACCTCCATGGGTTCGAGGGGATGCTCACCCCTGAGCAGGCCGGGCGGCTGGCGGCTATCCGGCGCGCCGAGCGCCTGGAGCCCTTGTTCCCCGCCTTCCGGCTCTTTGGACTGCTCCCCCCGCCACCGCCGGGGCCGGCCCAGTAGCTGATAGGTTGACCCGGGGAGGGGGCCGCTCGAGGTGGAGCGGCCCCCTTGCTGTTCCCTGATCGCGCCAGGCTCCCCTTGTCCCTGGCGGCAGAGCGGGCAGGTGCGGCGATGCCGGTGCGCGGAACCCGCGCGCTATACTCTGCCGCCATGTTTCCACTGCGCGACTCCATCCCCTCGAACCGGCCGCCGCTCGTGAACGTGGTGCTGATCGCTGCCTGTGGCGCGGTTTTCCTGTTCGAGCTGTCGCTGGGGAGGTACCTGGAGACGTTCCTGCGCCTGTGGGCGTTCACGCCGGCGCGGTTCTTCCACCCGGCCGCCTTCGAGGTCTCTCTCGCCTTCAACTTTGCCACCATGCTCTTCTCCATGTTCCTCCACGGCGGGTGGCTGCACCTCATCGGCAACCTGTGGTTCCTGTGGGTGTTCGGCGACAACGTGGAGGATGCCATTGGCCACGCGGGGTACCTCCTCTTCTACCTGGCCTGTGGCGTGGCGGCGGCCCTGGCCCAGGCTCTGGCCTCCCCCTCCTCCACCGTGCCCATGGTGGGCGCCTCGGGTGCCATTGCCGGGGTGCTGGGGGCGTACTTCGTGTGGTTTCCCTGGTCGCGGGTCAAGACGTTGCTCTTCTTGGGTTTCTTCATGACCATGACGGAGTTGCCCGCCCCGGTCTTCTTGATCCTGTGGTTCGTGGTGCAGTTTTTCTCGGGGACGCTCTCCCTTGCCTCGGCGGGAGCTGCCACGGGTGGGGTGGCGTGGTTCGCCCACGTGGGCGGGTTCGTGGCGGGGGCCGCTCTGGCCATCCTGCTGCGGGCCGGCGGGCGTGTGAGAATTGCCCCGCGACGACTGTCGCTCGGGAGTGAGGAATGACAGCAAACCAGCCAGTTCCGCTATTCACGCTCACGAGGCAGTGGGAAGAGGTGGGGGAAGCGGTGCGGGCCGCCATCGAGCGGGTGTTTGCCACCCAGCAGTACATCCTCGGACCTGAGGTGAGCGGGCTCGAGGCCGAGTGCGCCCCCTACTTGCGGGTGAAGCGAGCCATCGGTGTGGCCTCGGGCACCGATGCCCTGCTGGCCTCGCTCATGGCCCTTGGCGTGGGGCCGGGCGACGAGGTGGTCACCACCCCCTTCACCTTCTTTGCCACGGCTGGCGTAATCGCTCGCTTGGGTGCGCGGCCGGTCTTTGCCGACATCGATCCGCGCGATTTCAACCTGGACCCGGAAAAGCTGGCTGGCGCCATCACCCCACGCACCCGGGCCATCATCCCCGTGCACCTCTACGGTCAGGCGGCGGACATGGACGGGATCCGCGCCGCTGCCGGCTCCATCCCCATCGTCGAGGACTGCTGTCAAGCCATCGGCACCACCTACGGCGACACGCCGGTGGGCGGACTCGGCACGGTGGGGGCGTTCTCCTTCTTCCCCACCAAGAACCTGGGGGCGGGGGGTGACGGGGGGCTCATCACCACCAACGACGAGGAGCTGGCAGAGCGGCTGGTGGACATTCGCGTGCACGGGATGCGGCCCAAGTACGTGCACTACACCGTGGGCGGCAATTTCCGGCTGGATGCCATCCAGGCAGCCATCCTGCGTGCCAAGCTGCCGTACCTCGACCGGTGGATCGCCGCGCGCCGAGAGGGGGCCGCCCACTACCGCCGCCTCTTCCAGGCTGCCGAGCTGGGGGATGCTGTGGTGGTGCCGGTGGAGCTGCCGGGGCGGGGGCACTCCTACCACCAGTACGTGGTGCGGGTGCGCGAGCGCGACCGCCTGCGGCAGTACCTCCAGGAGCGCGGCATTGGCACCGAGGTGTACTACCCCATCTGCCTGCACCAGCAGCGCTGCTTTGCCCCTTTGGGTTACCGCCCCGGCGACTTCCCCGAGGCCGAGCGCGCTGCAGCGGAAGTGCTGGCGTTGCCCATCTTTCCCGAGCTGCGGGCGGACGAGCGGGAGCGGGTGGTCCAGGCGATTGCCGACTTCTACCGCCCCGCAGCGCGAGGGTGAACCGCTACCTCCCCCACAGCCCGAGACTGGGCCTGCTGCTGGCAGGGGCGGACGCCCTCGCCATGGCGGTGGCGCTGTGGCTGGCCCACCTCCTCCGGTTTTCCGCCTCGTTGCGATCGGCCAAGCTGGCCGCCCTCCTCGACCGGCCGGCGTTCCTGGTGGTGGCGCTCTTGGCCCTGTGGGCCCTGGCGGTGGCCGCGGAGCTGTACGAAGTGGTGGTGCTACGACGCGGGATCGAGGCGGCGAGCCGACTTGCGGTGGTGGCGCTCAGCTGGGCGGGCACGCTGGCGCTCGCCACGTACCTCGTGCCCACCTGGGAGTTCGGCCGGGGCCTTTTGGTGCTCACCGGCCTGCTGTGGGGGGGGGGCGCTGCCCTGGTCCGCTGGGGGGTGGTGCGGTGGGTGACCTCTCGCCCCCGACCGCTGGCGCTGGTGGTGGGGGAGGGGGCAGCGGTCGCCGCGTTGGTGCGGCGTTTGCAGCACGACCCCACGGCCCCCTGGGTGGGGGTGGACGGTGCAGGGGTGGCGCCTGCGGAGCTGGGGAAGGAAGTGCAGGCGCGGGGCGCGGCCATGGTCATCGTGGCCGGGCAGGGGGGAGGCGTGCAGGGGCTGCCGGAACTTTCGGCGCTGCACTTCTCGGGGGTGCCGGTGGTCCTGGGCAGCGAGGTGATCGCCTGGCTCGAGGGGCGGCTGCCCCTCGATGCGATGGCGCCGGAAGCGTTCCTGCACCAGCCGGGTTTTGCCGCCGTGCACTCGCAAACCTTCAACCGCGTCACCCGGGTGCTGGACATCGTGCTGGGGGCGGTGGGTGCTGTTGTCAGCTTGCCGGTGCTCCTCTTGGCCATGGTGCTGGTGCGCGTCCTCGACGGCCGGCCGGTGATTTTTCGCCAGGTTCGCCTGGGACAGTACGGTCGCCCGTTCACCCTGTACAAACTCCGGACCATGCGCCGCGACGCCGAGGAAAACGGGCCGGCGTTCGCCCTGCCCGACGATCCCCGGGCCACCCGGCTGGGTCGCGTGCTGCGGCGCTTGCGCATCGATGAACTGCCGCAGCTGGTCAACGTGCTGAAGGGGGAGATGTCGCTGGTGGGGCCTCGGCCGGAGCGGCCGGAGTTTGCCGTGGAGCTGGCCCGGGAGATCCCCTACTACGCCTTCCGGCTCGTCGTGCCGCCGGGGCTGACCGGCTGGTCCCAGATCAGCATGCCTTACGCGCGGACGGTGGCGGAGCACCGGCAGAAGCTGGAGTACGACCTCTACTTCATCCGCGAGCGGTCGCTGCGGCTGTACCTCGTGACGCTGCTGCGAACGGCCACCGCGGCCCTGCGGGGGCGGGGGGAGTGAGCGGGCTGATCCGTCGGGTCGCCACCAACGCTGCCTGGCTCGCCAGCGGCGAGGTGGTGCTCAAAGGGGCGTTGTTCCTGGCGGCAGCCCTGGTGGCCCGGGGTTTGGGCCCCTCGGCCATGGGGGTGTTCACCGTGGCCTACGGCGCCTCTTTAGTACTTGCCCAACTGCTGGCCGCAGGGCAGGTGGAGGTGGTGATCCGGGAGGTGGCCTCCTCGCCCCAGGCCGGCCTCGGTCTCTACCGCGCGGCGCGCCGTGTCCAGGGGCGTCTCGCGTGGTTGCTGGTACCGGCGGCCCTCTTTGGCGCGTGGTGGCTGGGCGGTGCGGCGTACCGGTGGGCCCTCCTGACCTTTCTCCCGTACGCCTGGCTGCGGTGCCGCCTCATCACTGCTGCCGCGGTGTTCAAGGGCTTGGACCGCATGGCCGTGGAGGTGGTGGGCCGGAGTCTCGAGGTGGCGGTCGCCCTCTTGGTGCTGAGCGCAGCCGTGGCCGCGAGGTGGCCCGTCTGGGTGGTGGGGCTCGCCTTTTCGCTGGGAGCGCTGGCCGGATCCGGCTACGTGCTGGCGCAGCTCGCGCGGTTGGGGGGGCCGCGGGGCGGTGTGGCGGAGGCCATCTTGCGGCGGCAGGGGTTGCCCTTCCTGGGGCTCGCGGTGGTGGGCCAGCTCTTGATGCGGGTCGATACCTTTGCCCTGGCGTTCTTCGGGGTGGCTGCCGAGGCCATCGGCCATTACGGCGCAGCCACCACGCCGGTGTGGGGGTTGTTGGGAGTGGCGCAGCTGCTGGCAGTGTCCATCTACCCGTCGGTCAGCCGGGCGGCGGGTGACGGTACGCTCGGGCCTCGCCACGCCCTGCTCGTGGGGGTGGCGGCGTGGGGGCTCGGGGCTGCTTTGGCGGCGGCGCTGTGGGTGGCGCGGGACGCGCTGGTCGCTGCGGTGTTCGGCCCCGCGTACGCCGAGGCAGGGGAGGTGCTGGCGGTGGTGGCGTGGGTGCTGCCCCCGGCCTGTGGCAGCATGGTGCTGGGGGTGGTGGTGGCGGCGCTGCACCGGCAGAGCTGGGCGCTGGCCTGCCAGTTCGGGGCGCTGGTGGGGGCCGTGGCCGCGTACCTCTACGCGGTCCCGCGCTGGGCGCTTACAGGGTGCGCCTGGACGTTGGTGGCTGTCCACTGGGCGACCTTCGTGGCAACGTTCGTCTGCGCGCTCCTGGCGGCGCGGCGTCCGGGGCCGACGGGGGTGGCCGCGATCCCTGCGGCGGCCACATGATCCCCCAGGGCTCGACGCCACGCTGCGCCGTGGTGATCGTCCACTTCGGCGATCCGGCGCCCACCGCTTCGTGTGTGGAGGCGGTCCTTGCCGACCCTTCGGCGGTGGCGCGGCAGGTGGTGGTGGTGGACAACTCCCACTCGCTCGCCGCAGGAGCGCTGGGCAGCGGGGTTAGGGTGCTCGAGCCCGCGGCGAACCTGGGGTACGGAGCCGGCCTCAACGCGGGCGTGGCGTCGTTGGGGGATTGCCTCGGAGGGGCGATCGTGGGCCTGAACCACGACGTGACGATCGAGCCCGGCTTTCTTGCTGCTGCCGTGGAGGCGCTCTCCCTGCCGCGGGTGGGGGCGGCGGCAGGGCCGCTGGAGCTCGCCCGGCCCGGAGGGGAGCTGTGGTACGCGGGGGGCGGGGTGAACTTCCTCACCGGTACGGTGTGGCAGTCCCGGCGCCAGGGGGACGCCCGGCGGGCTCGCCACGTGGGGTTCCTCACCGGGGCAGCGGTGGCTATCCGGCGGGAGGCGTGGCAGGCGGTGGGTGGCTTCGACCCGGCCTACTTCCTCTACAACGAGGACCTGGACCTATGCCTGCGCCTGCGCCGGCGCGGGTGGCGGCTGCGCTTCGAGCCGCGCATGCGAGCCGTGCACACGCTCGGGGCGGCCACCGGCTCCGAGCGGCGTTCGCCGCTGTACCTGGAGCAGATCACCCGCACGCGACTGCGGCCGTTCCGCCCCCTGGCCTACCGGCTGTACTTGGCCGTCGTCCACTCGCTCTGGGTGGCCGTGCGCGCCAGCGTCCTGCAAGCCCAGGGGGACCGGGAGGGGGTGGCCGCCCTCCTGCGCGGGCACCGGTATGCCCTGGCCACGCTGACCCAGGGGCCCCGTTAGGGGGCCGCAGCGCTTGCGAGGATCTCCTCGAAGGTGGCCGTGACGACGGGCAGCGAGTGGGTCGCCCGCACCCACTCCCAGGCGGCCACGGCCTGGCGGTGGGCGGCGTGGGCGTCCGAGAGGAGGTGCGCCGTGGCGGCGGCAAAGGCTGGCGCATCCGCCGCAACCGTGAGGGCCTCCGGGGGGAGTCGGTCCAGACCTGCCGCAGCCTCGGGGGTGGCCACGACGGGGATGCCGTGGGCCATGGCCTCCAGCACCTTGATGGGGGTGCCGGAGCCGCTGCGCAGGGGGACCACAGCCACGGCCGCTCGCTGGAAGAACGGCGTGAGTTCTTCCGGGTTGGCCCAGAGCGAGACGTGGGGCAGGCGAGTCAGCCGCCGCACCGCCCGGGGCGGACGGGAACCGGCCAGCCAGAAAGCCGCCGAGGGGTGGTACTCGCGCACCAGCGGCCACACGTGGCGTGCAAAGTAGCGGGCACCGTCCACCGTGGGGAAGTAACCCAGGTTGCCGGAGAGCAGAACCACGCTCTCGCCTTCCCTAAGATGGGGTGGTTCCTCCGGTACGCTCACGCCGAAGGGCACCACGGCCAGGCGCCGGGCCAGCTCCTCGCTGCTGCCGGCAATGGCCGCGGCGTCACGCTGGCAGACAGTCACGCCGCAACGAACCTGCCCCAGCGCCCAGCGATCCCAGGCGGCCATGCGCTGCGCCTCAAACCGGAACAGGGGGGCCAGGAGTTGCTGGCGCTGGGCGCGGCGCGCCATGTTGAGGGAGAGGGAGTCGATGAAGTCCAAGACCACGGGCAGGCCGGCAAGTGCGGGGAGCAGTCCGGCGAGGCGGGAGAGCACGAGGAGAACCACCTCCGGCCGGTGCAGCTGGACAGCCCGAGCCACCGCCCGTTCGAAGGAGGGCAGGGAGTGGATCGCCACCTGGAGCGGGCGGTGGGGATGCCGGGCCAGCGCCCGAGCCTGCTGGAGGAGGTCAGCGCGGTGCGTGGCCAGGGGGATGCTGGCCGGCGCCGGAGCCGTTTCGATGCCAGCGGGGTGGAGCGCCAGCACGTGCAGCTCGTGCCGGCCGGCGAGGTGGGTGAGAAGCCCCGCCACGCGGGCCTGATCGCCGCGGCGGGGCGGCCACGGCGGACGGGCGGTGAGAACGAGCAGCCGCACGGTCTCGACAGCAGGATGGTAGCGCACGCCGGGCGTCTCCTCCGGCGGATCGCGGAGTGGAGCCGGTGTGACACGACCTTGACGTGGCGGTGGGCAGAGCGTAGCTTGGAGGATGAGTGGCTCGTACGAGCGAAAGGAGGGGGCATGGATATGGCACGGAGTCCCAGGTGGAAACGTCTCGATCGGTGGGTGGTGGGCCTTGGCGCGGCAGTGGTGCTGGCGCTCTCGGCGGTGGTGGGTGGGGTGACGTCGGGTGGTGCCGCCGACGACCAGCGTGACGGCACTGCTGGCGCCAGCGTGGCGGCCCTCGGCTCCGCCCCCGAGCCGGGCGAGGCGGCGTCGCGCGCCACCGCCATCTGGGAGTTCTGGGTCACCACGGCAGCGCACCTTTCCGGGGCGGTGGGGACCAACTGGCGGACCGACCTGGAGGTGCACAACTGGGGCGGAACGCAGGCTTCTTTCACCGTGTCCCTGCTGAAGCGGGACCAGGCCAACACCTCGCCTGACAACCGGACGTACTCCCTGGGGCCGGGGCAGGCGGTGCGCTACAGCGACCTCGTATCCTCCATGTTTTCCTTCAGCGGGGCAGCGGCCATCAAGGTAAGCAGCACTTACGACAGCCTCATCGTCACCAGCCGCACGTACAACGACCAGCCCGCCGGTACCTACGGCCAGTTCGTGCGCGGTCGGCCGCTGGCTGAAGCAGTGGGGCCGGGGGAGCAGGGGCGGGTCATCCACCTCACCCACAACCGATCCACTACGAGCGGCTACCGCACCAACCTCCTCTTCGTCAACGCCACCACTGCCTCCATGCAGTTGAACATCGACCTCTATACCGCCAGCGGTGCGTACCTGGGGCGGTTGCAGCGTACCCTTGCCGGGTACGAGTACAAGCAGATCGATAGAGCCTTCGAGAGCGTCACGGGGTCGGATGTGACGGATGGCTACGCGGTGTTCTCCAGCCCCACCGCGGGCGCGTACTTCTTTGCCGGCGCCTCGGTGATCGACAACCGCACCGGCGATGCTGTGTTCGTCCCCCACGAGAAGGTGACCGGCTCAGCTCCCCCGCCGCCCACCCCCTCGCCCACTCCCACGACGCCACCCACCGGCAGCTTCGGGCCCATCACCTTTGCCACTGGCGTCAACTCCAGCACCGGGGAACCGATCAACCCGGGCACCTCTTTTGCCTACGGCATCACCCGCCTGTACGGCATCTGGCCCTGGTCGGGAGTGACGCCGAACACGGCGTTCCGCTTCGACTGGTACCGCAACGGCAGCGCCATCGGCGGCGGCAACAGCACGCTCCCCTACGCTTCCGGCATTGCCTGGCAGTGGACCGATGGTTCCCCGCTCCCGCTGGGAACCTACCAGCTCGTGATCAAGGTCAACAACCAGGTGGTGCTCCAGGGGCAGTGCCAGATCGTGAGCGGCAGCACGCCCACCCCCAGCCCCACGCCCTCGCCCACGCCCGGCACGGGATCGCTGGCCTTCCGCCTGACCTGGAACGGTACCAACGACCTGGACCTGTACGTGAAGGAACCCAACGGCACGACCATCTACTACAACAACCGCGGGCCCACCTCCACCGGCGGGCGGCTCGACGTGGACTGCAACGCGGGGTGCGACCCGGCGCGCATGTGCTCCACCCCCATCGAGAACATTTTCTGGCCCACGGGCGGCGCCCCGGCAGGAACGTACGAGTTTTGGGTGGACTGGTACAAGACCTGCAGCGGGCCCACACCCACCAACTTCACCCTCACCGTTTACGTGAACGGCGCCGTGGCCCAGACCTACTCGGGCTCCCTCAACGGTGCCGACAGCCAGCACTACACCTACACGCTGGGAGGAGGCGGTGGGGGCGGTAGCGTCAACATGACGATGGTCACCCCCTCGGGGTGGTCGGGGTGCGTGGTGTGCAACTACCGCGAGGTCAACCCGCCCGTGTATCAGTTCCTGTCCATCTACTACACCACCCACGTGTACTGGGCGGTGCAGAACACCGGTTCCTCCACCATTACCGGTGCCGTCAAGTTCGGCTTTTACCTCGACGGAACCCACTTCTTCACGGTCAGCTACTCCAACTCCAGCGGCTGGCCGGCGGGACAAGGCCTGGTCTTTCACTACGCCCTCGACACGCAGTCGTACATCTCCGCTGGCACCCACACCTTCATGGTCAAGGCCGATGTGGACAACGCCTTCGCCGAGAGCAACGAAGGCGACAACACCTGTTCCACCACGAAAGAGTGGACCACCATTGTCTTTTCGCCCGAGAATGGCTCGCTCCCGCCTGGCCAGAGTGCCGGATCGCTGGGCGTGCCGCCCATCCAACTCGCGCGGGACGAGGTGGACGTGATGCCCGTTGAGCACCTGGAACTGGTGGTGCCCGAGGAGGCGGTGCTGCCGAGACCTCCCAAGCGCTGAGCCGATCTCGAAACCTACGCCGCGGCCGGCGGAGCCCACGGGCCCGCCGGCCGTTTGCGCTTGGAAAGCGCTGGGTCCCAGTTGACGCGGCGGGCAAACCCCCATAGCCTGCGCGGCGGGGGTGGCACGTGCCGAGGGAACTAGGATCCGCCAACTGGAAGCTGCCCCACCGTCTAAGGCCTGCTCTCGTGTGGACCGTGATGGCAGTGGCGGTGTGGGGGGGTGTCGTGCTGGAGCGCTCGGTGTCCGTTGCCGCTGCGGCGAGAGCAGCCGAGGCTCCACCAGCTGGCCCATCCCAGCCGCGTGTGCGGCTGCGCCCCGTGCCACCAGCCACGCCCACCCCGCCGCCCTCACCCACGCCCACACCCACGCCGCGGGCTACCGTCAACCTGGCGTTCGTCACCCCGCCCGAGTGGCCCGGGTGCGTGGTGTGCAACTTCCGCTGGATCAATCCGCCCGCCTACGAGTTCCTCTCCATCCTCCACCCCACCCACGTGGTGTGGGCGGTGACGAACGGCGGGCCCTCCTCGGTGTTCGGTCCCATCGACTTTGCGCTCCTGCTGGATGGGAAGCGTTTTCTCACGGCGCGCTACGACAACCCCACGGCGTTGCTGCCGGGGGCAGCTTTAGGGTTGCACCTGGAGGTGCGGGTCACCGCGCTGGGTCGTCACACCCTCTCGGTCGACATCGACCCGGACGGGCGCATCGCCGAAACCGACGAAAGCGACAACCTGTGCGCCTTTGTGGGGGTGTGGACCGCCGAGAGCATCAGCGGCCTGCCGCAGCCCACGCGCGACGGTGTGGCTGCAGGCCCCCTCCTGGTGGTGGACCTGGGACGGCGGTGAGCCAGGCTGCAGCTCGGACATGTTGAAAAGATCATTGTTTTCAGTGGCCTAGCTGGACTTGACAAAGCGCCACTCACACCCTATTCTTTTAGCAGTCTCGCGCGGAGAGTGCTAAACCGCCCCGCGCGCCGGACACCGACAACACCTCTACGTAGGGAAGGGAGACCTGGTATGAACGTACGTCCACTCAACGACAGGGTGCTTCTCCGGCGGCTCGAGGAGAAGGAAGTGGTGAAGGGCGGGATCATCATCCCGGACACCGCCAAGGAGAAACCGCAGGAAGCCGAAGTCATTGCCGTGGGCCCCGGCAAGCTCGATGAGAACGGCAAGCGGGTGCCCTGCGAGGTAAAGAAGGGCGACCACGTGCTCATCGGCAAGTACTCGGGCACAGACATCAAGATTGGCGACGAAGAGTACGTCATCGTGCGCGAGGACGAGATCCTCGGCGTGATCGAGAAGTGAGGGGGGTGCAACCATGGCTGCCAAGCAGATCGTGTACTCGGAGGAAGCCCGCCAGGCGCTGCTGCGGGGTGTCAACAAGCTCGCCGATGCGGTCAAGGTAACGCTCGGCCCCAAGGGCCGGAACGTGGTTTTGGAGAAGAAGTTCGGGTCGCCTGTGATCACCAAGGACGGGGTCACCGTGGCGAAGGAAGTGGAGCTGAAGGACAAGCTGGAGAACATGGGCGCGCAGATGGTGCGCGAGGTGGCCTCCAAGACCTCCGATGTGGCCGGTGACGGGACTACCACCGCCACGGTGTTGGCCCAGGCCATCTACCGCGAGGGGACCAAGAACGTCACCGCCGGGGCCAACCCCATGGACCTCAAGCGCGGCATCGATCTGGCGGTGAAGACCGCGGTTGCGGCCATCGAGAAGCTGGCGAAGCCGGTGGAGGGCAAGGCCATCGCCCATGTGGGCACGATCTCGGCGAACAACGACACGGAGATCGGCACCATCATCGCCGAGGCCATGGACAAGGTGGGCAAGGACGGCGTGATCACCGTGGAAGAGTCCAAGACCATGGACACGCAGCTCGAGATCGTGGAGGGGATGCAGTTTGACCGCGGCTACCTGTCGCCCTACTTCGTCACCGACGCCGAGCGCATGGAGTGCGTCTACGAGAACGCCAAGGTGCTGCTGTTCGAGAAGAAGATCTCCTCGATGAAGGACCTGCTGCCGCTCCTGGAGCAGGTGGCCAAGCAGGGCAAGCCGCTCTTGATCGTGGCCGAGGACGTGGAGGGTGAGGCCCTCGCCACCCTCGTGGTGAACAAGCTGCGTGGCACGCTGCAGGTGGTGGCCGTCAAGGCCCCCGGCTTCGGCGACCGGCGCAAGGCGATGCTCGAGGATATCGCCATCTTGACCGGCGGCAAGCTGATCAGCGAGGACCTGGGCATCAAGCTCGAGAACGTCAAGTGGGAAGACCTGGGCACCGCCAAGAAGATCACGGTGAACAAGGACGACACCACCATCGTCGTGGACGATGCCGACCCCAAGAAGAAGGAAGCCATTGCCGGGCGGGTCAAGCAGATCCTCAAGCAGATCGAAGAGACAACCTCGGACTACGACCGCGAGAAGCTGCAGGAGCGCTTGGCCAAGCTCGTGGGCGGCGTGGCGCAGATCAAGATTGGTGCCGCCACCGAGACCGAGATGAAGGAGAAGAAGGCGCGGGTCGAGGATGCCCTGCACGCCACCAAGGCGGCGGTGGAGGAGGGGATCGTGCCGGGCGGTGGCGTGGCCTTGCTGCGGGCCATGGACGACGTGGAGAAGCTGGCCAAGGAGCACAAGGGCGACGTCCGCACGGGAATCCAGATCGTGCTGCGGGCCCTGGAGGAGCCGACCCGTCAGATCATCAAGAACGCTGGCGTTGACGAGGCTGCCGTGATCGTGCGCGACATCCGCAAGAAGGGCGGCAACGTGGGGTTCAACGCCCAGACCATGGAGATGGAGGACCTGGTGGCCTCGGGGGTCATCGACCCCGCCAAGGTGACCAAGAACGCCCTCCAGAACGCGGCCTCTGTCGCTGGCCTCCTGCTCACCACCGAGGCGCTCGTGTGCGAGATCCCGGAAGAGAAGAAGGAGGGGCCCGCGACCCCCGGCGGTGGCATGGGGGACATGTACTGAGCCTTCACTTCGGGCGCGTGGAGGTCATCCCGAGCCAGCAAGGGAGCCCAAAGCGCGCCAGCGGCGAGCGACGAACGGAAGCATGGGGCGGGGCCGCGAGGCCCCCCCCGTTGCCGTCGAGGTGCAGCGGGGCTGCCGCCGTTGCCGAGACCCTTCGCCGCTGGAGCGCCTCAGGGTGACGGGAGAGAAAATGCAGTCATCCTGAGGCCGCGCAGCGGCCGAAGGATCCCGTCAAACATGCAGCGCCGGCATTGCGCAGCCGGGCTGCCAGCACTGTCGAGACCCTTCGGCGCTGACGCGCCTCAGGGTGACGGGAGAGAAAATGCAGTCATCCTGAGGCCGCACCGTTCCTTTCGTCATCCTGAGGCCGCACCGTTCCTTTCGTCATCCTG
>JACADV010000025.1 GCA_013388425.1 Thermoanaerobaculaceae bacterium | reverse complement strand
GGTCCTGGCGCTGGGCGGAGGTGGGATGCGGGGGGTGGCCCACCTGGGGGTCCTTGCGGCGCTGGAGGAGGCGGGGGTCAAGGTGGCCGGGATTGCCGGCACGAGTTCGGGGGCGCTGTTGGGGGCGCTGTGGATCGTGGCCGGTGCCGAGGGAGCCATTGCCCGCGTGCGCGAGTACGTGGCCAGCGGGCGGGCCCGCGCCATGACGGATATTGCCGGCGAGTACGAGGGACGGGGGCTTGGGGTACTGCTGCGACGCATCGGCCACTGGGTGGCGCTGGCGCGCCTGTTGACCCGGCGGACGCTCCTCACCCACGAGGAGTTCCTGGCGCACGTGGCCTTCTTCCTGCCGGACTGGCAGATTGCCGATCTGGCCACGCCGTTGGTGGCGGTAGCCACGGACACGGAGTCGGGGGACGAGGTGCGCCTGGGCAGCGGTTCCCTGCGCCTGGCCGTGGCGGCCAGTTCGGCCATGCCGGGGCTAGCGCCCCCCGTGCCGTGGCAGGGGCGACGCCTCCAGGACGGTGGGGCGGTGGCCGAGATACCAGTAGGAGCGGCGCGAACCCTCGGCTCCCCGGTGTTGGCAGTCGAGGTCAGCGAGGGTCTGCCCCCCGCGCGCCCCGACCGCGACCGGATCCCCCGCGCCATGTTTCGCGCGGCCGCCATGGGGTGGCGGGCGCTGCGCCAGCGGCTGCTGGCGGAAGCCGACGCGGTGCTGGCACCAGCGGTGAACCACCTGCACTGGGCCGATTACCACTCGGTGGACGAAGCCGTAGCGGCTGGGCGCGCCGCCGCCCGCGACTTTCTCCAGTGTTGCCGCTGAAAGGCTGGGCTGTCGCGCCTGGCTCTACCGGGGCGCTTCGTTGCCCGGCACGGCGAAGGAGGGCATGATCCCCGCCAGCACCCGCACCGTGTCCCGGGCAATGACCCGCTCTTCGTTGGTGGGGATGATGGCCACGGCAACGCGCGAGCCTGGTCTGGAGATTAGCACCCCCTCGCCGCGGGGTGCAGTGCGGTTAGCCTGGGTGTCCAGCTCGATACCCAGGAACTCCAACCCGCCCACGCAGGCCTCGCGCACGTCGGGGGAGTTCTCGCCGATCCCACCGGTAAAGGTCACCGCGTCGATCCCCTCCATGGCTGCCGCGTAGGCTCCCAGGTACTTGCGGACGCGGTAGCAGAAGATCTGGAAGGCCAGATCGGCGCGGGCGTTCCCCTTGGCCCTGGCATCGAGGATTTCCCGCATGTCCGAGGATACCCCCGACACCCCGTACAGACCGGAGTGCTTGTTGAGCATGGCGTTGAGCTGGGCGAGGGTGAGCTCCTCCATGGCCATGACCCACGGCAGCACGGCAGGGTCCAGGTCGCCGGCGCGAGTGCCCATGAGCAGCCCCTCCAGGGGCGTGAACCCCATGCTCGTGTCCACCGAGTGGCCACGGTCCACCGCCGCCATGGAGCAGCCGTTGCCCAAATGGCAGGTGACGATCTTCACCTCTTCCAGTGGCTTGCCGAGCAGGCGCGCGGTGTGGATGGCGACGAAGCGGTGCGAGGTGCCGTGGAAACCGTAGCGGCGGATGCCGTGCCGGCGGTACAGCTCGTAGGGCAGCCCGTAGATGAAGGCCCGCGGCGGCATGGACTGGTGGAACGCCGTGTCGAACACGGCCACGTGGGGGACGTTGGGCAGGAGCTGCTGGGCGGCGTGGAGGCCACGCAGGTTGTGGGGGTTGTGGAGGGGAGCCAGGACCACGCACTCCTCGATGCCGGCCTCCACCTCGGGGGTGACGAGCACGGAAGAGGCAAACTTCTCACCGCCGTGCACCACCCGGTGGCCCACCGCCTCGATCTCCGAGGTGCTGGCAATGACGCCGTGCTCGGGGTGGCAGAGGACGCGGAGCACCCGCTCCACGGCCGTCCGGTGCTCGAGGATTTCCGAGATCTCCTGGTACGTCTTGCGGCCGGGCACGTCCAGGGAGAGGCGGGAGTCGGAAAGTCCGATCTTTTCCACCGCGCCCCGGGCGAGGGTGCGGTCGGCGTTGGCCTGGATCATCTCCACCGAGGTCTCGATCACCTGGAACTTGACGGAGGACGATCCGCAGTTGAGGACGAGGATTTTCATACCTTACCCTTTCACTCTTGGCGGCGGCGCTGGGGGCGAGCCGTCAGGCGACCCGAGGCGTGTCGTCGGGTAGCCGGTCGAGCCGGTTCCGCTCGGCATCGTAGGTGAAGAACCCCTTGCCCTTGGAAGTACCCGTGTGGCCGGCGCGCACCAGCTTGCGCAGCAACGGACACGGCCGGAACTTCTGGTCGCCCGTCTCCTGGAAGAGGTACTCGAGCCAGGTGAGAATCTTGTGCAGCCCCACCCGGTCGGCCCACTCCAGCGGCCCGATGCGGAACTCGTACCCCAGCTTCATGGCCAGATCCACCTCGGCGGCCGAGGCGACACCTTCCATCACCACGTGAATGGCTTCGTTGATCAGGGGGAGGATGACCCGGGTGGTGACGAAGCCGGGGGACTCAAAGACCTCGATGGGGACCTTGCCAAGGATCCGTGCGAAGGTACGGGCCAGCTCGAAGGCCGCGTCGCTGGTGACCTGGCCGCGCACCACCTCCACCACCGGCTGGGTGGTGACCGGGTAGAGGAAGTGCATGCCCAGCACTCGCTCCGGGCTGGTGAGGTTCTGGGCCAGCTCGGTGATGGACAGGGTCGAGGTGTTGACGATGATTGGCACGTGGGGGCCGGCGATGGCGTCGAGCTCGTGGAGCAGGGCCTTCTTGGCGTCAAAGTCCTCCTGGATCGTTTCGATTACCAGCTGGCAATCGCGGATGCGCTCCAGCTCCGTGGTGAGTTCGATGCGGGAGAGGATTGCCTTCTTCTCGGACTTGGTGAGGGCCCAGCGCTCGATCTGCCGATCGAGGCTCTCCTCCAGGATGGCCATCACCTGCGCCCCGCGTTCGGCACTGATCTCTTTGAGGACGAGGGAAATCCCCGCCTGGGAAACGCGGGTGGCGAGGGAACGGCCCATCATCCCGCCGCCGACGACAGCTATGTGGTGGAGCTCGGTCGCGCTCATGGTTGTGAAATATAGCGCAAGCTTGGGCCCCTGTCAATGCACCACTTCCTGGCCATCGGTGAGCCTTCCCCGGCTGTGCTAGCATGAAGCCATGACGGTCTTGCTGACCCTTGCCTCGACCCTCCTCGCGGCAGCCGCCGGTTCCCTGCCCGCGGCGAGCGAGCGGGTGGAGTTTCCCAACATCGAGATGGCCGATGCGGCGGGGCAGGTACACCGCCTGGAGGCCTTCCGCGGAACGGTGACGATCCTCAACTTCTGGGCCACCTGGTGCGGTCCCTGTCGGTACGAGCTGCCGGAGCTGCAAAAGGTCTCCAACGAGTTCGGGGGCCAGGGGGTGGTGGTGCTGGCGGTCAACGTGGATGGCCCAGCGCCACAGGTGGAGCGGTTTATCGCCAGCACCGGCCTGGCGTTGCCGGTGGTGTTCGTGGACGGTCGGACGCAGGCCGAGCTAGGCATCGACCGCATCCCCTTCACGGTGGTCCTGGACCGCCAGGGGAAAGCGGTGCGCGCCTACGCCGGGTATTCGGCAGCAGCCATGAAGGATCTGCGGGAAGTGACGGGAGAACTCCTCCGTGAGGGGGCCAAAAAAGGAGGGAAGTGAGATGCGGACTGTGGCAGCGGTGGTGGTGGGTTTGCTGGTCGCCGCGGGGGCATGGGCGCAGATGCCCGAGGAGAGTGTGGAGTTCACGCCGACGGTGGGGTTCTGGTTCGGGGACACGCTGGCGCGTGGCGTGCAGGAGGGGTACGACTTCGACGTCACCATTGACGACGACTTCGCCTACGGCTTCCGCGTCGGCTACAGCTTCACCAGCAACTGGGCCCTCACCGGGTCGTTCCTCTACGAGCGGGCCAACCTCATCACCGGCTCCGGCGAGTTTTTGGGGAACACCAACGTCTTGGGCAAGATCGACATGACCACGGCGGAGATTGGCTTCGAGGGGGCCTTCGGGCACTCCCGGCTCGTGCCGATCTTCAACCTCGGTGTGGGCGTGATGAACATGGATCCGGACAGCGCCAACATGCGCTCCGACACCAACTTCGTTGCCCACATGGGGACTGGGTTCAAGCTCTTCTTCACCCCCAACGTGGCGTTTCGCTTCGACTTCCGCGGTCACGCCGTGAACGTGGGCAAGAACAGCCACGAGGACTGCGACTGGTGGGGTGATTGCTCGGACAGCGAGGACTGGATCGGCTTGCGGGAGCTGGCCATCGGTCTGAGCTTCGTGTTCTAAACCTCGCGGTGGATTGGAAACTGCTGCGGGCGTATCTGCCGGCACTGCTGGCGGGGGTGTGGTGTGCCGTCAGTGCGCTCGCCCAGGTGACGGAGGGCACCAAGGGTTTCTCGGATCGCTCCGAGGTGGAGGCGGTGCTGGTCACGGTGAGCGTGAGCGATCTCAAGGGGAGACCGGTGCCGGACCTGGAGGGGAAGGCGTTCCACCTCTTCATCGATGGGCTGGAGTTTCCCTTCTCGTCGTTCTGGCGGGAGGCGGAACTCCCTCTCTCCCTGTGCCTGGTGGTGGACGTGTCGGGCTCCATGGCGGGGCAGCGGCTGGCGCGTGTGCGCGAATCGGTGCGGGAGCTCCTGGCGGGTCTGCGCCCGGCGGACGAGGTGTCGCTCGTCACCTTTGGGGCGGGGGAGGTACGCCGGCGTGTGCCGTTCGGTGCCGATCCGAGCCTCGTGTTGCGCGTGCTCGAAAGCCTCGAGGGGTTTGGGACCACGGCCCTCTACGATACCGTGGCCGGGGCCCCCGAGCTGACCGATGGGGCGCGCCACGCGCGACGCGCGGTGCTGCTCTTTACCGACGGCGTGGACACCGCCTCGACCATGACGGCCGAGAAGGCCGCTGCCGTCCTGGAGGAGATGGCCGATCCGCTGTACGCCTTCGGGATCGAGCCCCCACCGCCGGAGGACGGCGTTCTCACCTACGAGGGGGTTTTGGCTCGTCTCTCGCAGGCTTCAGGTGGCCGCTACATCCGGGTGGAGAAGGCCAACGAGCTGGCCGCCCTGGCTCGGGAGCTGCGCCGCCAGTTGGGGACTCGCTACCTGCTCACCTTCCAGCCATCGGGCAAGGGCATGGAAAAGTTTCGGCGCATTCGAGTAGCGGTGGACGGGCCGTACCAGGTGCGAGCCCGGGAAGGGTACGTGGGGACGCTGCCGTAGCGGGGGGTTGACACCATTCGGCGAGTTTTGTGGTATAAAGGCGGCGTGTGCGAACTGGCACAAGCTGAGTCGGGCGGACTCATAAAAGGGAGGACTTCAATGAAAGGGACCACGTTGGGTGTGCTGGCGGTGGCGCTGATCCTCGCCGTAGGGCTGACTGGCTGCGCCACGAAGACGTACGTCAACGAACAGGTGGCGGCTGCCACCAAGGCTTCCGATGCAAAGATCGGCGAGGTTCAGAAGCAGGTGGAAGTGGCGCAGATGGACATCGCCAACCTGAAGAAGTCGGACGAGAAGCAGAACCAGGAGATCGCCAACATCTCCGGGACTGCCAAGGAAGCGCTGGCGCGGGCCGAAGAGGCCGGGAAGCTGGCGAAGGGGAAGTTCCTCTTCGAGGTGACCCTGACCGACGAGGCGGTGAAGTTCGGGTTCAACAGCTCGTCGCTCTCGCCAGAGGCGAAGGCCGCTCTGGACGCGTTTGCAGCGCGGGTGAAGGCGGAGAACAAGAACATCTACATCGAGGTGCAGGGGCACACCGACAGCGTCGGTTCCGAGGCCTACAACTTGAAGCTCGGCCAGGAGCGTGCCGACAGCGTGCTGCGGTACCTCAACATGCAGCATGGGATCCCGCTGCACCGCCTGAACGCCGTGTCCTACGGCGAGTTCAAGCCGGTGGCCGACAACAAGACCAACTCCGGCCGGGCGCAGAACCGGCGCGTGACGCTGGTCGTTCTCGAGTGAGTTGCTGCTCGCCGCGGTGAGAGAGGGCGCCCCGGTTCACCGGGGCGCTCTGTCGTCTGGGCACCGAGCGACTCGGGGTGCGCGCAGCAGCGGGTGTGACAGAGTGTCACACGAGGTTGCGTATCAAGAGATCGCTGCAGCGGCTGGCGCCACTCTACCGATGGCAATGAGCTGCTGATCAATGACTTGGGAAGATGGCATCGGAATTGCAGTTGAGGTGGGTGCTATGAGACGCACGCGTTCCTCCGCGGCTGGCTACACGCTCATCGAGGGTCTGGTGGTGCTGGCCATCATTGGCATCCTGGCGGCTTGGGTCGTACCCAACTTCCGCCACTCGATGATCCGCAGCAAGTTGACTACGCCGGTGCGCGACATCGAGCGGTTGTCGTCGGTGGCCCGCCTGCAGGCGCTCAACGCGCAACGGCCCTTCGGGATGGCGTTCTTGGTGCTCGGGGGCGGGGAGAGTGGAGCGGTAAGGATCTTCGAGGATGCGGACGGCGATGGCACCTTCGACCAGGAGGAGCGGGTGGTGCAGAGCTACGAGCTGCCGCCGGGTGTGCGCTTCGCCAGCCCGCTGCCGGGTCCTGCCGTGCCGGCGGCGATCGTGTTCGCGCCGGGGGGTGCCCTCGTGGGGACGGCGGATCCTTCCGTGTACGTGGGGGACCTGCGCGGCAACCACATGCGCCTGGTCTTCAACCACATCACCGGACAGGTGCGGCGGGAGATGTTCGTGCCGGGCTCCACCAACGAGTGGCTCGGGCCGTCCCGGGAAGGAGAGTGGACGTGGCTCTACTGAACCGACGCGAAGGTGGGATGACGTTGATCGAGCTCCTGGTGGCAATGGCCATCCTGGCCGTGGTGATCCTCTCGGTGATCGGCCTGTTCACGCAATCCATCACCCTCAACGCCAGTGGCATGGACTACACGCGCATCAACGACCTGGCGCGGGACAGGGTTGAGGAGCTCATGGGCCTGCCCTTCGACGACCCAGCGCTCCTGGTGCCGGAGGGCTCGGATAGCCTGGTGATCCCCGACGACCTGCAGACGGGGGGTCCCACGCCACTGTTCACGCGGGTTTGCGAGATCCGCCAGGTGCAGTTGCTGAAGACGGGCGACGTGGACGCGGAGCTGGCCACTCCGGTGGGCGCTAGCGAGTCCAACCTCAAGGTGATGACCGTGACGGTCGCTTCGGGTCGCTCGTTCCTGTCGGGCCAGCGGGTGCTGCGCTTCACGGCGCTGCGCGCGGACGGCCTGCGCTACTAGAGAGGGGCGGCCATGCGATCGCGCGGTTTTTCGCTCGTGGAAATGCTAGTGGCCATGGCCATCATGGCCCTAGTGATCGGCGGTTTCCTGTCGCTTCTGGATACTTCCGCGAAGATCTCCAAGGCACAGTCTGCTACCGCCGAAGTGCAGGAGGGGTTGCGCTACGTGATGGGGCATCTGGTGCGCTGGACCAGGATGGTCGGGGCGGGGGGGCTCCCCGTCATGGTTGGGCCGGGCAACGCACCCTGGAATCCACCCAACAACGCGGGTCGGCCGGTGGCGGTGGAGGTGCGCAACAACGTGGGGACCG
Source organism: Thermoanaerobaculaceae bacterium (assembly GCA_013388425.1). Lineage (GTDB taxonomy): Bacteria > Acidobacteriota > Thermoanaerobaculia > Thermoanaerobaculales > Thermoanaerobaculaceae > JACADV01. The sequence goes on along the minus strand of JACADV010000025.1, from coordinate 3,636 downwards.
GGGTGAACATGGGGGGCAGGGACGTCCTCCCCGGCACCGACATCCTCACCCTACGCGGCGCCTTCAGCGGTGTGGTCAAGGACCTGCAGATCGGCAACAACGACCCGGAGCGGCGGGGGGAGTACAGCTACAGCGAGCCTGACGGGAGCTTCAAGATCCCCGTCAAGGATCTGGCCGGCGAGCCCCAGGAGACAGCCGATCTGGACGCGCTGGTGGACGAAACAGCAACCCCCCCCCTGTGGGTGCCGGTGGTGTTCTCGACCTTTGGCTTCAACGAAATTGCCCTGGACGGCGGGAAGCGGCGCGTCATCGCCCAGTACGGGGTAGCCATCGTCAAGAGCAAGGACCCGGCAAACCGTACCTACGGGTTCGGGACGGTGGCGGACGGAGGAGCCCAGGAGGAGTACCTCTCCATGAACCCGGTGGGGGGGTTTCCGCCCAAGCTGGACGCCAATAAGGCGCTGAGCCGGGTGGCGGTGATCACGGACCACTCCTTCTTTGTGGCGCTGGACGACGATGGGGTGCCGACGCTGTACGAGCGCGACTCGGTGGCCGACGTCACGCAACCGGTGGCGGCGGACATTGTGGACCTGCAGGTGGCGCTGGGTTGCGATATCGACGGGGATGGCCGCGTGACCGAGAACGTTGCTAGCCCGAACAGCGACGAGTGGCTCCTCAACGCTGCTGGGGAAAGCATCAACGACACGGTGGGAGGAACTCCGGGCGCGGCGCGGATGTACGCCTACCTGCGCGACGTACGCGTTTCCCTCGCGAGCCGCATCCCGGTTTTCGACCCGCAGTTTTCCCAGCACGCCGTGGATCCGCGCACCGGGCAGCATCTCCCCTCCCCGGCGAGTGGGGCGGCGGAGCTGGCCCTGGAGGACGGGCGCAACCTCCTGGAAGACACGTACAAGGGCCTGCCTGGCATGAATTTCAGGTACCGCACCCTCATGGAGCGGGTGAAACTGCGCAGTCTCGGGGTGGTGCGATGAGGAGGTCGGCAATGCAGCAACGGGAACGGGGCAGCGCGTTGGTGCTAGCGCTCTTCATGATCGTCATCTTGACCGTGCTGGGTCTGGGGTTGGTGCTGCGCACCAAGGTGACCATGGCCGTGGCGGCGGCCGAACGCCCCATCACCACCAACTTCTACGCGGCCGACAGCGGCATCCACGCCGGCTACGCGCGCTTGACGGTCAACAACCCCTGTGCCTTCACCTTCCACCTCCAGGATGTCCGTGGCTCCGCAGGGAGCGTCACGTTCCCCGTGCTCATCAGCGTGGAAGAGGCACGGTTTCTGGGTGGGCAGCAGGAGATTGGCTCCAACGTGAGCGGGGCCATGGGTGGGGGCGGGGAGAAGATGGTCTCGCAGAGTTATCGCCTGGCGGCGGAAGCGTTCGAGGAGGCCACCCGGACGAGGCGGGCCGTGGAGGCCGAGGTGTACTTCGATCCGAAACCCGAAACGATCCTTCCACCGTGTTCGTAACGGGGGTGAATCATGAGAAACCGTATTGCAGTGGCAACCCTTCTCGCTGCAGCAGTCCTGGCGGTGCTGGTGGCTGCTCCAGCGCGCAGCGACGACCGCGATCTCTTGATGTCGCGGGGCGCGCGGCCGAACGTCTTGATGGTGGTGGACTCTTCGGGTTCCATGGCCCGGGACGTGGATTACGACAAGCGCAACTTCGTGGCCGGCATGGACGATCCGCACTCGAAGATCTACCAGGTGAAGTACGCCGTCAAACAGTTCGTGCAGGCGTTTCCGCAGTTCAACCTGGGGTTCACCTTCTTCGAGCGGGACAACGTGGAGATGGGCGACCAGCTCTTCCTCTACCGCCTGGATCCCTCCGGCTCAGGGATCGACTTTTCCTGGCGATATCGGATCCTGGGGAGCAGCACGAACAAGTACGGCTCGCAGGTCCGCATGCAACTGAATGCCGGCGACCCCGTCCGCCTGGGCGACTACACGGCGGCAAGCGGCAATTACCAGTACGTGCAGCGTTGGGGTCCGCTCTTCGGGGCCAGCGGCCAGCACATGTTCTCCGACTGGACGAGCGGCGGCACCGTGTACTACAACGGCGCGCGCACCGGCAAGTACCGGGTGGACGCGTGGCTGCTGGAGCCCACGGCGGGGACCGGCTACTACTACCCGTCGTATACGTGGAGTGAGGACAACAACGCTGTTCCAAACGCGATCAACGCCTTCACCCAGGTGCACGACCAGTACGCGAGCGTGATCTTCGACCCACTGGCCTCACCGGAGGTGAAGCTCGACGCGCTGCAGCACCTGCGCACGGCGCGGGTGCAGCTCCAACAGGTGCTGGACGCGCACCAGATCGGTCTCCAGCACCTTACCATGCGGGTGCAGCTTAAGCAGTGTAGCGGCACGGTGAACACCACCAGCGGCACGTGCAGCAGCGGATGGGTCACGAAGGCGACCACGGACATCTCGTTGGTAAGTGCCGAGGGGACGCCGGCTGGCGCCTTTGCTTCCGGGGACTCCACCAATGGCACCTACCCCGCCACCTTCATGACCAACGAGTACTCCTACAGCTCGTCGGGGGCCAAGGGGACATACTTCTACACCGACTCGGGCGGTGGTGGGGCTTACGATTTTACCTACACCAACAGCTGCAACGGCTGGTTGGGTGCCACGCCCAGCACGGTAAAGATCCCCCTCGTCCCCATCCCCACCGACCAGGATCCCCCATTGCTCTCCCTCATCGACCTGACACTCAACCCCTCCACGCAGATGCGCCTGTACTTCCCCACCCGCACCGACGGGGTGAAGAGCTGGCCCAAGTACTGGGAGCCCAAGTCGCCGTGTCAGTTCGATGCGCAGGCGAGCTGTTCCTTTGACCTCCGAGGTGTGTGGGTGACGGACCGGTCCATGTTCGCCACTGGCGCCACCCCCCTCAAGAACTGCATCGACGACTCGTACCAGTACTTCAGCCAGGACGTGCTGCAGCGCGACGATCCTTTGAAGTCCTGCCGGAAGAACTTCGTGATCCTCCTCACCGATGGCCTGGAAACTTGCGGTGGCAACCCCTGCACGGCTGCCACCAACCTCTGGAAGAACACCGCGCCGTACAACGTCTCGATTTTCGTCATCGGTTACGGCATGGGTACGAGCGGCAACTCCCTCCAGTGCATCGCTGACAACTCCCACGGCGAGCTGTACCTGCCCAACAACGTCCAGGAACTCATCGATGCCCTCATGCGGGTGGGGCAGCAGATCGACGAGCGCTCGCGGGGGTTCGCCTCGCCCACCGTCCCGTCGGTGGAGCTTTCCACCCGTGAGAAGGGGTACATCTCTACCTTCATCCCCCGCAACCACCGCTCCATCTGGGAAGGGCACCTGCGGGCCTACCTGGTGGAGCCGGCCACTGGCATGATCCCCACCACCTGCTCGGATGAGGGTGGGTACACCCTCTGCCTGCCGGACACCACCAAGGCCCTGTGGGACGCGGGGGAGGTGTTGCGCCAGCGGGCTACCTCGCAACGCAACATCTACTTCGGTACGGCGGGCGGCTCGGTGCCCGGGGCCCGGATGGACTTTGTGGTGTCCAGCGGCACCTCGGCGCTGCTCAAGGCCCGCATCGAGCCCACCCTTACGGATAGCCAGCTTTCCCAGGTGGTGGC
>JACADV010000074.1 GCA_013388425.1 Thermoanaerobaculaceae bacterium | reverse complement strand
GCTCAGGGTGACGGGGAAAAGGCAGTCATCCTGAGGCCGCGCAGCGGCCGAAGGATCCCGCCATCCCTGGAGCGCCGCCTTCGTGCGGCGGGCTGCCAGCAATGCCGAGATCCTTCGGCGGCCTGCGGCCGCCTCAGGATGACGCAAGGGACGAACAGCCGCCTCAGGATGACGCAAGGGACGAACAGCCGCCTCAGGATGACAAGAAGAGGGAACGGCCGCCTCAGGATGACACAAGGAAGGAGCGGCCGCCTTAGGATGACGCAAAGGAGGAACGGTCACCTCGCTGACGGGGACAAGGGCGGACGCTGCAGGGGGATGCGGGTGGCAGTCGGCCGGGTCAGGAGGGCGGCAGCTCGGCAGCGGTAATCGCCGCCACCCGAAAGCGGCCACCGTCGAAAGCCACCTCCTCCCCCACCTGGCGGCCCAGGAGCTGCTGCGCTGCCTCGGCCCCGTGAGAGAGGATGCCCTGCTCCGGGTTGCCCTCGTACGGACCCAGGATAGTCACCCGCCGCTCCTCGCCACCCTCCACCGCGACCAGCCGCACCGTCGTGCCCACCCGCACCTCGCCCGTATCCACGGTGCTGGGGTCCACCACCCGGGCCCGCGCGAGATCATCCTGGAGGGCCGCAGCGCGGGCCGAGAGGTACTCCTGCCGGGCCCGGGCGGCGTGGTACTCGAAGTTCTCGGACAGGTCCCCGTGCTCCCGCGCCACCTGGATGGCCTTGAGGACCGCTGGGATCTCCCGCTCCCGTAGCCCGCGGAGCTCCTCCTGGAGCCGCGCCACTGTTGAGGCGAGCATGGGGATCGATTCGTCCACCGCTTCGGCACGCAACTCCGGGAAGCGGGCCGCCACCGCCCGCGCCAGCCATCGGCGTTCCTCGCCCAGCTCGCCGGGTCGCTCCAGGAGCTGGAGCAACCGCCGCCCCTGCTCCAGCGTGAGGCGCCCCTGGATCACCGCTGCCGCCATCCCCCGTGCCGAGAGGATCTCCCGCAACCGGGCGCGCAGCGGCGAGAACTCTCTCCGCTCGGCGAGATCCGCGAGACGGACCAGCAGGGGGCCGCTCCGGCGCCGATCCAAAAGCGCTTCCACCTCGTGCTGATCGCAGGGCTCACAGGCCCACACCAGCGCCGCCGGGTAGCGCTGGGGGTGGAGGAACACCTCGTCCAGGAAGGCCTCGACCCGCGCTGCCAGCCCCGCCCCGATCAGCTCAGCGGCCAGGCAGGTAAGCAGCTTGGGATTCGTTTCCTGGCGCAACTGCTCGGCAAAAACCTCCGACCACTTCGGCTCGGCGAGCCGGACGAGCTGCAGCACCTCGTCCCGCTGGCTCGCGTCACCCACCTCCCGCAGCAGGAGCGCGGCACCGTGCCGCGCCAGCAGGGCGGTGCGCACGGCAGAGACCCCTTCGGCGCTGGCCCCCAGGCGCGCCGCCACGGCCGTGGCCTCCCAGGCCACACCGGCCGGCTCGTTTGCTTCGCCCTCACCGGCCAGGAGCGCCGCCACCATGTCCACGTCCAAGCCACTGCTCCGGCCAGCGTGGCGGCGGGCCAGCTCGATCCGCTGCGCCAGGGTGCCCGAGGAGAAGCTCTCGCGGATCTCGGCCGACACCTCCCCCTCGCCCACGAGCCGGTAGGTGACCTTGGTGCCGTTGCCCTCCGCCAGCACCCGCGGGTTGCGCTTGGCGCGGTTCCACCAAGCGGCCCACCCCTCGGCTGACACCAGGCCCTCCAGCGCCGTGCGGATCTCCCCTGCCGACAGCGGCCGTCCGAAACTTGCCAGCACCGCGGCTAGCGCCCCGGGCGGGTCTGCCGCCACCTCGCGTGCCACCACCTCCCGCTCCTCCAGGCGTCGCCGCAGGAAGTGCCCCACCGGCAGGGGGGTGAGGTACTTGGGCGCCGCCTCGATGGGCACCGGCACCCGTCGTTCCTTCTCGAAATCCAGCCGCAGCACCCCCAGCTGCGGGTTGGCCTCCACCACCCGGCCCGGGCCGCGGCCAGCCATGAGGAACACGTCACCCACATCGTGGGCGAGCCACAGCTCCAGCTGCTCCAGGGCTTCGAGGGGCTTTCTCGCTTCGGGGAGTCGGAAGTGGGCCAGGAGGGCTGCCAGGGAAGGGCGACCCGCCCAGCTCTGGCGCACCGCCTCCTCCAGCGCCACGCGCAGCGCAGACGCTTCGCCAACCCCCAGGCGCAGCTGTTCGGCCAGAAGACGCTTCCTCGCCTCCCACCTGCCGTCGGCAAGCGCCTGCTCGCTGGCCAGCTCCAACAGCGTGGCCGACAGCGTCTTCTTGCCGGCCGCCCGCAGCCGGCGCAGCGCTTCCAGCAACTCCTCGGGGTCATCAACACCCCGTTCCAGCCGTGCCAGCCACGCCTCCTCGATGGCGGTGGCGGTCCCGCCGGCTACGACCGCGTCCCATTCCTCCAGCCAGGGTGTCGCGCCCAACGCCCCTCCCGTGCCTCACTCTAGCAGCCGTCTCGAGCGACGGCAAAACCATTGTGGGCGAATCGTGGCATACTCCCCCTGCGTCGCGCCAGCGACGATCAAGGGAGACGCCCATGAGAACGTACCGAGTCCTTTCCTTGGTCCTTGCCGCAGCTGGGCTGGTGTCTGCGCCGGCCCGCAGCGACGAGGGGATGTGGATGTTGCACCAGCTGCCCGAGATTGCAGCCCCCATGAAGGGGTTGGGGCTGGAGCTCGCCCCCGAGGCAATCTGGAACCCCAAGACCAACTCCGGCCTGGCCTCCGCCATCCCATCCCTGGGTGGCTGCTCCTCCTCCTTTGTTTCCCCCGACGGGCTCATCGCCACCAACCACCACTGCGCCTTCGGGGCGATCCAGCTCAACTCCACCCCCGAACACGATTACCTGCGGGATGGCTTCGTCGCCCGCGAGCGGAGCCAGGAGCTGCCAGCCCGCATCACGCGGGTGTACGTGTTCAAAGGGTACGAGGATGTCACCGCCCGCTTCGCCGATGCCCAGGACCCGTCCCTGTCGCCCGCCGAGCGGCACGCGCGCATCGACGCCCGGCGCAAGGAACTGGTGCAGCAGTGCGAGGCAGAAGGGCTGCGCTGCCAGGTGGCCGACGTGTTCGGGGGTGCCGCCTACTACCTGTTCCGCACCCTCGAGCTTCGCGATGTGCGCCTGGTGTGTGCCCCGCCGGGGGCGGTTGGCAACTACGGCGGCGAGGTGGACAACTGGATGTGGCCCCGCCACACCGGTGACTACTCCTTCTTCCGCGCCTATGTGGGCCCGGATGGGAAGCCGGCGGATTACTCGCCCAATAACGTCCCCTTCCACCCGGATCGCTACCTGAAGATTGCCACCACCCCGCTGCGGGAAGGCGACTTCACCATGATCATCGGCTATCCGGGCAGGACGTTCCGGTACCGAACCAGCGATCAGGTGGAAGGCGATACCGCCCGCGGCTACCCGGCCCGCATCGCCCTCCTCCACGACCTGATCGGAATCCTCACCGAAGAGGGGAAGCGGGGCCGGGAGGTGGAGATCAAGCTGGCAAGCTGGCTCAAGGGGCTCGAGAACACCTACAAGAACAACCTGGGGATGCTGGAGGGACTGCGCAAGAGCGACCTGGCCGCCCGCAAGCGGAGCGAAGAGCAGGCCCTGACCGCCTGGATCGCCGCTGACCCCGAGCGCCAGGCCCGCTGGGGCGATGTGCTGCCGGCACTGGCTGCCCTCCAGGCCGAGCAGGAAGCCACCCGCGAGCGGGACCTCTTGCTCGCCTTCCTGGGTCCGGGGCGCTCGGCAACCCTCCTCGGCGCCGCTTCCGCCATCGAGCGCTGGACCTTCGAGAAGGGCAAGCCGGACCTGGAGCGCAAACTGGGCTACCAGGCTCGCGACGAGCGGTCGCTGCGCCAGCGGTTGGCCGTGATGCAGAAGAACCTGGACCTGCCCACCGAGCGTTCCGTGCTGCTCTACCTCTTCCGGCGCGCTTCCCAGCTGCCGGAAGGGCAACGCATCCGCGCCGTGGACGCGCTCCTGGCCGCCACCGGCAAGAGCGGCGAAGAAGCCGTGGTCCTGGCCGTGGACAGGCTGCTGGGCGGCTGCACTCTGGGGGAGGAAGCGCGGCGACTGGCGCTCTTCGACGCCACCCACGAGGAGGTCCTCGCCAGCGGCGATCCCATGCTTCAGTTTGCTGCGGCGCTGCGGGTCGACATCGAGGCGGCGGAGGCCGCTGACGATGCGCGGCACGGCCGTGCCGTCACCCTTCTCCCCCGCTACATTGCTGCGCTCGGCGCCTGGCGCAACAAACCCCTCTACCCCGACGCCAATGGGACCATCCGCCTCACCTACGGCACCGTCAAGGGGTATTCGCCCCGCGACGCCGTCGTCTACAAGCCGTTCACCACTCTCGCTGGCGTGCTGGAGAAGCACACAGGGGTGGAGCCGTTCGACGCCCCGGAACGCCTCCGGCGGGCAGCCAGCGAACGGCGCGGTGCGCGCTTTTCCGACGCGGCGCTGGGTGACGTGCCAGCCTGCTTCCTCTCCACCAACGACATCACCGGCGGCAACTCCGGCTCGCCCATCATGAACGGGCGCGGCGAACTGGTGGGCCTGGCCTTCGACGGCAACTACGAGTCGATGACCTCCGACTACCAGTTCTCCGACGAGATTTCGCGCACCATCAACGTGGATATCCGCTACGTGCTGTGGTGCCTGGAGCAGGTGGACGGCGCGGCGAACCTGCTGCGTGAGCTGGGGATTTCGACCGCCGAGAAGTAGCCAGAGGACACCCGCGAGCGGGTGGTGCGGCAGCTCACCGCCGCCCACCCGCCACGGTGCTACCCTGCACGGGTAGGTGCTCGTGGTGTGGGAGATCCAGTACCACCCGGCGTCGATCCGCGGAACCGTCCGTTTCTTCTTCCTCTCGAAACGGAAGCTCCGCTGGCTCGCCGTAAGCCTCGCTGCAGCGCTGCTGCTGATGGCAGCGGGAATCGCGCTCGCGCCGCGCGGGGTGCGGGCCGTGGCCCTGTACCTGGATCTGGCTGTCGCCAAACACGAGGCGCGTGTGGCCAGGGCGGAACTGCTGCGTCACCTCCAGACCCTGGCCGAGCTGGACCAGCGTGTGGCAGAGGCCCGGAAGCAGCAGGAGCGGCTGGCGCTGGTGCTGGGGGTGGGGCAGGGGGACAGCGGTCTTGGCGGGTACACCACCCAAGTGCCCGAGCGGTTCGTGGATCCCACGGCTGCGGCAGCCATGACCCGCGCGGCGCGCCTCGACACGGCCTGCCGAGCCCTGGAGGCGCTGGGGACCGAACTCACCGCCTTTGCCGCCCGCCACGCCGAGCTCGTCCACACGGTGCCGTCCATCAGCCCCTTGCCGCCGGATCGGTTCGTGCTGAGCTCCCCCTTTGGCGAGCGGATCTCGCCCTTCACCGGTGCCCCCGACTTCCACACCGGCATCGACCTCGCCGCCAGCGAGGGCACACCCGTGCTTGCCACCGCCAACGGCACGGTGGAATTTGCCGGCCGCGTCCCCCTCAAAACGAGCGTGCACTGGTGGCGCTACGGCAACCTGGTGATCCTCTCCCACGGCGACCGGTACTTGACGCTCTACTCCCACCTCCTGAGCATCGGCGTGCGCTGGGGCGAGGCGGTGCACAGGGGCCAGCTTCTGGGCACGGTGGGCAATACGGGGTGGAGCACCTCCCCCCACCTCCACTACGAGGTGCGGAGCCGCGCGCATGAAAGTGGGGAGTTCGTGCCGGTGGATCCGCGGATCTTCGTACTAAACTACCGGTGGAGTGACGTGGAGATGGCTCTGGCGGCGAGTCGTCGGGCGCCGGTGCCGCCCTCGGAGCCGATCCCCACGGCGCTGGAGGTGAGGTGAGGCCATGGAAAACGAGCGCAGTTTCCCCACCATGATCATTCCGCGGGGCACCGAAATCACGGTGAACGAGCAGGGGCTGCTCTCCATTCGCACCCCCGGCAACCTGGTGATTCAGAACCCCGGGAACTACTCCATGATCGAGTGCGGCAACGGCTCGGTGCGCATCGATCCCAACATCAAGGTGGAGGCGGTGACGATCCAGGCGGCCGATACCTGCCTCATTGCCGGCACCCTCACCGCCTGGCGGGTCAAGGCCAAGAAGATCATCCTGGAGAAGGGGGCCCAGGCGTTCATCATGCTCCAGGAATCCGACGCCCTGGAGCTGGACCGCAGCGCCCGCCTGGTCGGCAACTTTGCCTCCGAGGACGAGCTCTACCTGATGCTGGGGCGCTTCCGCCGGCAACTGCGCGAGCTGCCCGCCGCCGTCAGCGGTGGCGTGCAGCGCAGCGAACTGCCAGGGGGCGAGGAAGTGTTCCTCCCGCCGGCCGCCGAGGAAGCGGTGAACGAGGAGGCGGCAGAAGCCGCAGCGCAGGAGCTGGAGGCGCTCTTCCAGGACAGCACCGCCAGCGACGCCGCGGAGCGGGACGCGGAGACCCAGGCCCTGGTGCTGCTCCTCCTGGAACGGGAACGCCGGCGGCTCACCCTGCTGGGGCAGCTGCCGGAGGCGCTGAACCGCCTCATCACGCTGGTGCGCGAGAAGAACCACGCCCTCTTGGCGTCCTCCTTCCGGCAACTCTTCGCCGCGATGGGCCCCCTTTCCGAGGACCTGGAGCAAGCCCAGCGGATGCTGGAGCGCCAGTTCCCCACCGCCTGAGGGAGTTGGCGCCGCCCCCTGGCCCGGCGCTTGCGCCGGTGGCGGCAGTGTGCTAGAAGGCCCAGGCTCGTGCGCAGCGCGCACGGAAAGCGCCCAGGGAGAGCCCATGGCAAACGTGGTGGTGGTCGGAGGTCAGTGGGGGGACGAGGGCAAGGGCAAGGTCGTGGACCTGCTCTGTGCTGCCTTTGCCCACGTGGTGCGCTTCAACGGCGGCGCCAACGCCGGCCACACCGTGCGCTTCGCCGATCGCCACTTTGCCCTTCACCTGATCCCGTCCGGCATCCTCCACCCCACCTGCCGCTGCTGGGTGGGGCCGGGCGTGGTGGTGGATCCGGTGGAAATCCTTGCCGAGAAGACCGCGCTAGAGCAGCAGGGGGTGGGGGTCGCGTCGCGGCTCACCCTCTCGCCCCGCGCCCACCTGGTTCTGCCTGGCCACCGTGCCCTCGACCACGCCCGCGAGCAGGCCAAGGGTCACTCCCGCATCGGCACCACCGGCCGGGGCATCGGGCCCACCTACGAAACACGGGCTGCGCGCACGGGGGTGCGCCTGGGGTTGGCCCGCACCCCCAAGCGGCTGCGGGACGCCGTGGCCGCCACTACCGTCGAGCTGGAGCGACTCTTGAGCCTTTACCCTGGCTCGCCGGTGCCGCCCCCTGAGGCCATCGAAGAAGCTATCGAGGCGGCGCTGCGCCTCGCCCCGCTGGTGGGCGATGTGTCGCGGCCGCTGTTCGAGGCTGCCTCGGCGGGGGAACCCATCCTCTTCGAGGGGGCGCAGGGCACGTTTCTGGATGTGGACCACGGCACCTACCCCTTCGTCACCTCCTCCGGCTGTCTTGCCGGCTATGCCGCCCCCGCCTGCGGCCTGCCGGCCAAGCTCGTTCACGGGGTGCTGGGTGTGTTCAAGGCGTACACCACCCGAGTGGGAGGCGGACCGTTCCCCACCGAGCTGAGCGAGGCCCTGGGCGAGCACGTGCGGCGGCGGGGCAACGAATTTGGGACCACGACTGGCCGGCCGCGGCGGACCGGCTGGTTCGACGCCGTGGCGGCGCGGGCGGCCGTGCGCTGGAACGGGATCGAGGCGATGGCCCTGACCAAGCTCGACGTGCTCGACGAGCTGGACGAGGTCCGAGTGGCGGTAGCCTACCGCTTGGGGGGGGAGGAGCTCCAGGAGCCCCCCGATGACGTGACCGACGTGACGGCGGTGGAGCCCATCTACGAGAGCTTCCCGGGGTGGAAGACGTCCACCGCCGGGTGTTCCGCCTTCGAGGAGCTGCCCAGCGGCGCGCAGGCGTACGTGCGCGGCCTGGAGGCAATGCTGGGCATTCCAGCGGTCCTCGTCTCCACCGGTCCCCGCCGGGAGGAGACGATCCTGCGCGCCATCGAACCGCTCTCCCGCTGGTGCCCACCCCTTACCCACCCCCGCTAACCCTGACCTTGACACCGCCCTCCCATTCGGCTAGGATGGTTTGAGATGCGACGCAGTCTCGCCTCGGTCGCTTGGTTCGTTGGGAGCGCTGCGGCCCTCTGGACCGTGGTGGCGCCGCCTCTGCCCCATACCCACGGCGCCAGCGAGGAGATGTGCGCCGCTGGCCTGGTGGCATCGGCCGACGGCAGCGATACGACGGTGTGGCTGCCCACCCGCCTCCTCCCCGACGAGCCCTGCGCCGCCTGCGCCACCGGTCCGGGCTCGCCGGCGGCGCCCTCGTCAACGGGAGTGGTCGCAAAGCCCCTGGCGAACCCCCTCCACCAGGTGGCGACACCCTCGGGCCGGGAGGTGTGGACCCCATCCCGCACCTCCACCCGCTCCCCTCCGCAAGGGTAAGCTTTCCCCACACCACAGATTGGGGGCCAGCACGGCCCCACCAGTTCAACTGCGGAGGGTCGAATGCTTGCAAAGCCACGTTATCCGCTGGCTGTAGTGACGGCGCTGGTGGCGGTTGCCGCTGCCACCGCGCAAAACATCAACCCCGACATCTCGGTGATCGGCGACATCCGGGCCGCCACCACCGACGATGCCCAAGACCCCAAAGAGGGAGAACTGCAGCTCGACCTCAAGGGGCTGGAGGTGGCGCTGCAGGGGTACCTCAACCCCTTTGCCCGCGCCGATGTGTACGTCGGCTACCACGAAAACACCTTCGAGGTGGAAGAGGCGTACGTGACCATCCTGCGGGGACTGCCCGGCGGGTTGCAGCTGCGCGCCGGTAAGTACCGCCTGGACTTTGGCAAGTTGAACCTCTTGCACCCCCACGCCTACTCCTTTCTCGACACGCCGTTGCTGCACCAGGCGTACCTGGGGGAGGAGGGCCTCACCGACATCGGTATCAACCTGAACTGGCAGTTGGCCCTCGGCAGCGCCGCCCTGACCCTGTCGGGCAACGTGCTCAAGGGTGATTTCGCCAAACCCCACGAACACGGGGACGGAGAGCACTCGCACCTCTTGGCCTTACTTCCCTCCGAAGAAGAAGCCCCAGTGGAGACGGAAACCGGCTACTCGGAGCGGCTGTCGCTGTTTCTCCCCACCGGCACCTACGCCGGCGTGGAAGTTGGCGCCAACGCCCTGCAGGGAACGCTGGACGCCCTCACCGGGCGGGAGGTGCGCCTCCTGGGCGCCGACGTCAAGTACCGCTGGGCGCCCAACAGGTACCGCTCCCTTACCCTTCAGGGGGAGTGGATCCGCTCCCAGCGCGATGTGCTCCACCATCACCCCGACCAGGCGCTCAACCTCCAGGGCGAAGAGGACCACGAGCTGGAGCGGCTCACCGCCAACGGTTTCTACGCTTTCTTCGACTGGCGCTTTGCCCAACGCTTCAACCTCGGTGCCATTGCCGAGCGGTTCGATCACCCCGAGGAGGAGGGGGTGACAGGACGACGCGCCGGCCTCTTTGCAGGTTTCCAGGTGATGGAGGAAACCACGATGGTGCGCCTGCTGCTCCGCCGCACCGACGGCAGCGAGCAGGAGAAGCCGGTGCGCGAAGCGATCCTGCAGCTGGTATTTTCCCTCGGACCGCACAAGGCGCACTGGTTCTAACGGCACAAGGAGGTGAAGAGATGAACGCATACAGATCCGCCCTCGTCATCGTGGCAATGCTGGCAACCTGTGCCGTCGCCCTGCCGGCTGCTGCCGCTCCCATCCGGGTCGTCACGGCCATCCCCGATTTTGCCGTCATCGCCGAAGCCATCGGTGGCGGCGAGGTGCAGGCCGAGAGCATCATCGTGGGCAACCGCGACGTGCACGCGGTGGAACTGCTCCCGTCGTTCTTCGTCAAGATCCGCAAGGCGCAGATGTACGTGAAGGTGGGGCTGGATTTGGACCTGTGGTCGCAGCAGCTCATCGACAGCTCCCGCAACTCGCGGCTGGTGGTGGTGGACGTTTCCAGCCACATCACCCCTGTAGAGGTACCCACCTTCAAGGTGGACGCCTCCTACGGCGACCTGCACAAGTACGGCAACCCCCACTACTGGCTCGACCCAGCGGCCACCCAGCCCATGGTGGAGGCAATCCTGGCCGGTCTCGTCACCGTGGCCCCGGAGCGTGCCGCCACCTTCCGGGGCAACGCCGACCGCTACCTTGCCAGCTGGGATCAGGCCATGGCCCGGTGGAGCGAGCGGCTGGCCCCCTTCCGGGGCACCAGGCTCGTCTCGTTCCACCGCTCCTGGCCGTACTTTGCCCAGCGGTACGGGCTGGAGTTCGTGGCCGAACTGGAACCGAAACCGGGCGTGCCGCCCACCCCAACCCACGTAGCCACCCTGCAGGAGCTGCTGCGCTCCGGCACGGTGGCTGCCATCCTCATGGAGTCGTACTTTGACGACCGCGTCCCCACCATGCTCTCCCGGACCACCGGCGTACCGCTGGTCCAGGTGCCGGTGCTGGTGGGGGCCGATCCCTCTGTCAGTGACCGCACCGCCCTCTTCGACTGCATCGTGAACCGCCTTGTCGAGGCGCTGCAACGGCAACACACGGGGCAACCATGAAGCACGATCGACCGCTCCTGGCGTTTTTCGACACGAGCCTCGGGTACGGAGGGGTGCCGGTGCTCCGGCACCTCTCCTTCCACATTTGCCGCGGGGAGTTTCTCGGCATCGTGGGCCCCAACGGCTCCGGGAAGACCACGATCCTGCGCGCCATCCTCGGCCTCGTCAAACCCCTGCACGGCACCATCCAGCGCTCGGCCACGCCCGTCATCGGCTACGTGCCGCAGCGGGAGCACATCGACACCATCATGCCGGTCACCGCCTTCGAGGTGGCGCTCATGGGTCGGGCTGGACGCTTGAGCGCCTTTGGGCGGGAGTCCAGGCGGGACCGGGAAGTGGCCCGGCAGGCTCTCGCCCGGGTGGGGGTGGCGCACCTGGAGTCCCGCCTCTTCCGCGACCTCTCGGGCGGTCAACAGCAACGCGTCCTCATTGCCCGCGCGCTGGCAGCGGAGCCCGAGCTCTTGGTGCTGGACGAACCTACCACCGGCATGGACCTGGCGAGCGAGTACAGCATCGTGGAGCTGATCCGCAACCTGAACCGGGAGTCGGGTCTCACCGTCATCCTCGTCACCCACGTTTTGCCGGTGGTCTTGAACGCCGCCACCACCATCCTCCTCCTGGAGAACGGCCGCATCTTGAGCGGCGACCTGGCCGACGTGCTGGAGGAGCAAACCCTCTCCTCCCTCTACCGCCTGCCGGTTCGCCTCCTCCAGGTGGGGGGGCGGCGCACCCTGGTGGTGGGAGCCGCCGATGCGTGACATGTTCCAGCTGGAGTTCATGCGTCTCGCAGCCGTGGCCGGGGTCTTTGCCGCCCTTTCGCTGGGGATCCTGGGGGTCTACGTGGTCTTGAAGCGGGTGGTCTTCGTGGGGCTCGCCCTCTCCAACCTCGCCACGGTGGGCGCAGCGCTGGCCCTGGCGGCGGGTTGGCCGGCCGAGGCGGGCGCCCTGCTCCTCACCCTCCTGGGGGCGGCGGCCCTGGCACTGGCCGGCACGCCGCGGCGTCTGCCGGCCGAGTCGCTGGTGGGGTGGACGTTCGCGGTGGCCTCTGCCGGCACGGTGCTGGTCCTGGCCATCTCCCACCGCGCCGATGCCGACGCCATGCGCCTCCTCTTTGGCAACGTCCTCGCCATCACAGCCCCCGAGGCCGCCGCCCTCGCTACGGTCGCCTCGGTGGTGGTGACGGTGCACCTGCTCTTTGCGCGCCGCTTCGTGCTGGTGGTCTTTGACCCCGAGACAGCGCGTGCCGCCGGCATCGCCACCGGGGCGTGGCTGCTGGCCCTCTACGTGACCCTGGGCGCCGCCACGGCGGCGGCGGTGCACGAGACGGGGGCCTTGCTGGCCTTCGCTCTCGTCACCCTCCCTGCCATGGCTGCCCTGCTGCTGGGGACGGGACTGCGCAGCGCCTTCGTCGTGGCCCCCGTGCTCGCGGTGGCAGCGGTCCTCGCCGGGCTCGTGCTCTCGTACCTTCTGGACCTCCCCACCGGCCCCCTCACGGTGGCCCTCCTGGCCCTGTTGGTCCCCCTGGCGGCCCTGGCCCAACGTCTCCGCCGGTCCCTCTGAGGCCCCTGGTCTCTGGCGTCCCTCGGGCAGTACGGCGGGGGCTCCCGCCGCGGCAGGAGGGTGTGTGCCCGCCGGATCGTAAGGAAACACGAGGAGATCTTGTACATTGTCGTAACAAGATCACTGTTTTTGGCGAGAATCTGGAGGGGTCTTGACACGGCGAACTTCATGGAATAGGGTAACGGCAATTTTAGCCGTGGGACCGAGTCCAAACAACCGGTCCAGAGGGAGGAAAGAATGGAGCGGAGATGGGCACTGGTGGTTGGCATCGCGGGCATGGTGCTGTGGGGCGGCGTGGTGGGCCAGGCACAGGCGCAGGGGCGCTCGGACCTGGCCCTCGCCGCGCTGGCCACGACCCCGCATATGCCGGGAGAGGTACTCGTCCAGTTCTACCCGCACGTAACGGAGCGGGCAAAGAACGACGTTGTCGCTCGCATCGGTGCGCAGCGGGAAGAGTTGCTGGTGGCCGGGGCGTGGCGCAGCGACTTCAAGGGAGACCTGGAACTGGTGAAACTCCCGCCAGGCCTTGCTATTGCCGACGCGGTGCGTCACCTGGAGAGCGACCTTGACGTCGAGTTCGCCGAGCCCAACTGGATCTACTTCCCCAGCGTGAGTTCCAACGATCCCTACTACACCAACGGCAGCCTCTGGGGGATGTATGGCGATGCGACCTCCCCCGCCAACCAGTACGGCAGCCAGGCCGGCGAGGCGTGGGCCAACAACCACACCAACTGCGGGACGGTGTGGGTCGGCATCATTGACGAGGGTTACATGTACACCCACGAGGATCTCGCCGCCAACGCCGGCACCAACCCCGGCGAGATCGCCGGCAACCGCAAGGACGATGACGGCAACGGCTACGTGGACGATGTCTACGGCTGGGACTTCGACGGCGCCGACAATAGCGTGTTCGATGGCACCAGCGACGATCACGGCACCCACGTGGCAGGCACCATCGGCGGCGTGGGCGGCAACGGCAAGGGCGTGGCCGGGGTGTGCTGGTCCATCAAATTGATGGACGCCAAGTTCCTGGGCAAGCGCGGCGGCACCACCGCCAATGCCATCAAGGCGGTGGACTACTTTACTGACCTGAAGCTGCGGCACGGCATCAACCTGGTAGCCACCAACAACTCGTGGGGGGGCGGTGGCTTCTCGCAGGGGTTGCAGGACGCCATCGAGCGCGCCAATCAGGCAGGAATCCTCTTCATCGCTGCTGCGGGGAACGATGGCCGGAACATTGACGCGTCACCCTCCTACCCGGCGAGCTACCCCAACAGCAATATCATCGCCGTCGCGGCGCTCGCCTCCAACGGAACGCTGGCCAGCTACTCCAACTGGGGGGCCACCTCGGTGGACATCGGCGCGCCAGGGTCGGGTATTTATTCGACGGTACCGAAGAGCTCGAAGGGAAAGATCGTCTCGGGTTATGCCAGCTACAGCGGTACCTCCATGGCCACGCCCCACGTCACAGGGGCGGCGGCCCTCTACGCCGCGTACCACCCGGGCGCGTCCGCGGCGCAAATCAAGGATGCGATCCTCAATTTCGGCATTGCGACCTCTTCGCTCGCCGGCAAGTGTCTCACGGGTGACCGCCTCAACGTCAGCGGCTTCTAGCGATTGCAACCGGTGTGTGCCCAAGGGGGCCCGGCTCCGGCCGGGCCCCGTGGTTTCTGCCAACTTGGTGTGGTCCCTCGCGCACCGCGGCGACAGGAGCTGGTGCTTCGCCGCCAACTGCCGTGGTAGGCTTCTTTCGCATGACATTCCTCCTCCTTCTCCTGCTCGCTGGCGTTTCGGGCTGGGTAGAACCCGCCCTGCACCCGGTGGTGGCGGCACGTACCAGCCAGGTGGAGCTCGCGCAAGCCATGGAGTTCCCACGGGTGCTGTGGGGTGGACGCAAGGAGAACAAGGTCTACCTCGAGATGGCAGCGCCCATCGACGACAGGCAGGCCGACGAACTCCAACGCCGAGGCTTCACCAACCTCTACCGCCTCCGTTTTCCCCCGCGCGACATCGACCTCGCCGCCTTTGGCGGTGTCAACGCCATTGCCGTTGAGGGCGATGGCACCCTCGTGGGGGTCGCCGATCCCCGCCGCCAAGGGTGCGCTGTTGCCGCTACCCGCTGAACGAGCCGCGATAGCTCCCCCGGCCGCGCTCCCCGCAAGGGGCGCGAGCGGGCACCCTCACAGCTGGTCGAGGAGTAACAAGAGACCCAGGAGCACACCCACAAGCCCCACGAGCAACGGCCAGCAGCCGTAGGGCGGGGCCAGCTGGCGGTCGAGCTCCCGTTCGAGACGGTCCCGCAGCTC
>JACADV010000073.1 GCA_013388425.1 Thermoanaerobaculaceae bacterium | reverse complement strand
GCGGCGCAGGCGGCGCCACCTCGGCCACCGCCTCGCGTGCCGGAGGGGTAGCATCCGGCGCCTGTTGGGCCGTCGCTGTGGCAACTTCGGCGCTCTCGGAGTGCGTCGCCTTCGTGCCGACCCGCAGCACCGCGCCGGTCTCCAACGTCGTGAAGTCGTAGGGGAGCGGCCGTTCCAGGTCCACAACCACCCGCACCACGGGCGCAGGCTCCGTAGCAAACTGGGCGATCCGCACCCGCTGGATCCCCGCCGCCTCCACCGGGTGGACGCGGCGTTTCACCTGGTTGACCACACCGGGCAGATCCAGCACGACCCGGGGCGGATCGGCGAGCGTGAAGGTCTTGCCCACCAACGGGGCGCCCGAGGCCAGCACCACCGACACGCCCCCCTCGTCCGCCACGGCTAGCAGATCACTCACCACCTCGCCGCGCGGGGGCGAGGGGGAGAGTCCCGAGAAACGGACCTCGAGCCCGGCCGGGAGAGCGCTCACGGCAGCCTCGGCACCGGCGGCGAGCTCGATGGTGAGGCGGGTGAAGACCGTCTCGCCCTCGCGGATCTCCGCGAGGGTCGCGCTGCGAAGCCCCACCGAGGGGTTCCGAACAGGCGGTGCCTCCCCGGTCACGACCGCGTGCGCGATATCCACCTGCACCACCCCCGGTGCTGGGCGGGACTCGCTGAAGACCAGCGGCCCGGTTGCGCTCACCACCAGCGCGGAGGCTGGCGCCTCGGTCCACGCCATGCCGAGGACCGAGACGGTTTCGGACCCCTGGGTCGTTCCTGCGAAACCCAAGGCGGCCACCGCCGCGATCGCCACCACCGCCACCTTCCAGCGTTTGCCTGTCGCCATCATCGCAACCCCCAGAAAGATCACTGCAGCGTCCGCACCACCTCGCGGTAGGGCTTGAGGCTCTTCGGGTCTGCAACTTGAACTTTGAACACCACTTGATTCTTGTCGATGGATTCCACGGAACCGTCGTAGAGCACGGTTCCCGGTCGGATGAGGTAGCTCAGGTTATCGGTCCCCTGCACCATCGCCACATACCCTTCCGGGAGCCGGACGATCCCCTCCAGCCGGATTTCTTCGACCGCCATACCCCGCAGCCCCGGCGGCCGTTCGCCCAGCTCTTCCCGCTGCCGACCCCGCAGCAACGAGCGGAACGGATCCCGCCGCCCAGCCGGGTCGTAGGTGAAGCCGGCACCCGACTCGGCGGCCTCTTCACCGGAGAGGATCCGCTCCACCGTCGTCGTGTCGATGGGACTTTCCGAGGGGGGCGTGGGCGTCGCATGCGGCGGCGCCTGGGCCAGCGCTGTGGCCACACCCCCGAGCGCCACGAGGAGAAGCCAGGGTTTCATCGCGTCTTCCTCCCCACGCCTGGTTGCTCCGCAGTACCGTAGATGAAGGTCTTCATCGTGAAATTGGAGACGATGGTGTACGGACCCGGCTTGTCGATCCCCTGGATCGCCATCGATTCCACGTTGATGATACGCGAGAAGCGCGAGAGACGATCGAAGAAGAGGGCGAGCTCGTGGTACGTGCCCTCCAGCTGCACCCGGATCGGCCACTCGGAGTAGAACTCCTTCTTCGCAAAGGCCTGGGGTTGGAAGGTGACGAAGCGGAACGCCCCGCGTTCGGTCAGCGACTTGATCTTCTTGATGATTTCGTCCGTCTGCATGGCCGTGGGCAGGATCCGCAGGAGACGCTGCAGCTCGGTGTCCAGCCGTTCAGCCTCCTCGCGGAACTGGGCGAGTCGCGCTTCCGCCGCCTTCCCCTCGCGCACCTTCTGCTTCAGCGTCTCGAGATCGCTGGAGCGCTTCGCAATGTCCTTGCGGATCCCCTTGAACCAGTAGGTATCGCTTGCCCAGTACAACCCGCCCGCGATGATCAAGCCAACGATCAACGCCACGTACCAGGGACGGTTCTCTAGCTCGAGCCCTGCCATGGCCGCTCGCCCCCTCTAGCTCCGCGACTTGGAGGCCGCTGTGGCCTCCTGCGGGCTGTACGTAAAAGTGCACGCCATATCAAAGGAGAATATCCCCTTGTTGTCTTGCGACATGATCCTCAAGGTGGGTTCGGCGAAGTACGGGCTCGCGTCCAGGTTGGAGATGAAGTTGGCGACGGCGTTCTCGTTGAGCGCCTTCCCCTTCAGCGTGATCGTCGAACCCGAGAGGTTGAGGTCGGACAGCCACAGGAGGTCGGGGAGCGCCTTGCTCACCTCGTCCATGATGCGGACCGGCCCGTACTGATCCGCCTTCAACTTCTCGATCACCTCGATCTTGTGCTTCAGCTCCGCGTTGCTCTTCTTGAACGCCTCCACCTCGGCAATGATCGGCTTCAGCCGTTCGAACTCCTTCTGGTTGACGGCAATCTCCTGCTCGATCCCGCTCAAGGTCGAGCTCAAGCGCCAGTACGTCACCCCCACGGCGGCAATGCCCACCAGCAGCACGGCTACCAGGATGAAGTTGTTGAGACCCTCCACGCCAACGGAGATGAGCGGCTTTCGGGTTACTTTCGCGGCACGAGCTTCGACCAGAAGGTTGATCTTGATCATCGCTCACTCCCCGACGGTCCGCAGCGCCATTCCCACCGCCACGGTCATGGCCGGGGCGTGTCGGTTCAGCCACTCGGGCGGGAACTGGCTCTCCGAGAAGTCAATTTCGCGGAACGGGTTCATCACCTCGACCCGGGCGTTGAGTCGCTCCTTGAGCACGTTATCCAGGTTCAGCACCTGGCAGGCGCCCCCCGCTAGCACGATCTCGTCCACGTGGTCATAGCTCGAGGTAGTGTAGAAGAACTCGAAGGTTTTCTGCAGGTGGTCCGAAAGCTCTTCGCTGACACCGTTGAGCACGCTGAGGATGGTTTGCGGCGTATGGTCGCCCAGCTGCTCGCCGCTCTTGACCGCCTCGGCCTGATCTCGGGTCAGGTTCAGCTCCCGCTGGATTGCGTCGGTGTAGTTATTGCCCCCGAAGGCAATGTCGCGCCAGGCCACGGACTGGCCGTGCGCCAGGATGTTGAGGTTCATGACGTGGGCGCCCACGTTGACCAGCGCCACCACCCGGTCCGTGGGCACCCCGTAGTTGTGCTCGTAGGCGTTCTGCACGGCAAACACGTCCACGTCCACGAGCGCCGGCACCTTCCCCAGCTGCGCCACGATACTCGTGTAATCGGCGACGCGGTCCTTCTTCGCCGCGACCAGCAGCACGTCCATGGTGTCGGCGTCGCTGTTGAGCACCACGTAGTCGAGGTTCACGGTGTTAACGTCGAAGGGGAGGTACTGCTCCGCCTCCCAGTGGATGGACTCCGCCAGCTCGGCCTCGGACATCGCCGGAACCTGGATCTTGCGGATGGCTACCGTGCTTCCCGACAGCGAGACACCAAAGTTTGGATTCTTGGTCCCCTGCTCCTGAATGAGCCGCTGCGCCACCTCGATCACCAACGAGGAGTCCATCACGGTCCCCTCGACGATGGCCTCGGGTGACAGGAGCGCGTGGCCGGCGTGGAGCAGCGAGTACCGCCCACCCTTCCCCTGCTTGAGCTCGACCAGCTTGACAGCGGAAGAACCGATGTCGAGTCCGACGATGTTCTTCTTCTTGCGTAGCAGCACGGCTCACCGTCCCCTTGTCCAATGTTGCACCGCGCGAGCGAGGGTTTCCACGCACATAGACCGTGTTACCCCTCAATCTAACAAGCGAATCTGCCGTTGTCAAGTCAAGGAAAGGCCAAAGATCGTCGCCTTTCCCACCGCCCCACCGGGAGCGGCCTCGGCTCCACCTTGGCAAATCGGTACACCTCTGCTAGACTTCCTCTCCCGCTCTGCGGGCCGGAGGAGTCGATGGCACGAGCGTGCGATGTTTGCGGGAAGAGTACCCTGGTCGGCCACACCATCAGCCATGCGCACAACGTTTCCAAGCGCCGGTGGCGGCCCAACCTGCGCTCGGTCCGGGCCCGCATCGACGGCAGAACCGTGCGCCTCATGGTTTGCACCCGCTGCTTGCGCTCCGGGCGGATCGTCAAGGCGACCCGCTGATCCCTCCCGCGCGGAGCCCCTCCACCGTCCTCGCCACAGGTCGTGTCGCGCCAGGCCACCCCGGGTGGTGCCCTCAGTTGGGCATCCGCTGGCCGCGGCGGCGGGGGGGAGACGCCTCGCCCGCCGGCAGGGCCGCCTCGGGAGATCGTAACCGCCGGCTGGAGCGCGAGTCGGCGGTGAGCACGTTGGCCACGCCGCGAACCGCGGCGATCACGCGGCGCACGTGCTCCCGGTCCCGCACTTGCACAACGAAGTCCACGGTGCCCGAACCGGCGTCGTGGGTGGCCAGGTGACAGGAGCGGATGTCGCCCCCCTCGCCCGTGATCGCCTGGGAGATCCCGGCGAGGATGCCGGGGCGGTCCTCGAAGGTCACGTGCAGCGGCACGGCGTAACTCCCCTCTTCGCTGCCCCACTCCACCTCCACCTCACGCTCCGCCGACAGCAGCAACCGGCGCACGTTGGCACAGCTGGCCGCGTGCACCGCCACCCCACGCCCCCGCGTGATGTAGCCCACGATGTCGTCGCCCGGTAGCGGGTTGCAGCAGCGGGCGCGGAAGGTGAGCAGCCCGGCCTGGCCCTTGACCAGGATCACCGCACCGGTCGTCACCGTTGCCGGCAGCTCTCGTGCCGGGCCACGTGGCGCCTCCGCCTCCGCGGGGAGACGCGGACCCAGCAGCTCCCGGGGGGAGAGGCGCCCAAAGCCGATGGCGGCGAACAGCTCCTCCACCTTGCCAAAACCGTGTTCCGCCGCCAGTTCGGCCAGCTTCTTGTCGTCCCGCAGCTGCTTCCAACCCACCCCCAGCTTGCGCGCCTCGCGGTCCAGGAGCCGACGCCCCGCCTCGATGGCCTGTTCCTTTTCGCCGCTCTTCACCCAAGCCCGGATCTTGTTCTTGGCCCGGGCCGTCACGGCAAATTCCAACCAGTCGCGGCTGGGGACTTGGCTGGGCGAGGTGAGGATCTCCACGATGTCGCCGTTCTCCAGCGGCGTGCGCAGCGGCACCAGGCGCCCGTTCACCCGCGCCCCCACGCAGTGGTGCCCCACCTCCGTGTGGATGCGGTAGGCGAAGTCGATGGGGGTAGCCCCGCGCTGGAAGGCGTACACCTCGCCCTTGGGGGTGAAGGTGTACACCTCTTCCGGGTAGAGGTTCAGCTTCAGGGAGTCGAGGAACTCCCGCGGGTTCTCCTGCTGCCCCTCCACCAGACTCCGCAACCAGGCCACCCGCTCCGCGTCCTGGGGACGGGCCCTGCCCTCCTTGTACATCCAGTGGGCGGCAATGCCCCGCTCGGCAATCTCGTCCATGTCATGGGTACGGATCTGGATCTCGAAGGGGTGCCCCGAGGGCCCGATCACCGAGGTGTGCAACGACTGGTAGGCGTTCGGCTTCGGCATCGCGATGTAGTCCTTGATGCGCCCCGGTACCGGTCGCCACAGCTGGTGGACGAGGCCAAGCGTGGCGTAGCACTGGGGGACGGTCTGGACGATGACGCGAAAGGCGAGGAAGTCGTAAACGCGGTCGACACCCACCCCCTGGCGGTTCAGCTTGCTCCAGATCGAGTAGAGGTGCTTGATCCTGCCCCGCACCTCACCGGGGATGGAGTGCTCCTCCAGCATCCCCACGAGGGTGGTGCGGATTTCCTCGATGAGCGAGCCGGCAGCGTCCTCTCGCTGCTGCAGCTCCTCCACCAGCCGCCGGTGGTCCTCCGGGTAGAGCTGGGCGAACGCCAGATCTTCCAACTCCGCCTTGATGCGCCCGATCCCCAGCCGATGCGCGATGGGGGCGTAGATCTCCAGCGTCTCGGCGGCGATGGCGCGCCGCTTCGCCTCCGGCAGGAAGTGGAGCGTGCGCATGTTGTGGAGCCGGTCCGCCAGCTTGACGAGAATGACCCGCACGTCCTCCACCGAGGCCAGCAGCATGCGCCGGAACGTCTCGGCCTGCGCCGCCGCCCTGGCGGCGAACGACCGCTCCATGGTGCTGATCTTGGTGAGCGCCCGCACCTGCGCGGCAATCTTCTCGCCGAACTGCGCCTCGAGCTCGCTCTCGCTCACCCAGGTGTCCTCCAGAAGGTCGTGGAGGAAGCCGGTGGCGATGGCCAGCTCGTCCAGGCGCATCTCGGCGAGGATGCGCGCCACTGCCAGGGGGTGAACCAGGTACGGCTCCCCCGACACCCGCACCTGTCCGCGGTGGGCCATGGCGGAAAAGACGTAGGCGCGACGCAGCAAGTCCTCGTCGCAGTCCGGCTTGTAGCTGGCTACCATTTCGAGGATGTCCTCGAAGCGGAGGAGCGACTCCGTCATGACCCCATTGTAGGGGACACGAGCCGCACCGCCGCAGCCACCCCCCGACGGCAGGGCGAGCTACCCGCTCGCCTGCCGTTGGCGAGCACCTCCCTCGCGTCTCCCCGCCCCGAGAAGGACGCTCCGATCAGCGGCGCCGGCGAGCCTCGCGCCGCCGCTCGAGGACGGTAGAGATCGCGAAGGCTATGGGGGAAGCAATGTAGATTGAAGAGTACGTGCCCACCACGATCCCCACCACCAGGACGAAGGCAAAGGTGTTGATCACATCGCCACCGAACAGGTACAGGCACACCACGGTGATCAGCGTCAGCCCCGAGGTGATGACGGTCCGCGACAGCGTCTGGTTGATGGCCAGGTCCATGGTGTCGGCGAGCGACTTGCCGCGGTCCAGCTTCAGGCGCTCGCGGATACGGTCGAAGATCACCACCGTGTCGTTGACCGAGTACCCCACCAGGGTAAGGAGCGCGGCAATGGTCGGCAGGTTGATCTCGCGTCCGGTGAGGGAGAGGGCTCCAAGGGTGATGAGCACATCGTGGAACAGTGCCACCACGGCGCCGATGCCGTAGGCAAAGCGGAAGCGGAACCAGATGTACACCAGCATGCCCACGAGCGAGAAGCCGACAGCCTGCATCGCCTTGTTGCGCAGATCCTTGCCCACCAGCGGGCCGACGTTGTCGGCGGCGAGCAGGGAAAACGCTCCAAAACGACCCTTCTCCGCCAGGTACTGCTGCACCCCAGCCGACAGCGCCGGCAAACCGCGCAGATCGGCGGCGGAAGCGAGGATCCCCCGCTCCTTGCGCAGCGCCAGGATCGCCTCGGCCATGGGCTGGTAGTGGGTGCGGCGTACGTCCACCGTGCTGCCGATACGATCGGGGTCGGCCATCACCAATTCGTCGCGGATCGCCTCCATGCCCTGGAGGTTCAGGCGCACCCCCGGCGTTGCCGCGTTGAACTCGCGGTCCAGGGCCTCCAGCATGCGCGCGGTGAAGTCGCCCTCCTGCTTGGGGTTCTGGAGGCGGACGAGAAACTCGTGGCGCTCCACCTCGTCGAAACGCTGGATGGACACGGCACCCAGGCGCAGCGACTCCAGAGCCGCCCGTACCCGCCCCAGGTCGGGTTCCTCCTGGAACTTGACGGTCAGCTGCGTGCCGCCGGCAAAGTCGATCCCCATCACCAGGCCGGGACCCACCAGCACCATGGCGACGCTGGCGGCAACGAGGGTGAGCGAAGCACCGACGAAGAACCACCGGTACTTCATGAAGGGGAAGTTGGTCTTCTTGAACAGTCGCATGGGCTCCCCCTAGATGGACAGGGTCTCCACCCTGCCCCGACGAGCCAGCACCCAGTCGAACAGGGTGCGGGAGACGAAGACAGCCGTGAACATGGAAATGATGATGCCGATGGACAGGGTGACGGCGAACCCCTTGATCGGCCCCGTGCCGAACTGGAACAGGAACAGAGCGGCAATGAGGGTGGTGAGGTTGGAGTCGAGGATGGTGGCGAAGGCGCGGGAGAAACCCAAATCCACCGCCGAGCGCACCGGCTTGCCGAGGTCGAGCTCCTCGCGGATGCGCTCGAAGATCAGCACGTTGGCGTCCACCGCCATGCCGATGGTGAGGATCACGCCGGCGATGCCGGGCAGCGTCAGCGTGGCCTTGAAGGCTGCCATCGCCCCCAGCAGCAGCACGGCGTTGAGGATGAGGGCCACGTTGGCGTTGATGCCCGCGCCCCGGTAGTACAGGAGCATGAACACCACCACCAGGACGAGGCCGGCCAGACCGGCGCGCAAGCCCCGCACCACGGAATCGCGCCCCAGGCTCGGACCCACCGTGCGCTCCTCCAGGTAGGTGATGGAGGCCGGCAGCGCGCCGGCGCGCAGCACCAGCGCCAAGTCTTCGGCCGAGGTGATGCTGAAGTTCCCCTCGATGATGCCCGAGTCGGAAATTGTGCCGCGGATCACTGGCGCGGAGCGGACCTTGTTGTCCAGCACGATGGCCATGCGATCACCGATGTGGGCCGCCGTGTACGCCTCGAACTTCTTGGCCCCGGCGGGGTTCAAGGAAAAGCTCACGGCTGGCTGGTTGTACTGGTCCTGGGAACGCCGCGCGTTGCGGAGGTCGCGCCCGGTGATCACCGACGCCTTCTTCAGCAGGTAGTACTCGCGACCGGTCACGCGCCCTTCCATGCTCTCCACGTCCCCGACCACCACCTCGCAGTCGTCGGGAACCTCGCCCCCCCGGGCAGCGAGGAGCGCCTCGCGTGTGGGGGCCACGGCAACCACCGGCTTGATCTCCAAGAACGCCGTGGAGCGGATGAGCTCCTTCACGCGGGAGGGATCCTCCACGCCGGGGAGCTGCACCACGATCCGGTCCCCTTCGATCCCCTGTCGCTGAATGGTGGGCTCCGCCACGCCAAACTGGTCGATGCGGTTGCGGATCGTCTCGAGCCCCTGTCGCACCGCCATGTCGCGGATGGACCGCACCACCTCCGGGCGCAGCGTGGCCGTCACCTCGACGCCCCGCGACACCTTGAAGTCGGGCAGGTGATCCTCCAGGACCTCGGTGAGGATTGCCTCCGGCGTGTTGGCGGCAGGCTTGAGCCGAAAACCGGCTTCGCCCTCCGCCAGGCGCGCTAAGGAAACGGGCGGGAAACCCTTTTCCGTCAACTGAGCTCGCACCCGCTCCAGGGCGTCGTCCACTTCCGCCCGCACGGCATCCTCGGTGTTCACCTGCAGCACCAGGTGGATACCCCCCTTGAGGTCGAGGCCCAGCTTGATCTTCTGGCTGGGCGGCCACATGGAATAGACGCCGAAGGCGGTCACGATGCCGATGAGCACCCACCGCCACGTGAGTTTGCGCGTCATGGCTCCCCCTAGTCCTTCTGCCCGAGATTGATGGTCTCTGCGTCCTTGGCGAGACCCGCGATGGCGTTGCGCGCCACCTGGATCTTCACGTTGTCCGCCACGCGCAGCTCGATGATCTCCCCCTCCACGTTGACCACCGTGCCGAAGATCCCGCCGCTGGTGATGACCCGGTCCCCCTTCGTGAGCTGGTTGAGCATCTCCTGATGCTTCTTCTGCTTGCGCCGCATCGGCAGAAACAGCAGCAGGTAGAAGATCACCACCATGATGAGGATCGGCACGAAGGACATGAAGGCGTTTGGCTGCTGAGCACCCATGAGCATCTCTCCCTAGCCGCCCTCCTGCGTTTCGGCCAAAAGGTGCGCGCAGAGGGCCGGAAAGCGGCCAGCGATGATAGCCGAACGCAGCCTCCGCATCAAGGCGAGGTAGAAGGAAAGGTTGTGGACGGTGGCGAGGACGACCGCCGCTGCTTCCTTCGCCAGGTAGAGGTGGCGGAGGTAGCCCACCGAGCAGGAGCGGCAGGTGGGGCAGTCGCACTGGGGGTCGGGCGGATTTGCCTCCCGCCGGTGGCGGGCGTGCTTGAGCACAACGGGGCCGCGCGTGGTGTGGAGGAGCCCGTTGCGGGCGTTGCGTGTGGGGATCACGCAATCGAAAAGATCCACCCCGGCGGCCACCGCCCGCACAATGTCCGCCACCGTGCCCACCCCCATCAGGTAGCGCGGCCGCTGGGCGGGCAACAACGGCGCCACCTCCGCCACCGTGGCCCACATGGCCTCCGCCGGCTCCCCCACCGAGAACCCCCCCAAGGCGTAGCCGTCAAACCCGAGGGGGACCAGCTCGGCCAGAGACTGGCGCCGCAGCTCAAGGTCGAGCCCGCCCTGGACGATCCCGAACAGCAGCGTCGCCCCCCCTGGCGGCAGCGCCCGGCGGCAGCGGGCGCCCCACCGCGAGGTGAGGGCCACCGCCCGTTGCAGCTCGGCAGGCTCGGCGGGGAGGGCCGGACACACGTCCAGCGCCATGGCCACGTCCACGCCCAGGCGCCGCTGCGCCTCCACCGCTCCCTCGGGGGTGAGAGCAATCTCCGTTCCATCCAGGTGCGAGCGGAAGACCACCCCGTCCTCCTGGAGGGTGCGCCGAGACGCCTGGGAGAAGATCTGGAACCCCCCCGAATCGGTGAGGATCGGCCCGCGCCACGCCATGAAGCGGTGCAACCCCCCCAGGGCTTCCACCGTCTCGATCCCCGGCCGCAACCACAGGTGGTAGGTGTTGGCCAGCACCATTTCCGGCGCCAACCGCTCCAGCTCCCAGGGGGCCAACCCCTTGACGCTACCCGCCGTCCCCACCGGCATGAAGGCCGGCGTGCGCACCACGCCGTGGGCGGTGACGAGCTCGCCAGCCCGCGCGTGGGTCGTTGCATCCTCGGCCACGACCCGGAAACCACCGATCACCTATTCGGAGCTCCTCACCTTTAGCTCCACGAGCACCACGTCGGCCGGCATGTGGAGTTGGAACACCTCGTCCGGGATCGGTTCGTTGCGGCGAATCTTGGAGAAGGTGTAGACGGTGCGGTCGCCGTCGTGCTCGGTGTACGCGAAACCCACCGGTAGGAAGCGGTCGCGGTCGATGACCACGGTGACCGACGCCAAGCGCTTCTTGATCTGCAGCGCCGTGGGCTGGAGCTCGAGCACGTAGTTGCCCGTCGTTCCCGGATCGCGAAAGGTGAAGGAAAAGTACCGCCGCAGCTCCTCCAGCGGCTCGCCCGCGCCCAAGAAACGCAGGACCCGCCGCTGGATGCGGCCAAACTCCACCCGCTCGGCCCGCTTCTCGGCGGGGCGGTAAGTGGTGGCCGCGCCCCCCGCCAGGAGCACTGACATGGGCCGTGGCGCCTCGTACTCCCAGCGAACCGTGTCCGGTGCCCGGAAGTACATCCGCCCCCGCGAGAGACTCGGTTCCTTGAGGAGACGGCTGGTGCGCTGCTGCTCGAACTCGGCGGTGAGGGTCGTCGTCTCCCGCTGTACCTGGCTCACCCGCGCCACCACCAGCGCCAGCTTCTCCACCCCGTGGACCTCGGCGGGGAGAGGCTCCTGCGCGACTGCCCAAGAAGTCGTCGCGAGAAAACAAAAAAACAGCGCTCGGCCCGTCATCGGCGCCACCCTACCAGAGCGCCCGGCGGGGGTCAATGCGCACCCTGCCCGCTGCGGTTGGTGATCTCGTAGGCCAGCTGGTCGCGCGACAGCGTCACCCGCGAGTACGGCGGCACCGAGGTGGTGAGCCACACGTTGCCGCCGATCACCGAGCCCCGGCCCACCACCGTCTGGCCGCCCAGGATCGTGGCTCCAGCGTAGACCACCACATCGTCCTCCAGGGTGGGGTGCCGCTTCACCCCCCGCAGCATCTCCCCCCGCTCCCCGCGCGGGATGGAGAGCGCCCCCAGCGTCACTCCCTGGTAGAGCTTGACGCGGTCTCCAATCACCGTCGTCTCGCCGATCACCACGCCCGTCCCGTGGTCGATGAAGAACTCCCGCCCGATGCTGGCACCCGGGTGGATGTCGATCCCCGTCTCGTTGTGGGCAAACTCGGTCATGATCCGCGGGATGAGCGGCACGCCAAGCTGGGCCAGCAGGTGCGCAATGCGGTAGGTGAACACGGCCTTGAGCCCGGGATAGGCCAGGATCACCTCCTCGAAACAGGTGGCCGCCGGATCCCCCTCGTAGGCCGCCACCACGTCGCCGGAAATCAGCTCCATCACGGTGGGGAGCTGCTCGAAAAACGATCTCACCACCCGCGCCGCATCCCCCTGGCCGGCAGGCTGGGTCGTGCCCCCGGGCAGTCGGCAGCTGCTGGAGAGCGCCTTGCGGACCTCCTGTTCCAGGGCGCGGGCGAGACCGTACAGGCGGTCGCCCAGATGGCCGTGGAGGTACTCCCGGTAGAGCACCTGGTCCCCAAAGTAGCCCGGGTAGATCACCTCCTGCAGGCCGCGCACGATGGCGATGACCTCCCGCTTCTGCGGCAGTGGCTGCTCGCTCGAATGCAGCAGTGGCTCGCCCCGCTCCTCCACGGCCCGAACGATGGCCTCGATGGCGCGGATCAGCCCTGAGTTGCTCCGCTTGCTGCTCACGTCCACCTCCCCCTGGCACCGGTGCCAGCGCCCCCCATGGTAACCGCCAGGGGAGCCGGGCGCTTCTCTACAATGGCGGACCGGGAGGTGGCCCGTGCCGCACCGCACCGTGGTGGTCAGCTTTGCCGGGGAGAGGAGACAGGTCCCCAGCGGGACCTCCGTGAAGGACTTCCTGATCTCCTTCTACGGCCAGCTGCCGCGCGACATCCTCGCTGCCCTGGTGAACCGCAGGCTCGTGATGCTGGACTTCCCGCTGCGCGGCGGGCAGGTAAACCTGGAGGCGGTGCGCTCCACCTCCCGCGAGGGCGAGGCGGTGGCCCGCCGCTCGGCGGCGCTGGTCCTCATGGCGGCGGTGCGGGAGCTGTACCCCGAGGCCCGCCTGGTGGTCGGCCAGTCGCTGGGCGGCGGGTACTTCTACTCCTGGCACGGCCCCACACCCCTCACCGACGCCACGGTAGCCTCCATCGCCCGGCGTATGGAAGAGATCTGCGCCGAGGACCGCCCCTTCCGGCGCACCACCGTCACCCTGGAGGAGGCGGAGGCAATCTTTCGGAGCACCGGCGACGAGTCGAAGATTCACCTCCTCTCCACCTACCGCTCCTCCACCGTGCCGGTGATCCAGTGCGGTGCCTTCCTCGACATCGCCCACGGGGCAGTGGCTCCCTCCGCCGGGACCCTCCAGGGCTTTGCCGTGGTCCCCTACGAGGACGGGCTCCTCCTCCGCTTCCCCCGCGACGGTGACGCTACCCAACTGCCGGAGCTTCGCCCGCAACCCAAGCTCTTCGCCACCTACCGCGAGACCCGCCGCTGGAACGAGCTCCTGGGCGTTGCCAACGTGGGCTCGCTCAACCGCATGTGCCTGTCGGGTGAGATTGCCGAGGTGATCCGGGTGGCGGAGGGGTTTCACGAGAAGAAGATTGCCGCGGCTGCCGACACCATTGCCAAGGAGCGCCAGCGCGTGCGCCTGGTGCTGGTGGCCGGTCCCTCCTCCTCCGGCAAGACCACCTTCATCCGCCGTCTCGGCGTACAGCTCCGCGTCAACGGCATGCGGCCAGTGGGCCTGTCCATCGACAACTACTTCGTGGACCGGGACAAGACCCCCCTGGGCAGCGACGGCCAGCCGGACTACGAGGCCCTCGAGGCGCTGGACCTGGAGCTCTTCAACCAGCACCTGGAAGCCCTCCTCCAGGGCCGGGCGGTGGACGTGCCGCGCTATGACTTCGTGCTGGGGCGGCGCGTGGCCCGCGACCGCTGGACGCGCCTGGAGCTCCACCCCGACGACATCCTGCTCGTGGAGGGCATTCACGGGCTGAACCACCGCTTGACCGCCGCGGTGGCCGAGGAGGCAAAGTTCCGCATCTTCATCTCCGCCCTCACCCAGCTCACCCTGGACGACCACAACCGGATCTTCACCTCCGACGCCCGCCTGCTGCGGCGCATCGTGCGCGACCGCCTCTTCCGCGGCCACCCCGCCACCCGCACCCTGGAGATGTGGGGGGCGGTGCGCCGTGGCGAGGCTCGCTGGGTGTTCCCGTTCCAGGAGGAGGCGGACCTGGTCTTCAACTCCGCCCTGGTGTACGAGCCAGCGGTGCTCAAGGTGTACGCGGAGCGCTTCCTGCTGGAGGTGCCACGCGAGCACCCCACCTACACCGAGGCGTACCGTCTCCTGAAGTTCTTGGCCTGGTTCGTACCGGTGTTCCAGGACGACGTGCCCAACACCTCGATCCTCCGCGAGTTCATCGGCGGCGGCGCGTTCCAGGAGTAGGCGCCCGTCACCGCCGGTTGACGAGGCCCTTGAGCTCCTTGCCGGGTCGGAAGCGCGCCGTGCGCGAGGAACCCACGGCCACCTGAGCACCGGTGCGCGGGTTGCGTACCACGCGAGGTGGGCGCTCGGAAACGTAGAAGCTGCCCAGTCCCGGCACCACCACCCGCTCGCCCTGCTGCAGCCACTCGCCGATGGCGTCCACCATCACCTCGATGGCCCGGGCCGCGTGCGCCTTGGGCATCCCCGTTTCGAAGGCAATTCGCTCGACGATCTCGCTCTTCCCCGCCATGGCTCGACCTCGCACCGCACAGTACACGGCCTCGGCGCCGCGTTCAAGTGCGCTGGAGCAGGTGTACGGTGAACCCGTCCCCGTGGTTGCCCGGGGGGAGGATCACCCCGCCCAGCGGGGTGGGGATGGCGGGCACCCCGACCGGCAGGTGCGTTGCAAGCTCCACTGGCGCCAGCGGCAGCCCCGCTAGCACCTCTTCGTTCTCCTCCGCTTCGAGAGAGCAGGTGGCGTAGAGGAGAAGGCCACCCGGCTGCAGCAGCTCGGCGGCAGCCCGGGCCAGGTGCTGTTGCTCCTCGGCGTGCCGCTGTAGGTCCTCGGGGCGCAGGCGCCAGCGGATCTCGGGGTGGCGGCGCAGCGTTCCGGTTCCCGAACAGGGGGCGTCCAGGAGCACGGCACCGCACGAGGAGGGGCGCAGCGGCGGCCGGTTCCCATCGGCAGCTGCCACCCGCGGCGGGGAGGGCACCAGCGCGGCCGCCCGCCGCAGCAGCCCGATCCGCCCCAGGTGCCGGTCGAACGCCCAGCGGGGGGTGTCGGGCCGTTCCAGTGCCAGCACCAGGCTCTTGCCCCCTGGGGCGGCGGCCAGCTCCACCGTCACCCCGGCACAGGGTGGCAGGAGCCGCGCCACCAGCACTGCCGTCGGGTCCATGGCGTAGGCGCGCCCCGCGGCCAGGGCAGCCACCGCCGTGGCGACACCGCTACGCACGCGCAGCACCCCCGCCACGAAGGGGTGGGGCTCCAGCTCGCACCCCGCTGCGTCAAGCTCCTCCGCATGCGAGGCGGCCGCCAGCAGGAACAGCGGTGCCGGCTCCTGGGCAGCGGCCAGGGCTGCCTCCAGGTGCCCCCCCAACCGCTGCTGCCACCGTTCCACCAGCCACCGCGGGTGCGAGAAGCGCAGGTACAGCGGCAGCGCCGCGTCGGCAGGGTCGGGCCAGGGCAGGGTACACACGCGCCGCAGCACGGCGTTGACCAAGCCCGAGGCCGCCGGTGCCAGAGTCCGGGCCACGCGCACCGCTTCCGAGACGGCAACGGGGGGCGGTGTGGACAGGCGGTGGGCCTCGAAGGTCCCCAAGCGGAGCAGCACCCGCACCACGGGCTCCAGCTCGGCCAGGGGCTGCCGCAGCAGCGGCGCGAGCAGGGTATCGATGGTGAGCTGCCAGCGCAGCGTGCCCAGCACCAGCTCGCGCACCAGCGGCGGCACCCCCCCAAGGAGGCGTGCGGCGTGCGCCCCGGCCGCTTCGACGCGGACGAGGATGGTGGCGGCGGTGCGCCGCGGGTCAGGACATGCGCTCGCCGCGGGCAACCCGCTCCCCGAGGATGAAGGCATCGGCTGGCAGGCGCCGCCGCCCCTCCCGCTGCAGTTCGGTCAACAGCGCCACCGTACCGCTGCCGCAGCGCACCGAGATTCCAGAGGCCGAAACCGCCACCACCGTGCCGGGCGGTTCCGTCCCGGCAAGGGGCGGCCCCACCTCGAGGCCGTGCACCTTGAGTCGGCCGCCGCGGAAGGTGCAGTACAGCCCTGGCCAGGGGTCAAACGCCCGGCAGCGCCGCTCCAGCTCCTGGGCGGTGAGGTGCCAGTCCACCCGCCCCATGCTGCGCTCCAGTTTCGGTGTCACCGTGGCCAGCCGGTGATCCTGGGGCTGGGGGCGCACGGTGCCGGCCTCGAGGCCGGCCAGGGTTGCCACCACGAGCTCCGCCCCCAGCTCCGCCAGTCGCCGTTCCAGCTCCAGCGCTCGCTCGCCAGGGCCGATGGCCGTGGGCCGCTGGAGGAGGATGGGACCCGTGTCCATGCCCTCGTCCAGCAGCATGGTGGAGACTCCCGTGGTGCTGTCGCCGCTCGCGATCGCCCACTGGATGGGGGAGGGACCACGGTGGCGCGGCAAGAGCGAGGGGTGGAGGTTGACGAACCCCCAGCGCGGGATGGCCAGGAGGGGTGCCGGGATAAGCCGGCCGTAGGCCACGACCACGGCCACCTCGGCAGCCACTTCGCGCAGCCGGGCCGCAAAACCCTCCCCCGACAGCTTGGCCGGCTGCGTGACCGCGAGACCCAGCCGCCGCGCCTCCGCCACCACCGGTGGGGTGGCCACCCGCAGGCGTCGCCCCGCTGGTTTGTCGGGGCGGCTCACCACCAGCGCGACCTCGTGCCCGGCCTCCACGAGGGCGCGCAGGGAGGGCACCGCAAAGTCAGGGGTTCCAAAAAAAACGATGCGCATCGCCGAAAGTGTACACGGCCGGACTCCCTCGCCGAACTTTCCCCGGCAACGGGGCTCAGGTGCCTTCGCGCCAGGACGACAGGTACGCCCCCTGCTCGGCCGTGAGCGTGTCGATCTCGAGCCCCATGGAGGCCAGCTTGAGCCGGGCAATTTCGCGGTCCAGCTCGAGGGGCAGGCGGTGCACGCCCACCGCCAGCTCTGCCCCGTGCTGGACGAGGAATTCCGCCGCCAGGGCCTGATTGGCAAAGGACATGTCCATGACCGCGGCGGGGTGGCCTTCCGCAGCCGCGAGGTTGACCAGGCGCCCCTCGGCCAGCACGTGGATGGTCTTGCCGGAGCGCAGGCGGTACGCCTGCACGAACGGCCGCACCTCGCTCACCTCCACCGCCTCGGCCTTGAGACTGGCCAGATCGATCTCCACGTCGAAGTGGCCCGCGTTGGCCACCACCGCCCCGTCCTTCATGAGCGCTGCGTGCTCGGCGGTGATGACGCGGCAGTCGCCCGTGAGGGTGACGAACACATCCCCCACCGCCGCGGCGGCGCGCATGGGCATGACGGCAAAGCCGTCCATCGCCGCCTCCAGCGCCTTCACCGGGTCCACCTCGGTCACCACCACCCGGGCGCCCAGACCGTGGGCGCGCATGGCCACACCGCGGCCGCACCACCCGTACCCGGCCACCACCACGGTGAGCCCGGAGAGGAGCAGGTTGGTGGCGCGGAGGATGCCGTCCACGGTGGACTGGCCGGTGCCGTACCGGTTGTCGAAGAGGTGCTTGGTCTGGGAATCGTTGACGGCGACCACGGGAAAGCGGAGCACGCCGTCCCGCGCCATGGCCCGCAGGCGGATGACACCGGTGGTGGTTTCCTCCGTGGACCCCTTCACCGCCGCCACCAGCGCCGCTCGCCCACCCTCCCCCAGCGCCTCGGCAAAACGGCGGATCTCCGGGTGGACCCCCTCGAGCTCCCCCCGCGCCACCGACAGGAGCGCCGTGACCAGATCCGCGCCGTCGTCCATGGTGAGGGTCGGCCCAAGTTCGAGGCAGGAGCGGATGTGCCGGTAGTACGAAGCGTTGTCCTCGCCCTTGCGGGCGAACACAGGCACGCCGTACTCGCTCACCAGTGCAGCGGCCACGTCGTCCTGGGTGGAGAGGGGGTTGGAGGCGCACAGCCGCACTTCGGCCCCGCCCGCCTGGAGGGTGCGCATGAGGTTGGCCGTCTCGGTGGTGACGTGGAGGCACGCGGCGAGGCGCTGGCCCTCTAGCGGCCGCTCCCGGGTGAACCGTTCGCGGATCTGGCGCAGCACCGGCATGTGCCGGTCGGCCCACTGGATCCGCCGCACGCCGGCGGCAGCGAGGGCGAGATCGGTAACATCGTGGAGCGGCAAACTCATGAGACCCCCTCCCGGGCGCCGCAGCGGCGCCGGCGCATCCTACTCCACCTCCCCCCACCGCGCCAGCTCGGCATCGGCTACCATGAGCGCCGCAGGTTTGGGGGATGCCGTGCACCGATTCCTTGCGATCCTTCTCTCCGCTGGACTCTGGCCCGCCGTGGCGCCGGCTGCTGCGGCCACGCAGCTCACCATGGCCCCGCCACCCGACACCCACCTGGCGGTGGGGCAGCGCTTCGACGTGCGGATCGCCGCCGACGCGCCTCTCCCCGCACCCCCCCGGGTGACCCTGGACGGGGTACCCCTCGCCCCCGTCAGCGCCGCGGGCCAGGCGTGGGTGGTGCGCCAGCTCGAGCTGCGCAAGGCCGGGGTGCACCGCCTGGAGGTGACGGTGACGGGCGCCGACGGCACCGTGGCTGCGAGGGGGAGCCGCGAGCTGGTGGCAGAAGCGTGGCCAGCGCCGCCCCGCCAAGCGGCCCGCAACGTCATCCTTCTCATCGGCGACGGCATGGGGCTTGCCCATCGCGTGGCGGCACGGCTCTTCCTGCACGGCGTCGTTGCCGGCCGACCGGGCGCCCTCCTGGCCATGGAGCAGCTACCCGTGGCGGGGTTCCTGGCCACTTCCTCGCTCTCGGGCCTCGTGACCGACTCGGCTGCCGCCGCCCACGCCATGGCCACCGGCACCAAGACCGCCAACGGCCTGCTGGGGGTCTTCCCCGACGAGACACCGGAAGACAGCAACGACAACGCAGCCATCGAAGAGCTCCCCAGCCTCTTGGCGCGCCGCCGGGGGATGGTGAGCGGGGTGGTGACCACCGCCGACGTGACCGATGCCACCCCGGCCGGGTTTCTCGCCCACGCCGCCGACCGGGGCAGCGCCGAGCTCATTGCCCGCGGCGAGCTGGCTGCCGCCTCTGCGGGTTACCTGCGGATCCTCCTGGGCGGGGGGCGGCGCCACTTTGCCGCCGCGGGCGGAGCGCTTCTCGGGGCGTTCCGGCAGCTGGGCTTCGCCACCCCCACCACGGCCGCGGAGCTGGAGGCCAGCGTCGCGGGTGGTGCCGAGAGGATCCTGGGCCTGTTCCACGACAGCCACATGAACACCGCCTTCGACCTGCAGCGTCGCGGCGACCCCGAGGTGATCAAGAACTTTCCCGAGCAGCCCACGCTGGAGGTCATGACCCGCGCGGCCCTGGCGGTGCTGGCGCGCCACCGTGAGGGTTTTTTCCTGCTCGTGGAGGGCGCCCACATCGACCGGCAGGCGCACATCGCCGACCAGGAACGCATGGTGTGGGAGGTGCTCGCCTTCGACCGCGCCGTCGCGGCTGCCGTGGCGTTTGCCAACACCAGCAACAGCGACGCGGACCCCGGTAACGACACCCTCGTCATCGTCACCGCCGACCACGAGACCGGCGGGGTGGTCCTCCCCGGCATGGGCGATGCAGCGCACCTGGGCACGCGCGAGTACCTGCAGACGTACGACGCTGGCGGCCTGCCTCCCACCAACGATGCCGATGGCGACGGTTTCCCCGACAGCGTGGATGGACCCGCCAAGGTCGTCATCCACTTCGGGGCCTGCCCCGATCGCTACGAGGACTGGCAGTCGCAGCCCCGCCCCGTGCCCCCTGCCCTGGGCCGGGTGGGGCGCGACCGCTTTGTGCACCCCAACCCGGAACGCGACGGGGGGCGCGGCGTGCTGCTGGGTGGGGTCACACCCGTCCAGGTTCCTGCCGAGGGTTACGCGCCCACCCAGTGCGTGCACACCGCCGTGGACGTCCCCCTCTCGGCCCTGGGGCCGGGCGCCGAGCAACTGGCTGGGGTAAAGGACAACACCCAGGTGTTCTTCGCCATCCTGCGGGCGGTGGGCGAGCCACCACCCGCCCCGGGGAAACGGCCGGAGCGATGACGGTCCCCCTCTTCGAGGAGGACGCCTACCGCCGCGAGTGCCAGGCGGAGGTGGTGGCCAGCGGGAGCGAGGACGGCCGGCCCTGGGTGGTGCTCTCGCAAACGGTCCTCTACCCCGAGGGGGGAGGCCAGCCTGCCGACCGTGGCTTTGTGGACGAGGTGGAAGTGGTGGACGTGCAGCGGCGCGGAGAAGACATCCTCCACCTCCTGGCAGCTCCCCTCGCCGCGGGACAGGTGCGGGTTCGTCTGGATTGGCCGCGCCGCTTCGACCACATGCAGCAGCACACCGCCCAGCACCTCCTGACGGCGGTGGCTGCCGATCGCTTCGCCTGGGCCACCACTGCCTTCCACCTGGGGGAGACCACCTGCGATATCGAGCTGGACGTCCCGGCCCTGACACCGGGGCAACTGGCCGCCCTGGAGGAGGCGGTAGCTCAAGAGATCCGCGCCGCCCGACCGGTGCGCACGCGGCGGGTGGGGGCAGCCGAGTTTGCCCGCATGGAGGGGGTCCGCAGCCGCGGCCTGCCAGCGGACCACGTGGGGGAGGTGCGGCTCGTGGAGATCGAGGGCGTGGACTGCAACACCTGTGGCGGTACCCACCTCCGCTCGACGGCGGAAATCGAAGCTCTTGCCGTCTTGGGCAGCGAACCGATGCGGGGCGGCACCCGCCTCTTCTTCGTGGCCGGTGGCCGGCTGCGGCGGCGCCTCGCCGCCCACGAGAGCCGCAACGCGGCGCTGCGCACCCTGCTGGGCGCCCCCGATCACGAACTCCCGGAAGCAGTGGCCGCGCGCCTGGAGGTACTGCGAGCCCTGGAGAAGAAGCTCTCGGCAACCGAAGCGGAGCTCGCCGAGGCCATGGCGCGGGAGTTGGCCCGCACGGAGGCGCCCTTCGTCGAGGCTCACTTCGAGGAGCGCGAGCTTGCGTTTCTGCAGCGCCTGGCCCGCACGCTGGCGGCAGCGGCCCCGGACAAGGCGGCGTTCCTCTCGGCACGCGCCGCGGCAGGTGCCTGCTTCGTGCTGGTGGCAGGAGCCCACTGCCCCCTGGACGTGCAGGCCTGCGGCCGGGAAGTGGCAACCCGGCTGGGTGGCCGCGGCGGTGGGAGCGGCCAGCTCTTCCAGGGGAAGGCCCCTGCTCTCGATGGGCGGGAGGCGGCACTGGCCTGGCTTCGGGCAGCACTGGAGGGGCGGTGATGCCGCCCGCGGGGGGTCGCTGCCCCGTCCCGACCCCGGCCGGTGTCCGGCTCGGCGCGCAGGGAGCGTGAGGGTCGCGTGACGGACCTCTTCCACCTCTTCGTGGACTGGGTGCTGCACCTCGACACCCACCTGGACACCCTCATCACCACCTTTGGGGCCTGGACGCACCTGGTGCTCTTCGTCATCGTATTCTGCGAAACCGGCCTGGTGGTGACACCGTTTTTGCCCGGCGACTCGTTGCTCTTTGCGGTGGGCACCCTGGCGGCGCGCGGCTCTCTCGACCTGTTGGTCGCCATGCTCGTGCTCGCCGGCGCCGCCGTGGTGGGCGACACGGTCAACTACTGGGTGGGCTTCGCGGTGGGCCCCAAGGTGTTCCACCGCGAGGACGTGCGCCTCCTCAACCGCAAGCACTTGGAGCGCACCCACGCCTTCTACGAGCGCCACGGCGGCAAAACCATCATCCTCGCTCGCTTCATCCCCATCATCCGCACCTTTGCCCCCTTCGTGGCCGGCATCGGCCGCATGTCCTATCCGCGCTTCCTCGCCTACAACGTCATCGGTGGTGTGGCGTGGGTGGTGCTGCTCGTATTCGGGGGCTACCAGTTCGGCAACTTGCCAGTGGTGCGGCGGCACTTTTCCCTGGTCATCCTGGCCATCATCCTCATCTCGGTGCTGCCGGGGGTGGTGGAGTACCTGCGCCAGCGCCGGCGCTGAACCCCCGCCCTCACTCCGCCCGCAGGGCGTCGATGGGGTCCAGCTCCGCCGCTCGCCGGGCGGGGAGGAGGCCCGAGACCACCCCCACCACCAGGCTCATGAGGAGGCCCGCCGCTACGGAGCCCGGCGGCGTGTGGAGCGGCAGACCGGGCAGCGCGGCGCGGAGGGCAGCGCCGGTGGCAAAGGCGAGGGCCAGGCCCGCAACCCCCCCGGCCATGGCTAGCGTCACCGCTTCCAGGAGGAACAGCCGCCCCACCGTTGCCCGCGTCACTCCCAGCGCCCGCAGCAAGCCCACTTCGGCGGTGCGCTGGTGGACAGAGATCCACATCACGGTCAGAATCCCCATCCCGCCCACGAGGAGGGAAATCCCAGCGATGGCCGAGACTGCCACGGTGATGATGCCAATGACCCGTCCGAAGGTGTCCAGCATCTCGGTCTGCGAGGTGACGGTGAAGTCCTCCTCGCCCCGGTGGCGCGCCACAAGCGTCTGGCGAATTGCCCGCATCACCGACGGGATCGCCTCGGCACTCCGGGCCATCACGTCAATTTCCATGAGCTCGCTCTGGTTGAACATATCCATGGCGCTGGCCACGGGGATGTAGGCCGAGTCGTCCAGGTCGAAACCCAAGAGCTGGCCCTTTGCCTCCATGACCCCGATGGCCAGAAAGCTCCGCCCGCCGATGCGCACCCGGCGGCCGAGGGGGGCGGTCGCACCGAACAGTTCGCGGGCCAGCTTGGGCCCGAGCACGGCGGAGGCGCCCTGACGGCTCGCCTCCCCCGGCGGGAGAAAGTCCCCCTGGGCGACGCGGAAGCGCCAGGCCGTTGCCGCCTCGTGGTTGACGCCGTACACGAACACGCTGCGGCTCCGTTGCCCCGCCTCCACCGCCGCTTGCCCGAACGCCACCGGCACCACCGCTTCGACCCCGGGCAGCTGCCGCAGCGCCACGGCGTCCGCAATGGTGAGCTTGTGGGTCGTGCCCCCCAACACCCCGGGAACGCCAAAGGTCTTCACCTTGCCGGGGCTCACGGCGATGAGGTTGGTCCCGAACTGGGTGAACTGGGCCACGATGTACTGGCGCGTCCCCTCGCCCAGGGAGGTGAGGAGAATCACCGCCGTGACGGCAATCGCCACCCCCAGGGCGGAGAGGGCCGAGCGCAGGCGCTGCCCCTCGAGGGCGGCGAGCACGAACCCGAGGATCTCCAGGGGTGCCACGGCTACCTCCGCGACAGGGCGGCCACGGGATCGAGCCGCGTTGCCCGCTGCGCGGGCCACACGCCAAACAGCGCCCCCACCCCTACGGACATGGTGAGCGCCAGGACTACGGCCCAGAGGGGAGGAACCGCGGGAAAGGTGGGGTAGATGTTCACGAACAGGCGCACCGCAGCGAAGCCCAGCAGGATCCCGGCCACCCCACCCGCAGCGGCCAGCACCACCGCTTCTGCCAGGAACGCCCCGAGCACCTGCCGGTTGCGCGCGCCCAGCGCCTTCAGCAGCCCGATCTCGCTGCGTCGTTCGCTGACCGAGACGAGCATGACGTTCATGATCCCGACCCCGGCCACCGCCAGCGACACCGAGGCAATCCCAACGAGTGCCAGTGTGAGGGCGCGGAGGATCGAGGAGAAGGCCGTCATGAGGGCGTCCTGGGTGATCACCGTGACGTCCTCGGCGCGGTGCCGCTGGGCGAGCAGTGCCAGCACCTCCCGCCTGGTCACCGCCATCGCCCCGTACTCCTGGGCCTCCACGAGGATGCGGAAGAGCGAGCGTCGGTTGAACATGCGCATAGCCGTCTGCACGGGGATGAAAACCACGTCGTCCAGGTCAAAGCCCAGGGAGCGCCCGCGCGGCGCGAGCACGCCCGTGACGCGGAAGCGCCACGCACCGGCCCGCACCACCTGGCCCAAGGGGCTCGCGCCGGGGAACAGTTCCCGGGCCACCTTCGGCCCCAGCACCATCTCGGTACCGCCCTGGGTTGGGTCACCGGGGGGCAGGTACTCGCCCGCCGCCACCACCAGCCGCCGCACCTCCAGGAACTCGGCGGTGGTGCCCAACACCGGTACGGGGCGCGACCGCTCGCCCGCCTTCACCGTTTCGGTGGCGACGCACAACGGGGCCGTCTTGCGCACCCCGCGCAGGCGCGAGACCGCCACGTAGTCGGCCAGGGTGAGATCGTGCGTCACGCCGCCCCAGGGGGCCGCGCCGCTGGTTTCCACCCGTCCGGGCATGACGATGAGCAGGTTGGAACCCAACAGGGCAAACTCCTGCGTTACGTAGCGACGTGCCCCCTCGCCCAGGGCGGTGAGGCATACCACGGCGGCAATGCCAATGGCCACCCCAGCCACCGACAGGGCGGTGCGCAGGCGGTGTCCCTCGAGCGCCCCGAGGACAAACAGGAGGAGATCGCGCGCTCTCACTCGCCCACCCCGCTCTGGGAGGGTGCCGAGGGAGCACCCTCGGGTCGCTCCGCCCCCCGCCGCCCCCCCTCGTCCGCCAGGGCGCCGCTGTCCTCCAGGATTTCCCCATCGCACATCTGGATCACGCGGCGAGCCCGCTTGGCAATAGCCGGATCGTGGGTCACCACCACCAGGGTGAGCCCCCGCGCGTGCATCGCCTCCAGGAGTTCCATCACCTCGGCGGCAGCAGCGCGGTCCAGGTTCCCCGTGGGTTCATCGGCCAGGAGCAGCTCGGGGGACATCACCGCCGCCCGGGCGATGGCCACGCGCTGGCACT
Source organism: Thermoanaerobaculaceae bacterium (assembly GCA_013388425.1). Classification (GTDB taxonomy): domain Bacteria; phylum Acidobacteriota; class Thermoanaerobaculia; order Thermoanaerobaculales; family Thermoanaerobaculaceae; genus JACADV01. The sequence continues at coordinate 38,266 of JACADV010000073.1, read as the reverse complement.
CCCCGCCCGAGAGCTGGTCGGGGCGATGGCCAGCGCGGGGGGCGAGCCCCACCGCGGCAAGTGCCGCCAGCGCCCGCTGGCGCCGCTCCTGGGCGGGAACGCCAGCAAAGAGCATGGGTAGTTCCACGTTGCCTACGGCCGTGAGGCGCGGCAGCAGGTGGAAGAACTGGAAGACGAAACCGATGCTCTTCTGGCGCAGGGCCGACCGCTCCTCGTCCGAGAGCGTCCCCACCTCGCGGCCGGCGAAGGTGTACCGCCCGGCGGTGGGTCGATCGAGACAGCCGAGCACGTGCAGGAGCGTGGACTTGCCCGAACCGGAGGGCCCGATCACCGCCACGTGTTCCCCCCGCCGGATCGCAAGCGACACGTGGCGCAGGGCGTGCACCACGCTGTCCCCCACCCGGTAGGTGCGCCACACCCCCTCGAGCTGGATCACCCGCCCACCCGCGGCACGGCCCGCACCCCCGCCTTGATGTCGGGGGAATCCCGCATGGTCACAACCATCTCGCCCTCGCCAAGCCCGGAGACCACCTCGGTGAACTGCCAGTTCCGCACCCCCGTGCGCACCGGCTGCTCCCGCAGCACCCCTCCCCGCAGCACCAGCACCGTGCTGCCCTGGGCCACCGCCGAGGTGGGCACGCGCAGCACGCTCGTGCGGCGGTCGAGGATCACCTCGATGTCCGCCGAGGTCCCCGGCAGGAGGGTAGCCGTCACGGAAGGATCGTCGAACTCCGCCTCCACCTCCACAGTGCGGTTCTGCTCCAGCACATCCACGACAAACGCCCCCACCCGCACGAGCCGCCCTGCAAACCGCTCGCCGGGACGGGAGTCCACCGAGATCCGCACCTCCTTCCCCGCCGCCACCCGCTCGGCATCCACCTCGTCGATGGGGGCTGCCACGTAGAGCGAGGCGGGATCGAGGAGGTCCAGCACCGGCGGAATCGGCACCCCCGGGGGCGCTGGGGTGATCCACTCCCCGAGTTCCGTGGTGAGATCGGCAACGATGCCGGCAAACGGCGCCCGCACTTCCGTGAGCGCCACCTGCGCCTGGGCCAGACGGACCTGGGCCCGCGCCTGGTCCAGCACCGCCCGCGCCGCGGCGCACCCCGCCCGCGCCCGGTCCCTCGTGGAGCGCAGGGTGTCCAGGAGCTGCTCCGAGGCAACCCCGTCGGCGGCGAGGGCGGCGCCCCGGGCCAGCTCCTTCTCGGCCAGCTCGAGGGCCAGGCACGCTTCCTCGGCGCGGGCCGCCGCCGTACGCACATCCTCCTGCGCCAGGGCCAGCTGGGCGTCCGCCACGGAGCTATCGAGTTTCAACAGCAGACTGCCAGCGGCCACCCGTTCCCCCTTGCGGTGGGGCAACTGGACCACTCGCCCGCCCACCTGGGGGGAGAGCCGGGCTCGCCGTCGCGCCTTCACCGTCCCGGCGCGGGTGTTGGTGACGCTCTCCTCCACCACCCCTCGCTCCACCCGCGCCACCTCGACGGCTACCGGTCTTGGCGCGAGGAGCGTGAAGCGCAGCAGCACCGCCACGGCGGCAAGAAGAACGGCAGGCACGAGGAGACGGCGCAGCGTTCGCATGCCGTGATGGTAGCAGCCCCGCCGAGCAGCTCCGGGCCGGTCGGACCCTCGCTAACCGTGGAACATCTTGAGGTACAGCTTGACGGCCACCATGGTCACGCCCACAAAGGCGAGGCACCCGAAACCGAACCGCACGGGTCCACCGGCCTTGCGCGTGGAGGACGCCCCGAGCTGCGCCCCCACGGTGGTGCCAATGAGGAGCGCCAGTACCAGCACCAGGTGGACGTTCCCCTTGAAGGAGTGGGTGAGCACCCCGTACGCCGAAAGAAGATCTCAAACAGGTCTGTCCCCACCGCTACCACCGTCGGGCAGCCCAGGATGTAGACCAGCGCCGGCATGCGGATGAACCCTCCGCCCACCCCCAGCATCCCGGACAGCCAGCCGGTGAGGAACCGCACCCCCAGGAGCACCCACAGGGAGATGGACTCGATGCCCGAGCGGGCAGGGACACCACCGGCCACAGTTTGAGGGTGCGCAGGCGCACCACCGTGGGCGAGAGGGGCGTCTTATCCCCGCCCTCGCCAGCGTGGGCCAGCGCCCGCACCGCCCGCAGCGACTCGCGGATCATGGCCTGACCCAGGAAGATGAGGAGTACCGCGGAGAGCACGCTCATAACAGGGGAAGCTGTCGAGGCCAAGGAGGAACTCGCTGGGGGACATCAGTGGCCACCTTTCGCGAGGTCACACCAAAGACCCGTTCGATGAGCCTCAAGCCAAAGCCGACGAAGAGGCCCACACTGACGGGCAAGAGGAGCGCCACCACCAGCTAGAGGGGCCGCGCGTGGAAACCCTTGGCACCAGGATCAGCGTCCGGGCCGAGCTGTTGCAGCCACGCAAGGAAATCCACACACACCTCCCCGTGAACGGGCTAGCCCCGACCCCCACTGCCAGCGCGCAAAGAGAATCAGCGGTACCCACTCACCGGCTCGAGATCGAACCGTACCCCCTTGACGCCGGGAACCCCTTGCACCACATTTGTGAATTCCTGCTCCCAGCGGGTGCTCACCCGGGTGAGCGTGATCGCCTGCGGCAGCTCGCCGCTGACGGTCACCACACCGTCCCTGGCCTGAACCTGCAGGTTGAGGCCCCGCCCCGTGGGGTTGACGGCCAGGGCCAGCCGCACCCGCGAGGCGAGGGCAAAGTCCGCCAACTCCCGCAGCACCTCCGGGGTCACCAGGTACTCCGGCTGGTGCACCGCCTCCACCACCGTCGCGCAAGCGCTCTGGAGCGACATCACGTCCAGGTTGATCACCAGGTCGTAGAGGGCCGGGTCGCGCAGGTCGACGCCGTACACCATCCTCGTCCAGCGCACCCGCTCCTCGTCCACCTTGCGGATGTAGGCTTCCGCCTCGCTGCGGTCGAGCCCTTGACTCTCGATCACCGCCTGGATCCGCTTTTCGAGGGGGGCGATGAGGCGCACCCGCAGCACAGCCGGCACCCCGGCGAGGAGGAGGTGGCCGGCGTACCCGTGGTACAGCAGGTTGCCGCTGGCGGCGTGTTCCGCTAGAGCTGCCTGGACCGCTGCCACGTAAATGCGCCGCTCCGAGGTGAGGCGGTCCCAGAAACTCGGGCTGCGCTCCAGCTTGGCAGCCAGCACCTGGTCGGAAACTCCCAGTTTGGCCGCCGCCTCGAGGACAATTTCTCGACCGACGCACGGCACCTGCAGCGCCTCGGCGAGGCATTGCGCCAGGTTCTGACCGCCACTCATGGAGCCGCGGGAGATGGTGACGATGGGCATCTGGCCTCCTCCAAGTAGCGCCTTTCACAAGATAGCCAATCTTGCCGTAGCGTCAAGCCGTACCGCTGCTCCGGCCCCCAGGCAGTGGCTCGCCCTCGCCGCACTCCCAAGGCACGAGCTGGGAGCTGGCGAGCCGCCCGCTCAACGCTGGCACCCCACGGCGGATTGCCACTCCCCGCAGCCTGGCGCTATAGTGGCGGTGCTGGCGGGGCTGTAGGCGGTTGAAGGGAAGGAGGCGCCCGGGTGAGACCCTCGTTTCTCCGCACCAAGCCCGTAACCGAGTTGGCCACAGAATCAGCCGGCGACCAGCACCGCCTCCGGCGCGCCCTGGGCCCTTGGGACCTGGTGGCCATTGGCATCGGCTGCATCGTGGGCGTGGGGATCTTCGTCCTGCCCGGCGTCGAGGCGGCCACCCACGCCGGCCCCGGCATCATCCTGTCCTTTGCCATTGCTGCGGCAGCCTGCGCCTGCGCCGCCCTGTGCTACGCCGAACTGGCCGCCATGATCCCGGTGGCCGGCTCCGCCTACACCTACGGCTACGCGACCTTAGGCGAACTCATCGCCTGGATCATCGGCTGGGACCTGATCCTGGAGTACATGGTGGGGGCGAGCCTGGTTGCCATTGGCTGGTCCGCCTACCTGGTGAACCTGGTGAACCAAATCGGTCGAGCTTGGGGGTGGGAGATCCCCCACGCCCTCGCCGCGGCGCCCTGGGGCCCCAACCCCGGCATCGCCAACTTCCCGGCGGTCCTGGTGGTGGCCGTGCTCACCTGGCTGTTGGTGCGCGGCATCAAGGAGTCGGCCCGGGTCAACCTGGCCATGGTCATCACCAAGGTGTCGGTGATCGTGCTCTTCATCGTCCTCACCGCCCGCTACGTGGATCCCCAGCACTGGAAGCCGTTCATGCCGTTCGGGTTTTCGGGAGTGATGACGGCAGCGGCCATCGTCTTTTTGGCCTACGTGGGGTTCGATGCCGTCTCCACCACCGCCGAGGAGGCCGTCAACCCGCAGCGGGACATGCCGATCGGCATCATGGGCTCGCTCCTCGTGGCCACGGTGCTCTACATGGCGGTGGCGGCCATCATGACGGGGATCGTCCCCTACCAGCAACTGGGCGTCGCCGACCCCGTCGCCCTCGTGCTCAACCACCTGGACATGCGCTGGGCCTCGGCCTTCGTGTCGGTGGGGGCCGTGACTGGCATCACCTCGGTGCTCCTCGTGCTGCTCCTGGGCCAGCCCCGCATCCTCTTCGCCATGTCGCGCGACGGGCTGCTCCCCCCCGCACTCTCGCGGGTGCACCCGCGCTTCAAGACGCCGTACCTCACCACCTTGACCACCGGGGGAGTGGTGGCCGTGGCCTCCGCCCTCACCCCCATCAACGTGGTGGCGGAACTGTGCTCCATTGGCACGCTCTTCGCCTTCGCCATCGTTTCTGCGGGGGTCATCGTCCTGCGCTACACCCGGGCCGGCATGCCGCGCCCCTTCCGCGCCCCCCTCTTTCCCCTCGTACCAGCCCTGGGGATCCTCCTCTGCGGATACCTGATGCTCTCCCTGCCGGGGGTGACGTGGCTGCGGTTCCTGGTGTGGCTGGTCCTGGGCCTGACCATCTACACCACCTACTCGTACCGGCGCAGCCACGCCGCACGACCAGCACCAGCCGCGCGCACGACGGACGCTGGCTGAGGCGGCTCGGCCAGCGCCCACCAGCCAACGGGGGGCCAAGCTAAGCGCCGCGCGAGGAGTTTGCCTTGCCCGCTGCAGCGGGGTGGCGTAAGCTTTCTGGTTCGAGGTGGGTATGCCGACCACGTTTGTGGACAAGGTGTTGGAGATCTTCCTGGGCTCGAAACACGAGCGCGAGTGCAAGCGACTCGCCCCGCGCATCGCCGCCATCAACGCCCTCGAGCCCCGGCTGGAGCGCGCCAGCGACGCCGAGCTGCGCGAGCGGATCGCCGCCATCCGCAGCGAGATCCAGCAGGCACTGGCCTCCTTGCCGGAGGACTACAAGGAGCGGCGGACGCTGGTCCAGGCCACCCTCGATGCCCACCTGGAGGAAGTTTTTGCCATCGTCCGGGAAGCCTCCCGGCGCACCCTGGGCATGCGCCACTTTGACGTCCAGCTCATCGGCGGGATCGTGCTCCACGAGGGCAAGATTGCGGAGATGAAGACTGGCGAGGGGAAGACGCTGGTGGCGACCCTCCCCGTGGTGCTCAACGCCCTCACCGGCCGGGGCGTGCACGTGGTCACCGTGAACGACTACCTGGCCCGTCGCGACGCCGAGTGGATGGGGCAGATCTACACCTTCCTGGGCCTCAGCGTTGGGTGCATCCAGAACCAGATGGGCGATGCCGAGCGCAAGCAGGCCTATGCGGCCGACCTCACCTACGGCACCAACAACGAGTTCGGCTTCGATTACCTGCGCGACAACATGAAGTTCGACGTTGCCAACATGGTGCAGCGGGGTCATGTGTACGCCATCGTCGACGAGGTGGACTCGATCCTCATCGACGAGGCCCGCACCCCGCTCATCATTTCCGGGCCCTCGGAGCTGTCGGTCAACCTCTACTACCAGGTGGATCGGATCATCCCCAAGCTGGTGCGCGGCGAGGAAATCCGCGACGCCTACGGCAACAAGTCCACCACCGGCGACTACATCATCGACGAGAAGGCACACACCGCCACCCTCACCGAGGAAGGTGTGGCCAAGGCCGAGAAGCTCCTGGGCGTCCCCAACCTCTTCGATCCGGCCAACATCGAGACGCTCCACGCGGTGCAGCAGGCACTGCGCGCCCACACCCTCTACCAGCGCGACCACCACTACATCGTCAAGGAGGGGCAGGTGATCATCGTGGACGAGTTCACCGGCCGCCTCATGCCCGGGCGCCGCTGGTCCGATGGGCTCCACCAGGCGGTGGAGGCCAAGGAAGGGGTGAAGATCGAGGCAGAGAACCAGACCCTGGCCACCATCACCCTGCAGAACTACTTCCGCATGTACGAGAAGCTGGCCGGCATGACCGGCACCGCGGAAACCGAAGCGGACGAGTTTGCCCAAATTTACGGGCTCGACGTGGTGGTGATCCCCACCAACCGGCCAATGATCCGGGTGGACCACCCCGACGTGATCTACCGCACAGCCAAGGAGAAGTGGAAGGCGGTGGTGGAGGAAATTGCCGAGCTCCATCAACGCCAGCAGCCGGTGCTGGTGGGTACCGTGTCCATCGAGAACTCCGAGCGTCTCTCGGAGATGCTGAAGCGGCGCGGCATTCCCCACGTGGTGCTGAACGCCAAGTACCACGAGCGGGAGGCGGCCATCGTGGCCCAGGCGGGACGCCCTGGCGCCGTCACCATCGCCACCAACATGGCTGGGCGCGGCACCGACATCATCCTTGGCGGGAACCCCGAGGGGCTGGCCCGCGCGGAGACCGACCCCCTCAAGGATCCCGAAGGGTACGCCAACACCCTCGCCAAGTTCCGCATCAAGTGCCAGGAGGACCGGGAAAAGGTGCTGGCGGCGGGGGGCCTCCACATCCTCGGCACGGAACGCCACGAGGCGCGGCGCATCGACAACCAGCTCCGCGGCCGCTCGGGGCGTCAGGGGGACCCGGGCTCCTCGCGCTTCGTGTTGTCGTTGGAAGACGACCTGATGCGGATCTTTGCCTCCGACCGGCTGCGCGAGTGGATGAAGCGTCTCGGCATGGAGGAGGACGTCCCCATCGAGTCGAAGATGGTGAGCCGGTCGATTGAGCGGGCGCAGAAGCAGGTGGAGGGCCGCAACTTCGAAATCCGCAAGCACCTGCTGCAGTACGACGACGTCATGAACAAGCAGCGCGAGGCGGTGTACCGCCTGCGCCGCAACGTGCTGGAGGGCAAGGAGGGCCGCGACTGGGTGCTGCGGGCTGCGCGCGACATCGTTGACGCCGCCGTCGAGAACTACTGCCCCCAGGACAAGCACCCCGACGAGTGGGAGCGCGAACCCCTGGAGCGAGAGCTGGCGGACTTTTTCGGCCTCACCCTGGCGCAGGCCGACGTGTCCTGGGAGACCACCACGCGGGCCAAGCTAGCAGAGGCGCTGCGCGTGGCCGTGGAGCAGCGCTTCGAACAGCGGGAAGCGGTGCTGGGGGCGGAAGCCTTTGCCCAGCTCGCCCGCTACATCATCCTGTCGGTGCTCGACTCCCAGTGGAAGGACCACCTCCTGGCCCTGGACCACCTCAAGGAGGGGATCGGCATGCGCGCCTACGGCCAGCGCGATCCCCTGGTGGAGTACAAGCGCGAGTCGTTCGACCTCTTCGAGGAGATGATGGCGCGGGTGGAGGACCAGGTGGTCCGCTACCTCTTCCGGGTGGAGCTGGTGCAGATGGTACCCACGCAGCGCCGCGCCCAGGTGCCGGTGCGCGAGTCCAAGGCGGAAGCCTCGGCGCTCCAGGGGGAGCGTCGCGAGGCCCAGCAGTCGCCCACCGCTGGCCCCCCCACCACCGTGCGCCGGCAAACCCCCAAGGTGGGGCGCAACGACCCCTGCCCCTGCGGGTCGGGCAAGAAGTACAAGAAGTGCCACGGCGCCGGGGATGCGGCGGGGGTCTAGAAGGGGCGGGCGAGCCCCCTGCGGCAAGCAGAGCCCATGAACTTGCCGAAGCTTGCAAAGACGCCGCACCCCGCCGAGAGCGCTCCAAGGCGCGCCCTGGTGGGCGCTGCCGTGCTGGGGTTGCTGGTCTACTCGCTGGCCTTCCAGGGATCCCGCGGGATTTGGGAACCGGACGAGGGCCGCTACACCGACATCGCCTGCCAGATGCTCCGTTCCGGGGACTACCTGGTGCCGGCCTTCAACGACGAGGTGCCGCACTTTGCCAAGCCGCCCCTCACCTACTGGGCCATTGCCGCGAGCCTGGCCCTGTTCGGCTACCACGAGTGGAGCGCCCGCCTGCCCAACACGGTGGCCTTTGTCGTCACTGTTCTGGTGGTGTTCCTCCTCGCCCGACGGCTCCAGCTCCCCCGGCCGTGGGTGGCGCCGCTCTCCTACGCCACCTCCCTCCTGCCGTATCTGGCGGCCAACGTCATCACCACCGACACCCTCCTGACGCTGTTCGAGAGCCTGGGGGTGCTTGCCTTCCTCCACTCCTGGCAGGGGCGAGACAGAGCCGCGCGGCGTGGACCGCTCTTCGCCATGTGGGCGGCTTTCGGGCTGGCCTTCCTCACGAAGGGTCCGCCGGCGCTCCTGCCGCTTGTGGCCATTGCCGCGTGGGTGGCGCTCACCTCGGGGTGGCGTGCCGTTGCTCGTCTCTTCTGCCCCGGTGGGGTGGCGGTCTTCGCCCTGGTCGGTCTTGGCTGGTACCTCTTGGTGGCGCTTGCGAACCCTGGGCTCATGAGCTACTTCCTGCGCAACGAAGTGGTGGCGCGACTCGCCTCCGGAGCCCACCACCGCAACCCCCAGTGGTACGGCGCCGTGATCGTCTACGGCCCGACGTTGCTGATCGGCACCCTCCCCTGGACCTGGGTGCTCCTCCGCCGGCTGCCGACGCTGCGCCGCACCCTCGGGTCGCGGCAGTGGTGGAAAGCCACCAGCGTGGACAACCCACCCAAGGTCTTCCTCGCCCTTTGGGTGCTGCTGCCGCTTACCGTGTTTGCCGTCAGTTCCTCCCGCCTCCCCCTCTACGTGCTGCCGCTGTTCGTGCCGCTGTCGCTCACGGTGGGGATGCTCGTTGGCGAGCGGCCACTCGGGCGCCGCTGGGCGCTGCTCGCTGCCCTCGCGGCCGTGCTGCTCCTGGGCCTGCGTCTGGCCGCGAGCCGCTACGAGACCGACAGGGACGCCCGGGCGCTCGCCCGCGCGCTCCTCGCCGCTGGCGCCAACCACCCTCGCGAGGTGCTGTTCGTCAATGCCCAGCCGATCTGGGGCCTGGCCCTCTACTTCCCAGGCAGCGAGATCGAGGAAGTTGCCGTCGGTCCCGGTGGCCGTCACGACCCGACCAGCGAACCCCTGGTCACCGAGCTTGGGGAACACCACGGCGCCTTCCACCTCCTCTTCGAGCCGCGCTGGCGCAGCGCCGTCGAGGCAGAGATCTCGCGACACCACCGCACCGTCCGCGAGCTCGGCCGCGTGCAGCGGTGGGAGCTCCTCGTGGTGGAGTGACCGGCGCCCCTCCCGGAGGGGGCGGAGCGTTGCAGTGCATCCGTGCCGCGGGTAACATTCGCCATGGCCGACCACCCCGTTCCGCTCGCCTTGACCTTTGACGATGTCCTGCTGGTGCCGGCGCGCTCCTCGGTGCACCCGGCCCAGGTGGACGTTTCCAGCAACCTGGTACCGGGGATCCGCCTCCACATTCCCATCGTTTCCGCCGCCATGGACACCGTGACCGAGGCACGCATGGCCATTGCCATTGCCCAGCACGGCGGCATCGGCGTGATCCACCGCAACATGCCCATCGACCGCCAGGCGGAAGAGGTGGACATGGTGAAGCGGTCCGAGTCGGGGATGATCGTGGATCCCGTCACCATCCACCCCGACCAGCTGGTGCGCACGGCCCTGGAGCAGATGGCACGCTACCGCATCTCCGGGCTGCCCGTGGTGGACGAGCACGGCCAGCTCAAGGGCATCCTCACCAACCGCGACCTCCGCTTCTGCACCGAACACGACCGGCCCATCGCCGACTTCATGACCAAGGACAACCTCGTCACGGCGCCGGTGGGGACCACCCTCGAGGAGGCCAAAGCGCTCCTGCACCGGCACCGCATCGAGAAGCTCCTCGTGGTGGACGACGAGGGCAACCTCAAAGGGCTCATCACCGTCAAGGACATCAAGAAGGCCCAGGAGTTCCCCCACGCCAGCAAGGACTCCCTGGGGCGGCTGCGGGTGGCCGCAGCGATCGGTGCCGGTCCCGACCTGGTCCACCGCTGCCGGGCGCTGGTGGCCGCCAAGGTGGACGTGCTCTGCCTCGACTCCTCCCACGGCCACTCGGAGGCGGTGCTGCGCGCCGCAGCGCGGGTCAAGGAGCTCTTCCCCGACACGCCACTCATTGCCGGCAACGTGGCCACCTTCGAGGGGGCCCGCGACCTCATCGCCCTCCACGTGGACGCGGTGAAGGTGGGCATCGGGCCAGGCTCGATCTGCACCACCCGGGTGGTGACCGGGGCCGGGGTGCCGCAGATCACGGCCATCCAGGAGTGCGCCCGGGCCTGCCGGGAAGCCGGCGTGCCGTTGATCGCCGACGGGGGTATCAAGTACTCGGGCGACATCACCAAGGCCATCGCTGCCGGCGCCGACACGGTCATGATTGGCTCCCTCTTTGCCGGTGTGGACGAGTCCCCCGGCGAACAGATCCTCTACCAGGGCCGGACCTTCAAGGCCTACCGCGGCATGGGCTCGCTGGGCGCCATGAAGGACGGCAGCGGCGCCCGGGAGCGCTACTTCCAGGGGGAGGAGGAGCTCGCCAAGCTGGTGCCGGAAGGGATCGAGGGGATGGTGCCCTACAAGGGCCCGCTGGCGGTACAGCTCACGCAACTGGTGGGGGGGCTGCGCGCCGGCATGGGGCTGGTGGGCTGCGCCACCGTGGCGGAGCTGCAGAGCAAGGCCCGTTTCGTGCGGACCACCGCGGCAGGGTTGCGGGAGTCGCACGCGCACGACGTGGTGATCACCAAGGAAGCCCCCAACTACCGCGTCGAACCGTAGCAGTTTGCCCGTCGTGGGAGCCGCTGCCGCGTGCCGGCTCCCTCGCCAAGCTGGGCGGGGCAGACGGCGCGGTGCTATACTTTTTCTCGTGAAACGGGCCCTCATCACTGGCATCACCGGTCAAGACGGTTCGTACCTGGCCGAACTCCTCCTCGCCAAGGGGTACGAGGTGCACGGACTGGTACGGCGCGCCTCCACCTTCAACCGGGAACGCATCGATCACCTGTGGGGGCGGGAGGACTACCGCAACCGCTACTTCCTCCACTACGGCGACCTCTCCGATGCCGACTCCCTGCACGAGGTGATCGAGGCGAGCAAGCCCGACGAGGTCTACAACCTGGCTGCCCAGTCCCACGTGGGCATCTCGTTCCGGCAACCCACCTACACGGGGGAAGTGGTGGCGCTGGGCACCATCCGCCTCCTCGAGGCGATCCGCCAGCGGCGCCGGCAGGCCCGGTTCTACCAGGCCTCCTCCTCCGAGCTGTTCGGCATGGCCGAGGAGTGCCCCCAGCACGAACGCACCCCCTTCCACCCCCGCTCTCCGTACGCGGTGGCCAAGATGTACGCCTTCTGGGCCACGGTGAACTACCGGGAAGCTTACGGCCTCTTTGCCGCCAACGGCATCCTCTTCAACCACGAGAGCCCGCGCCGGGGGGAGAACTTCGTCACCCGCAAGATCACCCGGGCCGTGGCCGGCTTTGCCCTGGGGATGCGCACGGAGCCGCTCGCCCTGGGCAACCTGGAAGCGCGACGGGACTGGGGGTTTGCCGGCGACTACGTGGAGGCCATGTGGCTCATGCTCCAGCACCACGTGCCCGACGATTTCGTGGTGGGAACGGGCGAGACCCACTCGGTGCGCGAGTTTTGCGAGGCAGCCTTTGCCGAAATTGGGATCACGCTGGAGTGGCGCGGGCGGGGCACCGACGAGCGGGGGGTGGATGCCAGCGACGGCCGCACCCTCGTGGTGGTGGACCCCCGCTACTTCCGCCCCGCCGAAGTGGAACGCCTCCAGGCCGACGCGCGCAAGGCCGCGGCAATCCTCGGCTGGATCCCCCGTCACACCTTTGCCGACCTGGTCCGCCTCATGGTGGCGGCTGACCGCGAGGCCCTGCGCGCCACCGCCCCGTGACGTTCCTGGGCGCTGCACCGCGCGTCACGGTGGTCATCCCGACCTGCAACCGCGCGGCGTTCTTGCCGAGTGCCGTGTCATCGGCGCTGCAGCAGACCGTGACCGACCTCGAGGTGGTGGTTGTCGACGACGGCTCCACCGACAGCACCCGCGCTGCGTGCAGCGACCTGGCCAGGGCGGACGCGCGGGTGCGGGTGCTCGTGCAGGAGCACCGTGGCCCGTCCGCGGCGCGCAACACTGGCATTGCCGCCGCACGGGGCGAATGGGTGGCGTTCCTGGACGACGACGACCTCTGGGTCCCCCACGCCCTCGCCACGCTTCTGGCGGCCACCTCGTCGGCAGCGGAGGCGGTGGCCTGTCTGTCCTGGCGTTTCTTCTCGGACAACCCGAACCTGCAGTGGGACACCATCCTGCGCGAGCCCGTTCGTTTCCACCTCGAGCCGTGGCCTCCAGGCAGCCCGCCGGACCCGGCCCACCTGGGTGAGTTGCTCCTGCGCCCCCTGGCGCCGATCCACGCTGGCCTCTTCAGAACCGCCACGCTCCAGGGCATGGGAGGGTTTGACGAGCGCCGCTGGGCCGCCGAGGACTACGAGCTCTGGTTGCGCCTCGCCCTGCGCGGTCCCATCCGCGTCGTCGGCCAGCGCCTCGCCCTGTACCGGTGGCATCCGCAGCAGGCGAGTGCCGCGCTGGGACGCCAAGCGCGGGAAACGCGCGAGGCCCTGGAGCGGTTTCTCGCCAGTCACCCCGAAGGGTGGGCCGCCGCAGGGCGGGCTCGCTTGCGCCAGCGCCTGGCGTTCCTGTGCCGGGAGGAGTGTTACGCCGCCCTCCTCGTCGGCGATGCTGCCACTGCCCGCCGCGCAGCTCTGGCCAGCGTGCGTCTCTGGCCGCTGGCTTGGAAGAGCTGGGGGTACCTGGCCCTCGCCCCGGCCCCCCGGCTCTACCGTGCCCTGCGCCGTGCGGCCCGCCCGGCGGGTGAGGCGTCCCGACGCTGATAGAATCGCTGCAGCCGGGCGACGCGAAACCGTTGGCTGCGGGAGGGTCGGCCTCGCCGACGAGAGGGCCCGCGGGGTGTGGCCCGAGCTGGAGGAGGGGAGGGCAGGCGTGGCGTCGTGCAACGGGCCGCTGGCACGGCCAACCCCGGTGCTCGTCATCGGCGCTGCTGGTCGCCGGGTGCCGCTGCGCCTGCACGAGATTTGGGAGTACCGGGAGCTGCTCTACTTCTTCGTCTGGCGTGACGTGAAGGTCCGCTACAAGCAGACGATCCTGGGAGCAGCGTGGGCCGTCCTCCAGCCAGCCATGAGCGCCGCGGTGTTCACGATCTTCTTCGGGAGGCTCGCCGGCGTACCCTCCGACGGCCTGCCATACCCCCTCTTCGCGTACGCCGGTCTGCTGCTCTGGACCTTCTTCTCGGTGGGGATCTCCCAGGCCAGTACCAGTCTCGTCGGCTCCGCCAACCTCATCACGAAGGTGTACTTCCCCCGCCTGGTTGTGCCCGCGGCCAGCGTCCTCTCGGGCCTCGTGGACCTCCTCGTGGCCACCCCCTTCCTGGTGCTCCTCATGATCGCCTACCGGGTTCGGCCCGGCCTCGGCATCCTCCTGGTTCCCGCTCTCCTGCTGCTGGCGCTGGCCACCACCGTTGGCGTGGCGCTGTGGCTGTCGGCCCTCACCGTGGAGTACCGGGACGTGCGCTACATCGTTCCCTTCCTCGTGCAGTTGTGGCTGTTCGTCACCCCGGTCATCTACCCGGCCTCCCAGGTGGGACCGCTCCTGGCCTCCTGGGGCCTGCCCCCCTGGCTGCTGGGCTTGAACCCCATGGCGGGGGTGGTGGAGGGGTTCCGGTGGGCGGTGCTGGGAACACCCACCGCACCGTGGCCTCTCGTGGCTTCCAGCGCGGTCTTTGCAGGGATCATCCTGGTGAGCGGCGCAAGCTATTTTCGCACGGTGGAGAGGTCCTTTGCCGATGTGGTCTGAGCTCTCGGCCCCGGCGCTATGGGGGGCGGCGCCGTGAGGGCACCGGTGATTCGCGCAGCGGGGCTCGGCAAGCAGTACCGCATTGGCGAGCGCCAGCCGTATAAGTCGCTGCGCGACTCCATCATGCGGGCCCTCTCCAGGGGGGTCCGCCACCGCTCCCGCAGCAGCCAGGAGCTGATCTGGGCGCTGCGCGACGTGTCGTTTGCTATCCACGAGGGCGAGGTGGTGGGGATCATCGGGCGCAACGGGGCCGGCAAGAGCACCCTCCTCAAGATCCTCTCCCGCATCACCGAACCCACCGAGGGGCGGGCTGAGTTGTGCGGCCGCGTGGGCTCGCTGCTCGACGTGGGCACTGGTTTCCACCCCGAACTCACGGGGCGCGAAAACATTTACTTGAACGGGGCGATCCTCGGCATGAAGCGGGCGGAAATTGAGCGGAGGTTCGACGAGATCGTGGCCTTCGCCGAGGTGGAACGGTTCCTGGACACCCCCTTGAAGCACTACTCCTCGGGCATGTACCTGCGACTCGCCTTTGCCGTGGCGGCCCACCTGGACCCGGAGATCCTCCTGGTGGACGAGGTCCTGGCCGTGGGCGACGTGGAGTTCCAGAAGAAGTGTCTCGGCAAGATGGGCGAAGTTGCCCGCGGCGGCCGCACGGTGCTGTTCGTGAGTCACAACCTGGCAGCCATCCGCTCCCTCTGCTCGCGCGGCATCGTCCTGGCGCAGGGGCGGCTGGTCTTCGACGGACCGGCCGGGGACGCGGTGGAGGCGTACCTCTCCCGCCTGGCCGAGACGGCCGAGGGGGAAGGCGGCACGCTACGCTTCGTCCGCCGCCCTCCCCCTTGCGCTCCCCCGGGGGCAGGCTTCACGGTGGAGTGCGTCGAGGTCCTGGCAGAGAGCGGCGCGGTGCGGACCACCCTCAGCACCGGCGACTACGCGTGCTTCCGCATCACGTTCCACTCCCCGGAGGGTGTGGAGAAGGGCGGGGTGGAGCTGGGCATCCACACCCTCGACGGGGTACGGCTGATCCAGTACTCGACGCGGCCGGTGAGCAACCTGGAGTTGAACTTTGCCCCGGGCCGCAACGTCGTTGAGTGCGAGTTCCCGCGCTTCCCCCTGGCGGCCGGGAGCTACGTGCTGTCGGTGGCCCTCACCCGGCCTGGGCTGGAGTGGCTGTTCGTGGACGATCACTACGCCACCCTGGAAGTCCTCGGTCGCGAGGTGGAAGCCGGTGGCGTGGCAGTGACCAGCCAGCGCTGCCTCCTCGTCGCCGAGCACCGTTGGCGGCTTCCTGCAAGCTGGCGGGAGGAGGAGCAGCAACGATGAGGGGCAGCAGGAGCCGTGCCCCCCATGTTCCCCTCTGGCAGGTGGTCCTCCTCGTGGTCCTGGCCTGGCGGGTGGTGGGTTTTGCCGCCCTCTGGAGCCAGGTGGTGCTCAACATGGACTTTGCGGCCTACTACATGGCTGGCAAGGCGCTGAACGCCGGCCTGGACCCGTACCGCAACCAGGTGGACGGGCCGGGGCGCGCCCTGCTGTGGGATGGGGTGGCTCGGTACCGGCACAGCAGGTTCCTCTACCCCCCCTTGGTGGGCCACATGTTCCGTCCGCTGGCCCTCCTCCCCTTCCCTACCGCCAAGGCAGTGTGGGCTGCCCTCCAGCTGGCTGCCCTGGGGGTCGCCCTGGGTCTGTTTGCTCGCACCGCCCAGCAGCCAGTTCTCCCCGCCCTCCTCCTTGCCCTCGCGAGCTACCCGCTCCTCCTCCACCTCGAACGGGGTCAGATCGATCTCCTCACCCTGGCCCTCCTGGGCGGGGCGCTGCGGCTCCTCCTCCCGCGGCCGAGCCGTTGGCGCCCGTGGGGCGCCGGGGCGTGCGTCGCCCTGGCCACGCTCCTCAAGCTCTCGTGCCTTCTCGTCGTCCCCTTCTTGGCGCTGCGACGGCGGTGGCACGCCGTGGCGGGATGGGCGGTCACGTGCCTGGCCCTGGTGGCTCTCGATGGGGTGCTGGACCGCCGCTTGACCGTCCAGTACTACACGGCGGAGCTGCCGCGAATCCTGCGCTTCGGCGAGGAAGGACCAGCCGACGCCCTCCTCCCGGAGGCGTTGCGCCGTTCCCTGGAGGCGTCCGTCGCCCGCGGTCACGTGCAGGTGGCCGGAGAGGTTTACCAGCTCACCGCCCTCCCCTTTGCGTTCAACGCCAGTCTCACCCGGGAGCTGGCGGGGCGGTCGTGCCAGGGGGGTTTCTGGCTTCCCGTCGCGGTCTTTGCTGCTCTGCTCGCCCTGGCCTGGGCGCTGGCCGGACGAGCTTTCCTTGCCTTGCCAGGGCCCCTGGGCGAGGTGGCGTTCTTCCTCGTAGCCTGCACCGTCACGCTGCTCGCGAGCCCCCTCACCTGGGCCATGAACGCCGTCTGGCTCTTCCCGGGGGTGTTCCTTCTCCCGGCGCTCTCCACCTCTGCCCGCCCCGGGGCTCCCCGCAACGTGGTGGCGGAACTCGGCACCACCGCGGCGGTGGTTGGGCTCCTGCTGCTGGCTGTCCCCGACCAGTTTGCCTTCCCCCTCCTGCTCCCGCCCGGCACGATGGAGTTCCTCACCTACAAGTACGTGGCCTCGGCGTTGCTCCTCTTGGTTGCGGGGTGCACCGTGCTGCGACTGCAGTCTCCTCGCACGACCGGTATCGCTGCTTTGCCAGCGGCGCACACCGCCACAGGCAGCGGGTCCGTGGCATCCCCAGGGTGAGCCCAGCTCGCTCGCTCCGCCGCACCGCCCGAGGTGGGTCGAGCGCCGCTCTGTTATCCTCGTGGCCATGCCGGCGCTGCCGTTAGTCTCGGTCGTCGTCCCCACGCTGAACAGCGCCCAGTTCCTGCGCCAGACGCTGGATTCCCTCGCCTGCCAGCCCGAAGTCCCGCTGGAGGTCGTGGTGGTGGACGGGGGCTCCGCCGACGGCACCGTCCCCATCCTCCGAGCCGCCGAAGACCAGCTCCCCTTGCGGTGGGTCTCGGAGCCGGATCGCGGCCAGGCCGACGCCATCAACAAGGGGTTTGCCATGGCCTCGGGCGGGGTGCTCTGCTGGCTCAACGCCGACGACACCCTGCTCCCGGGTGCCCTGGCCAAGGTCGCCGCCCAGTTCGACCGCGACCCCTCCCTGGACATGCTCTCCGGCCTCGGCATCCTGGCGGACCCTGTGGGCAACTTCGTGCGCGTAATCCCCGAGACACCCATCCAGGTGATGGACGACCTCTACCGCTTCGGCTGCCACATCTGCCAGCCTTCCACCTTTTTGCGCCGGCGCGTCATCGAGCGTCACGGGCCCCTCGACACGAGCTACCACTACGCCCTGGATTTCGAGAACTGGCTGCGCATCGGCCGGCACGTCACCTACCGCTTCGTCCCAGAAATCTTCAGCACCTTCCGGCTCCACCCCGCCTCCAAGACGGTGGCCTTGCAAGAACGGTTCTGGAGCGAGGAGTGGCGAGCCTTCCGGACCCACGGCGGGACGTGGCGGTCCCCCTTCCTGCTTGCCCACCTGCACAACACCCGCCTGCGGTGGGCCCTCTACCTCGCCGCGGCACCGCTCCGCGCTGTGCTCTGGCCGCTGTTCGGGCTGCGGCGGGGCGAGTGGCTGGCGCCAGGCCCGCCGCCAGTGCTCGCCCACCAGGCCAAGACCCCCACCCCCCGCTGACGCCACTGGCGAGCGGGCAGCTCGGACCGCCGAAAGCGGCATATCCCGCGACCTGGTGGGGAGTTCGTGCTACGGTTTGCCCGTGCACTGGCCCCCTGCTGTCGCCAGGACACCAGGCCAATCCACTGCCCGCTGGCCGGTGCTCCTGCTCGTGGCCGCCATGGCGGCGCACGCGGCGTTGCTCACCCCCAACATGGACGACGGCGTCAACGCCTCGCACATTGCCAACAGTGCCGCCGGCCGCTGGTTCGTCAACGACGTGTTTGGCACCCCGTTCCCCTTCCAAAAACTCCAGACGGTGCTGGCCGCTCTCCTCTGGCGGATCTGGCCCGCTACCTTCTGGCCCCTGGCCACTTTCCAGGGCATCCTGGTGCTGGCCTCTTGCCTGCTCTTCTACGCCACTGCCCGCCGCACAGCCCCCCTCCCCACCGCCCGCACCGCCACAGCCCTCCTCGCCACCTACCTGCTGACCCACAACTGGCTGGCCCCCACGCGCCCGGAAATGGTGCTCCTCACCGTCGGTCTCGCCGTCCTGGGCCTGTGCCAGCGTTTCGACCACCAGCCGCGGCCGGTCTACCTCCTGGTTGCGGCAGCGCTGGTAGGGTTGGTCGCGGTTTCCACCCACCCCAACGCAGCGGTGGTGCTGGCCTTCCTGCTCCTCTTCCTGCTGGCGCGCCGCCGCCGCATCGGTGGCAGGACGCTGCGCCTGGTGGCGGCTGTGCTCCTGGTCGCCAGTGTCATGGGCCTCGCCACTGTCTTCGCTCCCGACCCCGCGGGGACGCTGCGCTTCCTCGCCAAGATCCGAGGAGACGGGGAACGCTTCTCCTTCGTCCTGGGCGAGGCTTACCGCTTTTCCTTCCTCTTCCGCTTCCTCCACTACCGCTACCTGAGCCTGCTGCTGCTCGGCGTGGCGCTGGCCCGTTTCACAGCAGGACCGCTCCGCACGGTGCTGGCGGAAGCGAGGGCAACGCTGGGGTTGTTCGGCCTGTGGGCCGTGGCGGTGTTTGCCACCTTTGCCGTGTTCCCCGCCGCCCGCTGGTCCGCTTACGTGGTGCTGCACCTGCCGTGGTTCGCCCTCGCTGCCGCCGGGCAATGGCACGGGGCGCCACCCCAGGGGTGGCGGCGCGCGCTACCCTTCGCACTGTTGGCCGCGGCGAGCCTCGGGACCGTGGCTATCAACGCGAGCGCCAGGCTTCCGGACCTCTTCGACCTGGCCAAGTATGCCTGCCTCCTCCTCCCCCCCCTGGTCGCAGCGCTGCTGTGGGCACGCGGCAGCGTAAGAGCGTTGTGGCCGGTCCTGGCCCTGGCCTTCGCCTTCAAGCTGGGCCTTGCGGCAGCTGACCTCCGTGCTGCGCAGGGAGCCGCGGATTTCCTCCGCCAGCACCGCCTGCCCGCCGTGGTGGACGCCGCCTTGGTCTGGACACCGGGGGTGGTGGTGCACTCCCTGCGCGTGCCGGCCAACACCCTGAGCCCGCCGCCGCGGCTCGCCTTGGTGGCGGCCGCCGAGCAGCCGCTCTTGGAGCGTTGGCTTGCCGCCAGCAGCTGCCGGGTAAGCGCCTTTGGAGCCCTTGCGGAACCCCTGCCAGCCAGGTTCATCTCCCCCTGGTACCGCGGCTTGACCTGGTACGAGCTGGCCTGCGCCCCTCCAGAAGCCCATCCTGGCAGTGCAACGTTGCCCACCACCCCCTCTCGCCCTGCTTCCCCCCCATAGGCGCCAGGGCCGGAGAGACGTGAACCGAGCGCGTGCCGGTTGCACCCACCCCGGCGACCCACTACGATGCTGCGCCCTGGAGGACGCGATGCGCCTCGTCGAGTGCGTTCCCAATATTTCCGAGGGCCGGCGCCGGGAGGTCTGGGAGGCGGTGGCCGCTGCGGCCGCCTCCACTCCGGGCGTCACGGTGCTCAACGTGGACCCTGGTGCCGAGACGAACCGCACGGTGATCACCTTCGTGGGGGATCCCGAAGCGGTGCTGGAGGGGGCGTTCCGGCTGGTGGAGAAGGGGCTCGCCCTCATCGACATGACCACCCACCGCGGCGCCCACCCACGCATTGGCGCGGTGGATGTGGTGCCGTTCGTGCCCGTGGCCGGCGTCTCCATGGAAGAGTGCGTGGCCCTGGCCCGGGCGCTGGGGGAACGGGTGGGACGCGAGCTCGGCATCCCCGTCTACCTCTACGAGTTTGCCGCCTCCGCCCCGCACCGCCGCAACCTTTCCGACATTCGCGCCGGCGAGTACGAGGGGTTGGCGGAAAAACTTGGTGATCCACGCTGGCAGCCCGACTTCGGCCCCGCCACCTTCGTGCCGCGCTCGGGTGCCACCGTGATCGGGGCGCGAAAGTTCCTAGTGGCGTACAACGTCAACCTCAACACCCTGGACAAGCGCCTCGCCAACCGGGTGGCGTTCGACGTGCGGGAAAAGGGGCGCAAGAAGCGGGACGCCAACGGCCAGGTGGTGCTGGACGCCCAGGGCGAGCCGGTGTGGGAGCCGGGGCTGCTCAAGTCGGTGAAGGCGGTGGGCTGGACCATCCCGGAGTTTGGCTGCGCGCAGATCTCCATGAACCTCACGGATCTGGACGCCACGCCGCTGCACGTGGCCTTCGATACCTGCGAGGAACGCGCCGCCGAACGCGGGTTGCGGGTCACGGGGTCAGAGCTCGTGGGGCTGGTGCCCAAGTCGGCCCTCCTGGAGGCCGGCCGCCACTACCTGCGCCGCATGGGCCGCAGCACCGGTGTGCCCGAGCGGGCCCTGCTGCACGTGGCCATCCGCACCCTGGGCCTGTCCGAGGTCAAGCCCTTCGACCCTGGCGAGCGCATCATCGAGTACCGCCTCGCCCCCCCCAACCGACTCGCCGCCATGTCCCTGGGGGAGTTCGTGGACGAGCTCTCCACCGAATCGCCAGCACCGGGGGGAGGGTCGGTGGCCGCGTTGGCGGCGGCGCTGGGTGCGGCCCTGGCGGCCATGGTGGCGAACCTCTCGCACCCCAAGAAAGGGTTCGAGCAGCGGCAAGCACGCCTGGAAGAGATCGCGGTGCGCGGGCAGGCGCTCAAGGACCGCATGCTGGCCGCTGTGGATGCCGACACGGCGGCGTTCGACGCCCTCCTGGAGGCGATGCGCCTGCCCAAGGGGACGGAGGCGGAGCAGAAGGCTCGCGACGAGGCCATCGCCCGCGCCACCGTGGCGGCCATCCAGGTGCCGCTGGGAGTCCTGGAGGGGTGCGCGGAGATCCTCGAACTCTGCCTGGAGATTGGCGAGATCGGCCTGCCCGCCTCCCGCTCCGACGCCGGCACCGGGGCGCAGATGGCGCGCGCCGCGGCCGCCGGCGCTTACCAGAACGTGTGCATCAACCTCCCCGGCCTGGCCGATCGGGGTGCCGCCCGTGCCCTGCTGGAGCGGGCCGATACCGCCTTTGCCCGCGTTCGTGAACTCCACCAGCGGGCGGAAGCCGCGATCCTCCAAGCGCTGCGTGCCGCCGCCGACTGACGGCGCCGGCGGCGGCGCCGGGCTCAGTACCCGGCCTGCGAGGTGCCCACCTCGGCGGGGGTGATGGGGTACGAGAAGGTGCGGTAGACCCAGAACTGGTAGGCGAGCACCAGGGGCACGAACACCACGGCCACGCCCAGCATGATCGACAGGGTCAAGGTGGAGGAGGCGCTGTTGAACGCCGTGAGCGTGGCGCCGGCATCCAGGCTCGAGGGCAGGAGGCGGGGGTAGAGGCCGGCCACACCGAAGGCGGTGGCCCCGCCAATGGTGGCGGCCGAAGCGCCCCACGCCTTCCCGTACGCCTGCCTGGCCAAGAAGACGCGACTCCCCACCAGCCCCAGCACGGCGAGCAGCGGGAAGATAGCCAGCAGCGGCCAGCGGCCAACGTTGGCGTAAAGATCGGTGGCAAAGGCAGTGGCCACCAGGAACCCGCCAGCCACCACCAGGAGGGGGAGCCACAGCCGGGCCGCCATGCGCGCCCCGCGCTCCCGCATCTCCCCAGCGCTCTTCACCGCCAACCAGAGGGAACCGTGGACCGTGAAGAGGAGGACGAAGAGCACCCCACCCAGGAGGCCGTAGGGGTTGAGGAGGGTAAAGAGGTTGCCGTGGAGCACGCCTTCACTGTCCAGCGGCAACCCCTGGAAGATGTTGGCGAAGGCCACGCCCAACAGCAGCGCTGGCAGGAACGATCCCACCACCATGCAGGTGTCCCACGTGGTGCGCCACCAGCGAGCCTGCTCCTTCGAGCGCATCTCGAAGGAGATGCCGCGCAGGATCAAGGCAAACAGCAGCAGCATCAGCGGCGTGTACAAAGAGGAGAACATCACGGCGTAGGTTTTCGGGAACGCCGCAAAGGTGGCCCCGCCGGCGGTGAGGAGCCAGACCTCGTTCCCGTCCCAGAACGGCCCCTGGACGTTGAAGATCACCCGCCGTTCGGCGTCGTTGTGGGCCAAAAAGGGCAGCAGGGTACCCAGGCCCAGGTCGAAGCCGTCCAGGACGAAGTACACCGTCCACAGCACACCCCAGAGCACGAACCAGATGGTCTCCAGCATGGCAGCCCCTCCTACACCTGCGCCACCGCAGCGGCAGGTTCGCTCCCCGCGCTCACCGGGCCGCGACGGGCGTTGGTGAACAGCAGGTAGAAATCGGCAATCCCCAGAAGCGTGTAGACCAGGATGAACGCCACGGCACTCACCGCCACCTGGCTGGTGGCAATGGGCGAAACCGCGTCGGAAGTTTGCATCAACCCGTACACGATCCACGGTTGGCGCCCCACCTCGGCGAGCGTCCACCCCAACTCGTTGGCCACGTACGGCAGCGGGATGGACCAGACCAAGAGCCGCAGCAGGAGTGGCCTGGCCTCCACCGGCTGCCGACGGCTTGCCACCGCCCACACTGCCAGCGCCACGAAGAGGAAGGCGAGGCCCACCATGATGCGGAACGACAGGAAGGTGGGCAGCACCGGCGGGCGTAGCGATGGCGGCACCTCCTTGAGGCCCTTGACCTCGGCGTTGGCATCGTAGTGGGCCAAGAGCGAGAGGAGCCTGGGCACCGACAGCGTCTGGATCGAGTTGCGCTCCTTGGCCGCGTCCGGCCACTGGAGGAGGTTCATCGGCGCGCCTCGCCGCGTCTCCCACTGGGCTTCCATGGCCGCGAGTTTCACCGGTTGCTTGCTCCCCAGGATCTCGGCGTTCATGTGTCCCTGGGCCACCTCGAAGACGGCAAAGACGAGGGTCCACACGGCTGCAATGCGGAAGGACTTGGTGAAGAACGCCACGTGCTGTCGCCGCAGCAGGTGCCAGGAGGAAATACCCAGGACGAAGAAGCCGGCCAGGATGTAGGCACCCCCCAGAGTGTGGACCACCTCCAGGACAGCGAAGCGTTGGGTCACGACGGCCACAAAGTCGGTGAGTTCAGCCCGGCCGTTGCGGATCTCGAACCCCACCGGGCTCTGCATCCAGGCGTTGGCCACCAGGATCCAGAAGGCCGAGAGGTTCGAGGCCACCGCCACGAGCCAGATGGCAGCCAGGTGCACCTTCTTTGGCAGCCGGTCCCAGCCGAAGAACCACACGGCAATGAACGTGGATTCCAAGAAGAAGGCGGCAGTTGCCTCGATGGCCAGGAGTGACCCGAACACGTCACCCACGAAGGCCGAGTAGCGCGACCAGTTGGTGCCAAACTGAAACTCCAAGGTGATGCCGGTGACCACGCCAATGGCAAAGTTGATGAGGAACAGCTTGCCCCAAAACTTGGTCATCCGCTTGTAGTCCTCGTCCCCCGTGCGCACCCAACGGGTCTGGAAGATCGCCACCAGCAGCGACAGTCCCAGGGTGAGTGGGACGAAGAGGAAATGAAAGTACGTTGCCACCGCAAACTGCAACCGCGACAAGGTCAAGACGTTCATGCGCCCCTCCTTCTGTCCGTTCCCTGCTGCCCATCCTCTGCCGCGGCGGGGATCTGGCCGCGGCTTGCGGCACGCCCGCTCCTGCCGTTGGGGGCGAGACCGTCGGCCAGCTTGTCGAAGCGCACGGCCTCGAGGCTCGCCTCCAGCTCCCGGGTGAGACGGGTCCACACCCGCTGCACCGGGCACACCTCTGCCAGCGGGCAGAAGGCGGGTTGGTCCACGCACCGGTTCAGCACCACGCCGCCCTCCATTGCCCGCACCACGTCCAAGAGCGAAATGGCGGAGGCAGGGCGGGCCAAAGAGATGCCGCCGCGAGCCCCACGCACGGCGGTCACGAGTCCAGCTTCCACCAACCTCGCCACCACCCGCCGCAGGAAGGGGAGGGGCAGCAGACGCCGCTGGGCAATCTCCGCAATGGACACCTGCCCCCCTTCGGGCAAGATCGCCAGGTGCAGGATGACGCGCGCCGCGTAGTCGGTTTGCCTGCCAATGCCGTGCACCGCACCCCCATCCCCCAGCGGCCATAATATGATCGGCCAGGTAATGTTTGTCAAGTGTCACGACCCACCGACGCAAGAGCTACGGCTAAACGCCTCGAGCCAAACGGCGGGGCCGATGCCGACCCCGCCGCCACCACTGCCTCGACTGCAGGCCCTGCAGTTACGATTTGAGCTTCTTGATCTCCTCGGTGAGCGCCGGCAACACCTGGAACAGGTCGCCAACGATCCCGTAGTCCGCCACCTTGAAGATGGGCGCCTCGGGGTCCTTGTTGATGGCCACGATGATCTTGGAGGAGGACATGCCGGCCAGGTGCTGGATGGCACCGGAAATGCCGCAGGCAACGTAGAGGGAGGGCGACACCACCTTGCCGGTTTGGCCTACCTGGTGGGCGTGGTCGATCCACCCCGCGTCCACCGCCGCGCGCGACGCGCCCACCGCTCCGCCCAGGGCGTCGGCCAGCGCCTTGATGAGGGCGAAGTTCTCCGGCCCCTTGAGGCCGCGGCCGCCGGACACGATGATGTCGGCCTCGGCCACGTCCAGCTCGCCCCCGCCCGTGGCCACGATCTCCCGCACCACGGCGCGAATGTCGGCCGGAATGGCGGGGAGCTTTTCGATCCGGGCCGTGCCGCCCACCGCCTCGGCGGCGAACACGTTGGGACGGAGGGTGAAGACGACCGGCTTGGCGCCGCCGGGCTCCACCGTGGCCAGAGCCTTGCCGGAGTAGACCGGTCGTACCGCCTCCAGTTTGCCGTCCGCCAGCTTGAGCGCCGTCACGTCGGGGATGCAACCGACCAGGAGCCGCGCCGCCAGCCGGCCGGACAGGTCGCGCCCCAGGGCCGTAGCGGAGAGGAAGAGCGCCTCCGGCTGGCAGCGTTCCACTGCCGCCCGCACCGCTGCCGCGTACCCCTCCGCGGAGTAGCGGGCAAAGCGCTCCTCGTCCACCACGTACACTGCCGACGCCCCGTAGCTGCCGAGGGCCGTCGCCTCGCCCTCGATGCCGCTGCCCACCAGCACCGCACACACGTCCCAGCCGGCGGCCGTGGCCAGCCGCTTGGCCTCGGACAACGCCTCGAGAGAACCCTTCCGAACCTTGCCGTCACGCTGTTCCACAAAGGTGAGGATGCACGCCATGGTCGCCCCCTCTAGATGGCCTTCGCCTGCTCGCGCAGGAGCGTGGCCAGTTGCCGCGCCGCCCCTGCGGGGTCCTCTTCGCCCGGGATGATGGTGCCACCCGACTTGGCCGGGGGCAGGGAGAGGGCGCGCCAGCGGCAACCGGCCTCGGCCCCCGCCAGCGTCCCCTCGTCGAGGCCGAGATCGGCCACCGACAACGCCTGGATGGGGATCTTCTTTGCCGCCATGATCCCCTTCAGCGAGGGGTAGCGGGGCTCGTTGAGCCCCTTCTGAGCGGTGATGCAGCAGGGCAAAGGCGCCGTGACCACCTCGGCTCCCCCCTCGATCTCCCGGTGCGCCGTGAGGCTCCCCTCCCCCACTTCCAGCTTGGTGACGCCGGCCACGTGGGGGATGTCCAGCAGCTCCGCCACCATGGCACCCACCAGACCGTTGTCGCTGCCGACCCCCTTCACCCCCACCAGGATCAGGTCGAAGGTGCCCGTCTTGCGCACCGCCGCGGCGAGCACGCGCGCCACCGCCAGTGCGTCCCCGAAGGTGGCCTCGCCCCCCTTCACGTGCACGGCCGCATCGCCGCCCCGTGCCAGGCACTCGCGCAGCCCTGCCTCGGCCCGCGCCGGCCCGTAGGTGATGTAGGTGACCGTCCCGCCCCGGGCCTCCTTGAGCTTGAGGGCCTCCTCCATGGCGTACTCGTCGTAGGGCGAGATGATCCACTTGAGACCCGTCTCGTCGATCCTGTTGCCGGCTGCACCCACCTTGATGACCGACGCCGTGTCGGGCACGTGGGCTGTCAACACACACAGGTTCATGGGTTTCTCCTCCCCACCCGCCAACCGCGGCGGGCAAAACTGAATGCGCGCTCATTCATAGCAGGAACGACACCAGCTGTCAAAGCGCCCCGGCCGCTCACCGCACCTTGCCGAGCACGATGCAGGCGTTGGTGCCGCCAAACCCGAAGGAGTTGGAGATCGCCACCCGGATCTCGCGGCGGCGCGGCTGGTGCGGCGTGTAGTCCAGATCGCACCCCTCCTCCGGATGGTCCAGGTTGAGCGTGGGCGGCACCAGGTCGTTGGCCACGGCGAGAGCCGTGATCCCAGTCTCCAGTCCGCCAGCGGCCCCCAGCAGGTGGCCGGTGGCCGACTTGGTGGACGAGATCGAGAGCTGGTAGGCGTGCTCGCCGAACACCCTCTTGATCGCCAACGTCTCGATGCGGTCGTTGTGCGGGGTGGAGGTCCCGTGGGCGTTGATGTAGTCCACCGCCTCCGGGGCAACCCCGGCGTCGGCCAGCGCTGCCGCCATGACCCGCGCAGGCCCGTCCGCATCCTCGGCAGGAGCGGTGATGTGGAACGCGTCGCCGGTCATCCCGAAGCCAAGCACCTCGCAGAGGATGGGGGCGTTGCGGCGGCGCGCCGAAGAGAGCTCTTCCAGGAACACCACACCCGCTCCCTCGCCCATCACAAACCCGTCCCGATCCCGGTCCCACGGTCGCGAGGCCCGCTCGGGCTCGTCGTTGCGGGTAGAGAGCGCCCGCATGGACGCAAACCCACCCACCGCCAGCGGCGTGATCACCGCCTCTGCCCCCCCGCACAGCGCCGCGTCGCAGTAGCCGTGCTTGATGTACAGGTACGCGTCGCCGATGGCGTGGGCGCCGGTGGAGCAGGCGGTACAGGTGGCGCTGTTAGGCCCCTTGGCGCCGGTGCGGATGGAGACGAGCCCGGAGGGCATGTTGACAATGCTGCCGGGGATGAAGAACGGGGAAATCCGGCGCGGCCCTCGCTCCAGCAAGATCCTGTGGTTTTCCTGGATGCTCGGCAGCCCGCCGATCCCGGAACCGATCACCACGCCCACGCGCGTGGCGTTCTCGGCCGTGATGGTGTAGCCCGAGCCCGCCAGCGCCAGGTCCGCGGCCGCCACGGCGTAGTGAACGAAGAGGTCGAACTTCCGGGCCTCCTTCGGCTCCAGCCAGGTGTCCGCCTGGAACCCCTTCACCTCCGCGGCGATGCGCACGGGGAAATCGGTGGTGTCGAACCGGGTGATGGGGCCAATACCGCTCCGACCGGCCACCAACCCCTGCCAGGTCGCCTCGGTCCCCACCCCCAGCGGGGACACGAGACCGACGCCGGTGATGACCACCCGGCGACTCATCACGCCTCCTTGACGTGCTCCTTGAGGTACGCGATGGCGTCGGCGACGGTGCGGATCTTCTCGGCCGCATCGTCGGGGATCTCCACCCCGAACTCCTCCTCGAACGCCATGACCAGCTCCACGGTGTCCAGGGAGTCGGCCCCCAGGTCCTCGACGAAGGCGGCTTCGGGCTTCACCTTCTCCGGGGCCACGCCGAGCTGCTGCACGATGATGTCCTTGACCTTCTGTTCGATGTTCATGCGGTCTCTCCCTCGCTGTCCATCTACAACAGGCTGGATTTGTAGCACAGGCTCCCCCCTCATGCAAGGTCGTGGGGAGGGCGAGCCGTCACCGAGCCGTCCGGCTCCAGCACCTTCACCTCCAGCTCCAGCACCACGTCGAAGCGCTCCCGCACCCGCCGGGCCATCTCGGCGATCAGCTCCCGCACGTCAGCCGCGCTGGCTCCCCCCAGGTTCACGATGACGTTGGCGTGCTGCTGCGAGACCATCGCACCACCCCGGCGCAGCCCCTTGCACCCCACCAGCTCCAGGAGCCGGCCCGCGTGGTCCCCCGGCGGGTTGCGGAAGATGCTGCCCGCGGAGGGTTCGGGGGGGATGGCCGCCCGCCGCCGTTCCCGCGCGAGGCGAACCCGCTCCGCCAGGACCTCTGGCCGCTCGGGCACGAGGACGAACTCGGCCGTGGTCACCACCCGTCCTGTACCGAGGACACTCCACCGGTACCCCCCCTCGATCTCCCACCGCTCCATGCGGCGCACCTGCCCCTCTCCGTCCACCACTTCCGCCCAGTCGAGAACGTCCAGGATCTCCTGGCCGTAGGCACCGGCGTTGCCCGCCAGCGCCCCTCCCACGGTGGCTGGGATGCCACCGAGACACTCCACGCCCGCCAGACTGGCATCCACCGCTGCGCGCACCAGCTTGGCCAGCGGCAACCCGCCCCCCACCAGGAACCGGGGGCCGCGCCGCTCCAACCCCGCCAGCTCCCCCTCCAGCACCAGCACCACGGCGTCCAGGCCGGCATCGGGCACCAGCACGTTGCCGCCTAGCCCCAGCACCAGCCACGGCACACCCGCCTCCCCACAGGTGGCGAGGCAGGCCAGGACCGCCTCCCGCGAGCGACACCTGGCCACCACCCGGGCAGGACCGCCAATCTTGAAGGTGGTTCGCCCCGCCAAGGGCACCCCTTCGCTCACCTCCAGGCCGGCGCCACGGGAGGAACCGAGCCTGGCGAGCACCGCACCCCAGTCGGCAGTTGGCATGGGTCTTGCTGTGGTTTTCCGTGCGGAACGGGTCGCGGCCACGACCTGAACGCACGAATCCAACCTCCTCCTTCTTCCTGGCGGGTCGCAAGACCCGCCCCTCTTTTTCACTCGATCGGCACCCCGATGGCTACAGACGCGCCGCTCGCCCCGCGGACACGCACCTCCTGCCCGCTGGCCCCTTCGAGCACCCAGCTCTCCCCCGCCGGCGAGCGCCACACCGGCGATCCCTGACCGTCCAGCACCACCACCTGCCCCCCCAGCGCCACCGCCGCCCCCCGCGAAAGGGGGAGGGTCTCCAGGGGGGGCTGGTTGGTCCCCGCCAGCACCAGGGAGGGGAGGGCGTCGCCCCGGCGCACCCACAGCTCCAGGTCCAGCACCATGCCGGAGACCCCCTCCACGAACCGGCTCCCCACCACGGTGGCAAAGACCACCACCGAGGGGGAGCAGCGCGCGACGATCGTTTCGAAGACGGCCACGCCCCGGGCCAGTACGTAGCCGGCGCGGTGCAGCGGCCCTTCCCCCAGGGAGAGCACCAGCACCTCCTCCAGAACCCCCAATGACCCCGGCTGCGGCACCGGGGTGCCCAGCCCCCCCACCTCGACGGTGCTCCCCTTCCCCACCACCCCGGCCATCGGCCCAGCCAGTTGCGGCGAGGAGCTCACCGGGAGTTCCCCACTGGCAACCCAGCCCACCTTGGGGAAGTCGCGCCAGTGCGCCGTGTAGAGGTTACCCTGACCCGGCGCCAGGGTGAGGGGACGCCCTTCGCCGGCCAGCGCTGCGAGGAGGAGGAAGAGTGTCACGGCAGCTAGTGTACCTCACGCCTCCCCACGCCCGAGGAGGCCGAGCTCCCGGAGGTGGTAGAGGAGGGTTTGCCGGGAGATGCCGGCCCGCCGCGCCGCCGCCGAGCGATTTCCCCCGGTCTCCGCCAAGAGGTCGGCAAAGTAGCTGCGCCGGAACGCCGCCAGGGCCTCTGCCCAGGGGGGCAGTTCCGACCGTTGCCGCCCCACCACATCGGCAAAGCGGTCGGGACCCAACACCTCCCCGGGCCGTGCCGCCGCCACCGCGCGCGCCAGGCACGACTCCAGCTCCCGCACGTTGCCGGGCCACTGCCCCTGCCGGAGACGGGCCAGGGCGGCGGCGGAGAGGCGCACCCCGGGCCGCTGGAAGGTGCGCGCCAGCTCGGCGGTGAAGTGCACCGCCAGCGCTTCGATGTCCTCGGGACGTTCCCGCAGCGGGGGCACGGCAATCACCGCGTAGGCCAGGCGGTAGTAGAGATCCTGCCGGAACGAACCGGCGGCAATGGCAGCGGCCAGATCGCGGTTGGTGGCCGCCACGAAGCGCACGTCTACCCGCCGCGCGCTCGTGGCCCCCACGCGCCGGACCTCCCGCTCCTGCAGCAGGCGCAGCAGCTTCCCCTGCAGCTCCACCGGGAGTTCGCCCACCTCGTCCAGGAACAAGGTGCCGCCCTCCGCCGCCTCCACGAGCCCACCTCGGTCGCGGTCGGCGCCCGTGAACGCCCCCCGCGCCACCCCGAACAGCTCCGACTCCAACAGCGTGGCGGGGATGCCGGCGCAGTTCACGGCAATGAACTCGCCGCGCCGGCCGCTCTCGCGGTGGAGCTCTCGCGCCACTACCTCCTTGCCCGTGCCGGGCTCGCCGGTGATCAGGACGGGAGCGGGCAGCGGCGCCCAGCGAGCGATCTCCTCGCGGACGCGGGCCAGCGCCCGACTCGCACCCAACAGGTTCGATCCCCCACCGCGGGAGGCGGGTTCGCCCGCGCCCAGCAGCAGCGGCACTTGCCGCAGCACCAGCAGCAGCGCTGCCCGTGCTACCTCCGAGGGGCGGCCGCTCGCGACCGCGGTCACCCCGAAAAGGGTAAGCTCCTCCCCCTCGCCAGCCGGTGCACCCACCTGCACCGTGGGACCACCCGGCAGCGACACGCGCAGCCCTTCCACTTCCAGCGCCCGGCACAGGCGCTCCAGGCGTGCCGCGGCGAGCGCGTCGCTGCCAGCCCCCAGCACGCCGTCCAGGGCGCGCACCACCTCCAGCGGATCCGGCCCCAACTGGCGGCGCAGGCGGCCCGCCCAGCCGTCGAGCCCCGCCCCGTCCAGCACCCGCTCCGCCTCCACCCGCAGCCCCGACCATGGGGCGGGGAGACGCTCCCCCCGCCGCCCCAGGCACGCCACGAAACGGGCAAACCCCACCGCTGCCTCGCGCGGGGAAGTGGCCAGGGAGCGGGCCAGCTCCTGCCGTGCCACCTCCTCTTCCCCCCGCACCCAGTGGGCGAGCAGTCGGGCCGTCACTGCCACACCCCAGCGCCGCGGCAGCTCCCGCGCCGGGACCCCCCCCCGGGCAGCCTGCACCACGGCCAGGAGCAGTTCCCGGTCCCCCTCGTCGGCCCCGGCAGCACAGGTCTCGGCACCCTCCACGTCCCCCCTCGCCAGGGCCAGGTACCCCCGCAGAGCGGCCACCGCCTCCACCAGGCCCACCCGCTCGCTCACCGCCCGGGCTGCCCCTTCAATTCTGGCGAGGGCAGCGGCCACCGCCTCCACCTCGCCTCGCACGAGGTCGCACCGCACCAGCTCCAGATCCTCCAGGATCGAGGAAACCCCTTCCCCGCCTCCCCGCATCGTCCGGGCCGATACCACCAGCTGGCGCGAGCGGCGCCAGTCCAAGAGATCGTTGGCGATGACGGCCCGGTTGAACCGCACCACGGTGGTGGCGCGGCGGGAGCCGGCGCGCTCGAGCCACTGCTCGGCCAGGAGCAGGTGCCGTTCCGCCGCCTCGGGCCGCTCCGCCTGCAGCGCCGCAGCGCCCAGATCGGCGTGGATCTCTCCCAACAGCTTGGGGTTGTGGCCGGTGGCCAGGCGCAAAGCGGCTCGCAGGGCGGTCCCGGCGGCGCGGTAGTGCCCCGCGAACCAGGCGCGTGCCGCCAGGGTGTAGAGCACCGTCGCAACGGTGTCGCCGCTCCATACCCCCACCAGGGCGGCGCGGGCCCGCCGCAGGGCGCCGTGCCCCGCGCCAACTGCCACCTCTGCCACCGCATCGGGGACAGAGCGGGGCGCAAGCCGGGCTGCCTCTTGGAAGTACCGCCGCTCCTCCTCCCGGTTGCCGCGCAGGAACGCGAGCTGCGCGCGCACCCACGCAGCGCGGGCTGCCAGCCGCCTGGCAAGCCCCTCTACCTGCACTTCATCCACCGCCTCCCGGGCGCCCTCCGGCACGTTGCTGGCCACCGCCCACCAGGCGCGCAAGAGGTGCCAGGTGGTGTCCCTCTCGCCGGGCGGGACACTCTCCAGCCACGCCTCGGCCTCGGCGAGTCTGCCGAGCTGCAGCGCCGCCTCGGCGGCAAGCTGGGGCAACCGCGCCGCCACCGGGGCTGCCCGCAGCAGGGCGTGGACCTCGCGGGCGTGTCCCTCGTCCAGTCGCTCCTGGCACCAACGGGCGAGGTGCGTCCACTCGTCCAGGGCCAGCGCCCGGGCGAGCAGGCGCCGGGGGGATTCGGGGGAAAGCTGGTGGGCCATCTCCATCAGTCGCTGCCCATCCCCCGCCACGGCCGGGGACACCGCGTACCAGACCCCCTCTCGCCGGTACGCCAGACCGAGCCGCACCAGTTCCGCCAGGGTGCGCTCCTGCCCGCTCCCCAGCGCGGCAAGTTCCTCTCCCGTCAACCCCGCCGGGGCTGCCTGCAACCAGAGCAAGCTGCGCCGCGCCGAGGAGGAGGCCAGGGTCACCCCCTTGGGCGATGGAGCCCTGGGCGGCTCGCTGAACGCCGTAGCCGCTCCCGCCTCCAGGGCTCCTCGCACCACCGCTGGTTGCTCCCGCCCCAGCTCCAGGGCAGCCTGGAGGTGCTCGTGGGCACGGGCAGGTTGCGGCGCCAGCAGCCACAGCCACTCCCCCTCCGCCAGGGCCAGACAGCGCGCCCCCTCCAGGGGGATCGTGGTGAGCACGGTACTGTCCTCGTTGGCCATGGCCGCCGCGGCCTCTTCCCGTGCTGCCTCCTCCTCGTCCACGAGCCCCGTGCGCAGGCGCAGCCCACGTCCGCTGGCGGCCGCGGCGAGGCGGGCCGCTGCCGCCAGCGGTTCCAGAAGTTCTTCCCCCTCCACCCAGTAGGTACCCGCCTCGGGGATCCGGAACTGCCGCGCCCACAGCGCCCGGCCCTTCCCAGCCGGGTGGGAGAGCAGCGTGCTGGCACCCTTGTCCGCCAACAGCTCTGCCACCAGGACCGGCCCCACCTCCCAGGGGGCGCAGCGCTCCAGCGCCGCCGCCAGGCGCGAGAACCTCTCCGGCAGCAGTGTCTTGACCAGCGGCATCAGGACGCGGCCCAGGAGCCCCTCCTCGGCCCGCACCACGGTGCGCAGACGCGCCGAGGTGTGCACCTCCTCGGCGCGCAGCAGCGGCGGTGTGGCCAGGCGCAGGTGTACCCCCCCGCTCGTCCGCTCCACGCGGGCGCGGCGCAACACCCCGCGCAACGGCAAGAAGCCCCGCTCGACGAGGAAGGTGGCGCAAGCCACCAGCTGCAGGAGGGTGGCGGTACGGGCCCCTCGCGGCCAGTCGGCAACCGCCGCCAGCGGCGCGCCGCGCGCCCGGCAGGCGAGGCACACGCCGTCCCCCTCTCCCTCCACGCCCACCACCTCGGGCAGGAAGGGGGCGTCCCAGGCGAGGAGGGCAGCAAGCCGTGCCGCCAGCTCGCGCCGCACCCTCACGCGGATCTCGGAAACAGGGTCTCCCATTGCTCCCAGAACCGGGGCCACGATTTGGCCACGCACCCCGCTTTGGCCACGCGCAGGTGGGGGATGACGCTGCCCGCCACCGCCAGCGCCATGGCTACGCGATGGTCATCCGCTGGCGAGAGCGGCTCTGCCGGCGCTCGGGCGGGGGGTGGAGCGGCATCGGCGCGGAAACTCCCCCCCTGTGCCGAGACGGCAAACCCCAGGCGCTGCAGCAGCTCGGTCATCACTGCCAGACGGTCGCTCTCCTTGACGGCAAGTCCGGACAGTCCCTCGAGCCGCCCACCCACCACGGCTGCCACCACCGCCAGCGGCGGAAAGAGGTCAGGGGTATCCCGCAGCGAGGCCACCAGCGGGCGCGTGGCCGGCCCGGCCACCCGCACCCCCTCCTCGCTGGCCGTCACCGAGCAGCCGATCCCTTCCAGCAGCCGGACGATGGCGGCATCGCCCTGGCGCGAGTCCCGGCGTACCCCCACCACCTCCACGGTTCCCCCGGTGAGGGCAGCGGCAGCCATTGGAAACGCCGCGGCGGACCAGTCCCCCTCCACCTCGAACACCGCGGGTTCGAGCCCACCCCCCGGCACCACAAGTTCCAGCGGCCCGCGCCAGGCGACCTGCGCACCAAACCGAGCCAGCACCTCCGCGGTAAGTTCCAGGTAAGGCCGCGAGGTGGGCGGCGCAGCCAAGCGGATGGTGAGGCCCCCCGGCAGGCGGGGGGCCAGCAACATGAGCGCCGAGACGAACTGGCTGGAGACCGCGGCATCCAGCGTCACCTCCCCACCCCGCACCCCCCCGCCCACGATCTCCAACGGCAGGGCCGGCGCGGCTCCCCCCTGGCTGGGGTCGGCAGCCGCAATGCGAGCGCCCAGCTGGAGCAACGCGGCCACCAGGGGGGCGACCGGCCGCTCTCGCAGGCGCCCCGTCCCGTCCAGCCGCCAGCTGCCGGGGGTGGCGGCGAGCTGGGCGAGCAGGAAGCGCACGCCAGTCCCGTTGTTGCCCAGGAACAGCTCGCCACGCTCCACGGGGTGCCACCCCTGCGAGCGCACCACATCCCCCTCCCAGGCG
Source organism: Thermoanaerobaculaceae bacterium (assembly GCA_013388425.1). Classification (GTDB taxonomy): domain Bacteria; phylum Acidobacteriota; class Thermoanaerobaculia; order Thermoanaerobaculales; family Thermoanaerobaculaceae; genus JACADV01. The sequence continues at coordinate 3,815 of JACADV010000073.1, read as the reverse complement.
AGGCGAAACCCGGCGGTTTGCAGGGCTGCCACGAGCAGGCGCGGATCCTCGGCGTCGAGCGGCCGGCGCACCAGCGAAGGCGGCGCCAAGGCTGCCGCCACCACCGCCCGCTGCGTCACACTCTTGGAGGGTGGCACGAGGATTCGGCCGCCAAAACCCGACCGACCACACGGCGCCACCCGCACCTCTTGCTCTTGCTGCATTGGCGTCCCGGCGCCGATTGTGACGGCCGCCCTTGCCATCGTCAAGACAACGCCCCACACTGGAAGCGTGGCAGGAGAGCTGGAGTATCCGGCGGCGACCCGCGCCGAGCTGGCCCGGCCCCACCCCTCCGGCAAGCTGGTCTGCGTGGCCTGCGCCCACCGCTGCAAGCTCGCGGAGGGCGCCCGAGGGATCTGTCAGGTGCGCCGCCGGGAGGGGGAGGCGCTGCGGGTCCCCTGGGGGTACGCGGCGGGGGTGGCGGTGGACCCCATCGAAAAGAAGCCGTTCTTCCACTTCCTGCCGGGAGCTCGGGCCCTCTCCTTCGGCATGCTGGGGTGCAACTTCCGCTGCCCCTTCTGCCAGAACTGGGTCACCTCCCAGGTGGGGCACGATGAGCGCGCCGGTGCCCCCGTCTCCCGCATCACTCCGGAGAGTCTGGTGCGGGCCGCTCTCGACACCGGGTGCACGGTGGTGACCAGCACGTACAACGAGCCGCTCATCACGACCGAGTGGGCCGCCGACATCTTCACCCTCGCGCGCCAGGCAGGCTTGCGGACCAGCTTCGTCTCCAACGGTTACGCCACCACCGAGGTGCTGGACTTCCTCGCCCCGCGCCTGGACGCCCTGAAGATCGATCTCAAGGGGTTCCGCGAGGCGACGTACCGGTCGCTGGGGGGGCGGTTGGCAGCGGTCACCGAGACCATTGCTGCTGCCGTTGCCCGGGGGATTTGGGTGGAGGTGGTGACCCTGGTGGTGCCGGGTTGCAACGACACCGATGCCGAACTCGACGACATCGCCTCGTTCCTCGCCGGCATCTCCCCCGACCTCCCCTGGCACGTCACCGCGTTCCGCCCCGAGTACCGCTGGCACAGCACGCCGCCCACGCCGGTCGCCACCCTCCTGCGGGCTGCCCAGCGGGGGCGCCAGGCCGGGCTGCGCTTCGTGTACGCGGGCAACCTTCCGGGAAGCGTGGGCGATCTGGAGCACACCCGTTGCCCCCACTGCCGCAAGACGCTGGTGGAGCGCCGCGGTTTTGCCGTGCTGCGCTGCCGGCTGGGCAGTGACGGCCGTTGCCCCAACTGCGGCACGAGGGTTGCGGGGGTGTGGGGCGAGGGCCGGCAGCGGAGCTCCTGAGACCCCACGCGGTGGTACCATCCGCCCCTCGAACATGGCCACGCTCCGACTCACCCGGCTCGTGATGGAAGGCTTCAAGTCCTTTGCAGGCCGGGTGGAGCTGCCGTTCCCCGGCTCGCTCATTGCCATCGTCGGACCCAACGGCGCCGGCAAGTCGAACATCTCCGACGCCATTGCCTGGGTACTGGGGGAGCAGTCCGCCCGCCTCCTCCGCTCGCAGTCCATGGCGGAGGTGATCTTCGCCGGCTCCCCCAACCGCCCCCCCCTGGGGGCGGCCGAGGTGGCCATCACCATCTCCTCCAGCGACGGCCGCTGGGTCTCCACCGGCGGGGTCCTGGAGGTGAGCCGGAGGGTCTTTCGCGACGGCACCTCGGAGTACCGCCTCCACGGCCGCAAGGTGCGCCTCAAGGATGTGATGGACGCGCTCTTCGACGCCGGCCTGGGCACCCGTGCTTACGCCGTCATCGAACAGGGCCGCATCGGCCAGGTCCTGTCGCTGCGCGCCAACGAGCGCCGCGCCCTCTTCGAAGAGGCGGCCGGCATCACCCGTTTCCGGGCCCGACGCCACGAGGCCGAGCTCAGGCTTGCCGAAACCCGCGCCAACCTGGTGCGGATCGTGGATGTGAGCAACGAGATCCGCCGTTCCCTGGAGGCGGTGCGCAAGCAGGCCCGCCAGACAGAGCGCTACTTCGAGCTGCGCGACCAGCTGGTGGCGACCCGCTCGGCCCTCCTGGCCGGGCGCCGCCAGGCAGCGTCCCGCCGCCTGGAGGAGCGCGAGCGAGCTGTGGCAGAGGCCACGGAGCAGGAGGCGGCGGAGGCCGCACGGCTCGCCGAGGCGGGCGCGCGCCTGGAGCAGGCGCGGGGTGTCCTGGACCGCTGCCACGAAGCGCTCGCCGCCGCCCGCCGCGAAGAGGCCGAGGCCCAGGCAGCAGCGGTGCGCTGCGAGGCGGAAGAGGCGGCGGCACGCCGCGAGGTGGAGGACGCTCTCGCCAGCGTTGCCAGGGCGGCAACGGAAATTGCCAGCATGGAGGCGCAGCGGCGCGAGCTGGAGGTGCGTGCCGAAACCTTGACAGGGGCCCTGGCCACGACGCGCAGCCAGCTGGAGGCGGCGCAGGCAGCCAGCGACGCCGCCCAAGCGGCAGCAGCGGCCGCTGCGGCCGAGGCCACGCGCGTGGTGGCGGGGGCGGAGGAGCAACGCCGCCATTTGTTGCAGGCCCTTGCCGTTGCAAGCGAAGCACGGGCGCAGGTGCACCGCCTCGAGGTGGAGCACGAACAGAGCCGCTTCCAGCTGCGGCGCCTGCAAGCAGAGGCAGCGCGACTGCGCACCCACCTGGGCACCTTGGGCACGTCCGAGGAGGAGGCGGCCCGCCAGGCGGCCGAGGCAGAGGCGGCGCTGCACGCTGCCGAGGCGGCCCAGGAGGAGACGCGCCGGCGCCACGCCCAGCTCAAGGCGCAGAGGGCCGAGGTGGCGCGCCTTCGCGATGCAGCGGCCCACGCCCGCTGGCAGGCCCGCCACGAGCGGGAGGCCCTCGAGCGCCAACTCCAGACGGCGCGCACCCTCCCCCAGGCCCTTGCGCGCGTGCTGCGCCAGGAGGCCGTCATAGGAACCGTGGCCGATTTCCTCGACCCACCGCCCGAGCTGGCTCCCCTCTTCGACCGCGCCTTCGGGGAGCTCCTCTCGCTGCCAGTGCTGGCCGACGAGGAAACCCTCCAGCACCTGTTCGCTGCCCTCGACCGCCTCGAAGGCCGCGTCGAAGCGGTGGTGGCGGACCGCTCTCTGCCGGCCAGGCCCTCGCCCCTGCTGGCCGCCGCCCGGGTGGCGGAGCGCGACCTCCCGTGGCTCTCCCGCGCCCTGCCCCGAGCCGCCACGGCCGAGAGCGCCGCGCACGCTGCAACCCTCGCTGCCGAAGACCCCGACCTCGTCCTCGTCCTGCCCGAGCGTGGCCGCCGGCGCGGCACGCGCGTCACCCTGGCCGGGGGCCCAAGCGCCGGCGCAGGGCTCTTGGAACTGCGGGCCCGGCACCGAGAGGCCCTGGCCGCCGAGCAGCAAACAGGGGTAGAGGAGGAGAACCTCACAGCCCAACTCGCAACCCTCGCCGAGCGCCTGGAGACGTTGGAGGCGGAGCTGGGCCAGCGCGAGGAAGAGGGGCGGCGCGCCGCCGCGGCAGCAGCGGCAGCCCGCTCGCTGTGCGAGGCGCGGCACCGCGAACGGCAGCGGCTGGAGCGCGAACTGGAAGCCCTGGGTGCAGAGGAGACCCGTCTCACCCAGGAGCTGGAAGCCCTCGCCACCCGCCTGCACGCCGCCCAGGAGGAGGCGGAGCGCCTCGCCCAGCGGGTGGAGGAGATGGAACGCACGGCGGAGGAGCTGGGCCAGCAGGCGGAAGCGGCACGCGGGGCGGCGGCCGCTGCCACGGCCGCGGCCGAGCGCGCCCACAGCGTGGTGGCAGTGACCCGCGAGCGCCTGGCTGCAGCCGAGCGGG
>JACADV010000012.1 GCA_013388425.1 Thermoanaerobaculaceae bacterium | reverse complement strand
GCTCAGGGTGACGGGGAGGTGGCTGGCCCAGGGTGATCGGGAGGGCGGTCACCTGGAGGGCCAGCTGGAGGGGTTGACACGCCGGCAGGGTAGTGGCAGGATCGCGGTCGATATGGTTCGAGACGCCGCGCCCTCCGTGAACGGGATCGCCCTTGCGCAACTGGGGTGGTGGTGGTACGCGGGCAAGAACGGAGGGCGTGTGGCCACGCCATAGTCTCTCGACGCTGCGTGACCAGGGCCCTCCGGAAACCGGAGGGCCTTTTTTGTTGCAGAGGAACAGGGAGGAACCCCATGGCCCAGAGAACCCAGGAAACGATCACGACCCCACCCACAGTGAGCCGCTGCGTCGAGCGCATCACTCTGCCGGCCAGCGAGATGCCGCGGAGCTGGTACAACGTCCAGGCTGACCTGCCGTTTCGCCTGCACCCGCCGCTCAGCCCCGCCAGCGGCAAGCCGGTGAGTCCGGCCGAGCTGGGGCGCATCTTCCCGCCGCAGCTTCTGGAGCAGGAGATGAGCGGCGAGCGCTCGATCCCCATCCCCGAGGAGGTGCTGGACATCCTCTCCATGTGGCGCCCCACCCCGCTCGTGCGTGCCACCCGCCTGGAACGAGCCCTCCGCACTCCCGCGCGCATCTACTTCAAGCACGAGGGGGTCTCACCCACCGGCAGCCACAAGCCGAACACTGCCGTGCCGCAGGCCTACTACAACCGCCAGCACGGGATCCTGCGGCTCACCACGGAAACCGGTGCCGGGCAGTGGGGGAGTGCCCTGGCCTTTGCCACGCAGATGCTCGGCATGAGCTGCCGCGTCTACATGGTGCGCGTCTCCTACGATCAAAAGCCCTACCGCCGCACCTTCATGCGCCTGTACGGCGCCGAGGTGCTGGCAAGCCCTTCTACCAACACTCAGGCGGGGCGGGCCGTGCTGGCGGAGAACCCCGACTCCCCGGGCAGCCTGGGCATCGCCATCAGCGAGGCGGTAGAGGAGGCGGCAGGGCGAGAGGACACCAACTACTCCTTGGGCAGCGTCCTCAACCACGTGCTGCTCCACCAGACCGTCATCGGGCTGGAGGCCAAGAAGCAGCTGGCGCTGGTGGGGGAGGTGCCGGACTTCATCTACGGTTGTCACGGGGGCGGCTCCAACTTCGGCGGTCTCGCCCTGCCCTTTATACCCGACATTCTGGAGGGCGCACCGCTGCGCGCTGTGGCGGTGGAGCCGGACTCTTGCCCCACCCTCACGCGTGGGCGCTTCGCCTTCGATTACGGCGATACGGCCAAGCTCACGCCCATCGTGAAAATGTACACCTTGGGGCACGATTTCATCCCGCCCGCCTCCCACGCGGGGGGGCTGCGCTACCACGGGGCCGCGCCGCTGGTGAGCGCCCTCCTGGACGCGGGTGTGATTGGCGCCCAGGCGGTGGGACAGAGCGAAGTGTTTGCAGCGGCCCGCTTGTTCGCCCGCACCGAGGGGATCGTGCCGGCCCCCGAATCGGCGCACGCCATTGCTGCGGTGGTGCGCCAGGCCGAAGAGTTGCGGGAGGAAGGCCGGAGCGCCGTGATTCTCTTCTCGCTGTCGGGGCACGGCCTGTTCGATCTGGCGGCCTACGAGGCGCACCTGGACGGGAAACTCGCCGATTTTGCCTACCCTGGCGAGGCGATTGCAGCGTCGCTGGCGAGGTTGCCCCAGGTGGACGAGCCGGTGGCCTGAGGCGGAAGGAGGGGGAGATGATCGTCATTCTCGAACCGGATCTGCCCGATCGACGGGCGGTGGTGGAGAGGGTGGTGGCCGTGGCGCGGCGGTTTCCCGGCCTCGAGGTGCGGCCGTACGATTTTTGCGGGGCCGAACACACCTTCACCGAAGTGCACCTAGTGGGCTGCACCGCGCAGGTGCCCGCCGACGCCTTCGACGCCCTGCCCGGGGTGCTGCGGGTGGTGCGGGTCTCGGCCCGTTACCGGCTCATCGGTCGGCACGATCCCGCCCCGCGGTCGGTGGGGTTTGCCGTGAACGGGGTGCGCTTCGACGAACGGAGCGTGCACCTCATCGCCGGCCTGTGTGCGGTGGACACCCGCCAGCACGTGGAGGCCACCATGGCCGCCCTGGCTGCTTCGGGGATCGTCACGGCGCGCATGGGGGCGTACAAGCCGCGGACCTCGCCCTACGACTTCCAAGGTCTCGGCAGCGCCTGCCTCCCCTGGGTGTTGGAACTGGCCGGCAAGTACGGGATTCGCCTCGTGGCCATGGAAGTCACGGACGCCCGCCACATTGATGAGATCGACGCAGCGCTGGAGGCGGCCGGCCGGCCGACGGCGGGGATGCTGCAGGTGGGGACTCGCAACGCGCAGAATTTTGAGCTTCTGAAGCAGATCGGTCGGCGGGGGGAGTTCCCGGTCCTCTACAAACGGGGGATGGGCATCACGTTGGAGGAGTCGCTCAACGCCTGCGAGTACATCGCCAGCGAGGGCAACTCGCGCATCGTGTTCTGCCTGCGGGGGGTCAAAACGCACCTGGGCGATCCCCACCGCAACCTGGTGGACTTTGCCCACGTGCCAGTGGTGCGGCGGCAGACCCGCCTCCCCGTGTGCGTGGACCCCTCCCACAGCGTGGGGTCGCGGGCGGTGGCGCCGGACGGCATTCCGGACGTGGTGCACGCCATCGGCCAGGGAGTGGTGGCTGGCGCCACGGCGGTGCTGGTGGACTTCCACCCGCGACCGGAGGTGGCGCTGTGCGACGGCGGCCAGGCGTTGCGGCTGGAGGAGCTGCCGCGCCTGGTGGCCTACGTGGCGGCAATGCGCGCCGCCTATGGCACGGCGGTTTCGCTCTTTGGCGAGGCGAGCGCCTTGCGGAGCGCCACCGCTTGAGTCAGCTGGGGTTGCGGAAGACGTGGGCCACCGAGGCCTGGGCTGTGGGCACGAGGATGAGCTCGCGCACGTTCGCATGGGGCGGACGGGTGGCGCAGAAGAGCACCGCCTCGGCCACATCCGCGGCAGTGAGCGGCTCAAGCCCGCGGTACACAGCGCGCGCACGCTCCTCGTCGCCCCGGTAGCGGACCCGAGAAAACTCGGTCTCCACCAGGCCAGGGTCCACCGAGGAAACGCGCACGCCAGTTCCCAAGAGGTCCATGGCGAGCCCTCTGGTGAGCGCCGCCACGCCGTGCTTGGTGGCGCAGTACACGTTCCCGCCGGGGTAGGTCTCGTGGCCGGCAATGGAGCCAATGTTGATGACGTGGCCGCGCCGCGCCGCCACCATGGGGGGCAGGAAGGCGCGGGTGACGTAGAGGAGCCCTTTCAAGTTGGCGTCGATCATCTCCTCCCAGTCCTCCAGGCGCCCCTCCTGGAGCGGCGCCACACCCCGGGCCAGCCCGGCGTTGTTGACGAGTACGTCCAGCGCCCCCCAGCGCTCGGTGACCACCTCGGCCAGAGCCGCCACGGCCTCGCGGTCGCGCACATCCAGGGTATGGGCGGTGACGGTGACGCCGTACTCCTGCTCCAGGCGGGCGGCCAGGGTATCGAGCCGGTCGCGACGCCGCGCCGCCATGACTACGTGGGCACCTTCGCGGGCGAACGCCTCGGCACAGGCGGCTCCGATGCCGCTCGAAGCGCCGGTGACGAGTACGTGCTTGCCAGTGAGAACGCTCATGCGCAACCCTCCTCTCCCTCCGGGCGCTATGCTAGCGCGAGTAGGGCGCGCCCTGGCGATCCCGTGAGCGGCGGCTTCCCGCAGCTCCTGGCGCGGGCACCTTGCCCGGCGGGGGAGGGGGTGTGAAGATGGCTGGGGGCGGGGCAGAGGGCAGCGGTGTGAGGAGGTAGCGATGGCGAAGCGAGCAAGTCGGTGCAACGGTAAGGGGGCGGAAGGCATGGACCGCCGCCAACTGGTGCGGACAGCGGTGCTGTCGGGGCTGGCAGCGGCGGTGGGGGGTGGTGGGCGAGGGCGGGCAGCTCCTGCTACAGCAGTTCCAGCGCTCCCCGAGTTCCCCCTGGAAGAGGTGACCATCGCCGAGCTTTCGGCGCGAATGGCCGCGGGGGAGCTGACCTCGCGCAGCGTGTGCCAGGCCTACCTGGAACGGATCGCGGCGCTGGATGCCCAGGGCCCTACCCTGCGGTCGGTGATCGAGGTGAACCCGGACGCCTTGGCCATTGCCGAGGCCCTGGACCACGAGCGCACGGAGCGCGGACCGCGCGGGCCGCTGCACGGCATTCCGGTGCTGATCAAGGACAACATCGCCACCGCCGACCGGATGGAGACCACCGCCGGTTCCCTGGCGCTTTTGGGCGCCCGCCCCGCCGAGGACGCCTTCCTGGTGCAACGGCTGCGGGCAGCCGGGGCGGTGATCTTGGGCAAGACCAACCTGTCCGAGTGGGCCAACTTCCGGTCCACCCACTCCTCCAGCGGCTGGAGCGGGCGCGGCGGCCAGTGCCGCAACCCCTACGCCCTGGACCGCAACCCCTGTGGCTCCAGCTCGGGGACGGGAGTTGCCGTTGCGGCAAATCTTGCTGCAGTGGGGGTGGGCACCGAAACCGACGGTTCCATCGTTTGCCCCTCCCACGCCTGTTCCCTGGTGGGGATCAAACCCACGCTGGGTGCCGTGAGCCGCTCGGGGATCGTCCCCATTGCCCACAGCCAGGACACGGCGGGACCCATGGCGCGCACGGTGGCGGATGCCGCGTGTCTGTTGGGGGTGCTGGTGGGGGTGGATCCCCGCGACCCGGCCACGGCTGCTGGGCGTGGCCGGACCCACGCGGACTACACCCGTTTTCTCGACCCCCAGGGGCTGGGAGGGGCGCGAATCGGCGTGGCCCGGGCCAAGGTGACCGGCTACAGCCCCGAGGCGGACGCGGTTTTCGCTAGCGCCCTCGCCGCCATGAAGGAGGCTGGTGCCACCCTCGTGGATCCCGCCGACATCCCGCACCTGGGCGAGTACGACGAGGCGGAGTTCGAAGTGCTGCTGTACGAGTTCAAGGCCGACCTGGAGGCGTACCTGGCGGCGCTCCCCGGCGGGGAAGCGCCGCGCACGCTTGCGGATCTCATCGCCTTCAACCGGCAACACCAGGAGGAGGAGCTCCGCTTCTTTGGCCAGGAGATCTTCGAGAGGGCTGCCGGCAAGGGGCCGTTGTCCGACGCCGCCTACCGGAAGGCGCTGCGGCGGTGCCGCGAGCTCTCCCGCCGCCGGGGGCTCGACGTGGTCTTCGAGCAGCACCGGCTCGACGCCATCGTGGCCCCCACTGGCTCGCCCCCCTGGCCCATCGACCTGGTGAACGGCGATCACTTTCAAGGCGCCAGCTCCACCCCGGCAGCGGTGTCCGGCTACCCTGCCATCACCGTGCCTGCCGGGTACTCCTTTGGCCTGCCCGTGGGGGTGACCTTCATCGGCCGGGCCTGGGCGGAGCCGGTGCTCCTGCGCCTGGCCAGCGGTTTCGAGGCGGCAACGCGAGTGCGACGGCCACCGCGCTTTCTGCCCACCGCCGAGCTGGGCAGCGTGTGAGGGGAGCGGCGGTGGGAGGGCCAGCGCCGGGAATTTGCCGAGGGGGCAGTGGGGCGAGAGGTGCCTGCCCCGGCCACAGCAACCAGGGGCGGTCCTGGGCGGGGATCGCCTGGTTTGCAGAGGGAGGTGAGTCCATGGGAGAGGAGCGAGCTTCCCAGCCGGTCATCGATCCCGACGTGCCCATCGAGGAGCTCGTGCAGATCCTGCCCCAGGCCCCCGCCATCCTGCGGCGGTTTGGCATCGTCTGCATCCAGTGCGGGGAACCGGTGTGGGGTACGCTGCGGGAGGTGGCGGCGGCCAAGGGGATTTCTGATCTCGGGGAGGTGATGGCAGCGCTGGGTGCGGCTGTCGGCAGCGGGGAGAGTTCGGGCAGATAAGCAGCAGCAACTCCTTGTGCTGCTTTCGGTGCGACGCGCGTCGACGCCTACTTTGCCGTGGCTGTCCCCCAACGCAGTGCGCGCCCTTGCCCCGGGGGGTTCCCGCGGCGGGGCGAGTGTGGCACCCTTGAGCTCGCTTCTCCGTGGGAGAGGGAGGAGGTCTCATGAGCGAACCCAGCAAGGCAGTCCCCAGCATCCTCGCAGTCGTGGGCCTTGGGTTGGCGTTGGCCTGCACCGGTCCGCAGAGCCCTGCACCCACCTCGCCTGCTCCGGCCGGTACGGCCGCCCCCGCCGCTGCCAGCGGGGCAGGGGTGCCCGCCGGGGTGCCGTCCGGAGTGGTGGTGGCGTTCTACGGTACCGTCGTGCCCGCAGGGTGGGTGCTCTGCGACGGGCGCCCCACCGCCTCGGGCATGCCCACCCCCGACTTGAGGGACCGCTTCATCCTCGGCCTGAACCCCGCCACCGGGGCGATTGGCGAGCAGGGCGGCGCCGTCTCGCACACCCACTCGGCGCGAACCGGGGGTCCGCGGGAGAAGGACGAGAAGATCGAGTCTGGCGACGACGAGCACGCCGCCAACGACGGCCACACCCACGACGTCAAGGTGGACGCGGCCCAGCACCTGCCGCCCTACGTGAAGCTCGCTTACATCATGAAGGAGTGACGGACACCGGTTTGGGCGGGCGGCGACGCCGCCAGCGCGGGGGGCGGAGCGCGCCCTGCGCCGCTGCGGCGCCAGCCAGGCCCGAGGCCAGGGCGAGCAGGACCACCAGGGTCACGATGGAGCCTTCCGGCCCGAACTCGCCGCCGGTGAGCCAGGCGTCGCTGCGGGGGAAGAGCCGCAGCAGCGCGGCGTGCGCGAACACCGTGTGGCCCGATACGGCGGCGCCGGAGAGAACCTGGGTCGCGTTCCAGGCAAAGTGGGCGGCCCCGGGCCACCAGAGGGAACGGGTGAGGGCAAAGAGGAGGCCGAGACCGAGGCCAGCGAGGGCGACGCCTGCGGTGCTGATGGCTGTGGCCCCCTGGTTGTTGTGGTGGGCGAGGGCGAACAGGGTGTTGGAAGCGAGCAGAGCGAGCCAGGTTCCCAGGCGCTCCTCCAGGATGCGCTGGAAGAATCCGCGGAATACCACCTCTTCCGCAAAGGCCAGGTACAGGAGCAGCGCTGCCGTGGCAGGGAGCCCCAGGGGGCGTTGCAGCTCGACCACTGGGTAGGTGCCCAGGGCCAGGAGCAGCGCGAACACGGCCGCAAAGGTCAGCACTCCCGCAAGCGCGCCGCCGGCCAGGTGGTGGGGGGCCCGGCGTAGCGGCAGCTCCGCGACCCGCCGCTGCTCGGAAAACCGCACCACCAGCGCATAGGTGAGGAGGAGGAGGGCGGTACGGGCGAGGGGCATGGCGCCCGCCAGGCTGGCGCCAATAAGCGGCCGCACCGTGCGTGCGAGGAGGGGTGGGGTGGCGAGGCAGAGGGCAATCCCCACCACCAGCCGGACCGGTGCTGCTCGGGCCACCCGCGCCAGGACGTCCCCCAGGCGGCGGCGGTCCGCCGCTGCAACGGGCAGGTGACTCGCAGGAGCCGACAGCACGGCGTTGGACGGGATGGTGGCGTTGCGCACCAGCAGCTACTCCTGGGGCCCGTGACCTGCGCCAAAGAAGTTGAGTTCCTGATAGCGGGCGGCGTGCTCGCCAAAACGGTGCAGGCCGCGGGCGTCCTGGAGGAAGGTGGCGTGCTCCCCGGCGATGCGGGAAAACGCCACCACTGCTGGGGCCCCATCGCCGAGGCGGGAGAGCACCTGGACCAGGTGGGGGTCGTGGGGAGAGGTAAGGTCGGCGTGGCAGATGGGGCAGCTGAAGCGGTACGCCTCCCCCGGCGTCACCACGAGGCCGCGCCCCACCACCGCCCCGTAGTCCCCCAGACGGGGGCTCAGCAACAGGAGGGCGCGGGAGGCGCCGTGCTCGATGACGAAGACCACCTTGGTGCCGGGGTTGAGGACGCCGCCGCAGCTGGGACACAGGTACTCTCGCCGCATGTGCCGCTTCCTCCGCATTCCACACTCACTCTAGCACGTCACCCGTGCCGGCAGCGGTGGCAGAATACGCCGGTGGCGAGCATGGTTGACGGGGAGCGCCTGCGAGCAGCGGTGGCGGCCATCGTGCCGCACAGCGATGCTAAAGTTCCTGCCACCAAGAAGGCGGCCGTGGCTGCGGTGTACCGGGATGCGCCCCACGGCGCCGAGCTGCTCTTCATCCGCAGGGCCGAGGACCCCCGCGACCCCTGGTCGGGGCACATGGGTTTCCCCGGCGGGCGGGTGGACGCCTCTGATCGCAGCCCCCTCGCCACTGCCATCCGCGAGACCCGTGAAGAGCTGGCCCTGGACCTGGAGTTGGCGGGGGAGCTGGTGGGGCAGCTCTCGGAGGTGCACACGCACCTGGCACCCCCGGCAGCGCCGCGGGCCGTGGTGCCGTTCGTCTTTGCCCTGCGCGACGCCCAGGTGGTCCTCGAGGCCAACCACGAAGTGCAGGAAATCGTGTGGGTTCCCCTTTCCTTCTTCCTGGATCGGGGCAACCGATCGCGCATGACCTGGGTCCGGCGGGGGGTCCCGTTGCCGCTGCCCTGCTACCGCTACGGCGGCCGCGTGATCTGGGGCCTCACGCTGCGGGTCGTGGACGAGCTATTGGAGGCGCTGGTGAGGACAGCGGGCAACTCCTCACCGCGGTAAGGGGGAGGATGGTGCAGGGCGCCTCAGTCGGTGACGGAGTAGCGCACGGTCCCCTCGTCCTCCTGGATCTGCAGCTTCCCCTCGCGGGCGAGCCAGCCGAGGGCGAGGGGGACCAGCGGACGGGGGAGCGCCGCGCCGCGTTCGATGGCGTACAGGGTGGCGGGGCCGGATGCTTTCAAGAGCCGCCACACGACACCGGCAGCCGTTCCGATCTCTTCGATGGTCACCATGGCTCCAGTTCTCCTTGCTCCATTGTACGGTACCGTTCCCGCTCCGCCGCAGCGACCGGGGGGCGGCTGGGGTGGAGCTGGTACCTGCCGCGTCTTGTTTGGGCGGGCGCGGGCCAGGCACCCTGGTCCGCAGAGGGAGGCGAGCACTGGCCGAGAGAGGGATCTCCATTGGCACGAAGCTGTGGGTGACACAAACCCCTGCCCTGGCGCCACCGCTGGGCCGCACCGCGGTGGTGGTGACCGCCGGCGCCTTCGGTTCGGGAGAACACGTCACCACGGCGACCTCCTTCAGGCACTGGCGCCAGGGCTTGCGGCGGCGGCTGCCCCCGGCGGGTGGATGATCCTCTCGGGCATCCTCTGGGAGGACGACTTCCCCGTTGCGAGCGCCGTCACGCGCTGCGGCCTCGAGTTGCGCCGCCGCTCCATGGTGGATGGCTACAGCACCTTTCTGCTCGCACGAAGGTAACCACCCCTTTCGATGGACGCTGCAACCCTTCGCCCTGCCCTCAAAACCGGTAGACTACGGTCGTCCGCACGTTGCGGCTACTCTCCAGGCGCCGGTTGAACGGCTCGTGGTAAGCCTTGTCGAGGAGGTTGTCCACCGCTACCTGCAGGTGGAAACCGGCACCCAGCTCGGTACCTGCCCGCAAGTCGAACACCGTGAACCCCGGCGTTTCCTCGTAGGTATCGGCGGGGGTGTCGGGCGGAATGCGATCCTGCCGCGCCACGATGCGGGTACTGAGTTCCCCCCACCAGCGCGGGTGCTCGTAGCGCGCGCCCAGCACCACCTTGAGCGGTGGGATGAGAGGGAGTGGGTCGCCGGTGCTGTCGTCGGTGCCACGGGTGTAGCTGGCCACGCCAAACGCCGTCCAGGCCGGATCGAGGAACGCGTGGAGCTCGAACTCGGCACCTTGCAAAGTTGCTGCCTTGATGTTGGCAAAGCGCGAGAGCATGAGGCCGGTATTGGGATCCTCGCCCAGGAACTCGAAGGTGATGAAATCATCCACGGCGTTGCGGAACACGGTGAACTGGCCCGCGTAGCGGTCGTAGCGCACCTTGAACCCGGCGTCGATGTTGAAGGAGGTCTCCGGCCCCAGGTTGGGGTTCTGCACCACCCACGTGTCGCCGGTGGAGACGAGGCCGGTGTAGGAACGCTCCTGCAGGTTCGGGGCGCGGAAGCCGCGGCCCACGCTGGCCGTGAGCTGCACGTGGGGGGTGACGGCGTAGCGCGCGGCCAGGTTGCCGGAGACGGCCGAATCCTGCACGTCGAAGGGTTCGCCGAGGTAACGGGGATCGTCGCTGCTCGTGAACGAGTAGCGGTCGGCCCGCAGCCCGCCCACGAGGCTCAGCCGCTGGCTGGCCGAAATCTCGTCCTGGAGGAAGACACCCAAGCCCGTCTGGGTGCTATCGGGCACGGCGACGGCGTTGCTGGAACCGAAGGAGCTCTCGGCAACGGTCTCGTCGTGGATGCGGTCGCGCACGAAATCGGCGCCAAAGGTGAGGCGGTGGGAGCCGGTGACCAGCGAGCCCTGACCGCTCAGACCCGTGGAGTCGATGTTGGAGGTGGTGGTGTTGTTGGAGAAGAAGCGCGGCCCCATCTTGATGTTGCGCTTGCTCTCCTTGACCACCTTCTGGACGTAGGAGCGCAGCGTCACCGTGTCGAGGCCGAAGAGATCACCGGCTTGCCACGTCAAACCGACCTTGTCGCGGTCGAAGCGGGGGAAGGAGATGTCGATCCCGGAGGTGACGGGGTCGTAGCCGGGGAAGCCCACGTCGCGGGTGTTGACGCTCTCCACGTTGAGGTTGAGCACGCTGCTCTGGCCTAGCAGCAGCCGCAGGGAGCCGTCGGCGCTGTTCTGGTCCATCCCCGAGTTGGGGACCTCCCCCTTCGGGCTCTGGTAGTTGCCCACGCTGGCCCAGGAGGCGCCCAGGTGGAACGCCACCTTTTCCCCCGTGCCGTTGAGCTCTGCCCGGGCGCGGTTGGCGTCCGCGGAGGTGCCGTACTCGTACGAAGCAACCCCGTCCAGCTGGAGCGGCCCAGGGGTAAACGGGCGCTGCTTGGTGATGATGTTGATCACACCGCCAATGGCATCGCTGCCGTAGAGCACCGAGGCCGGTCCGCGGAGCACCTCCACCCGCTCCACCGCCGAGAGGTCCACGAGGCCCGGTTGAATGCCGGCAAACTGGGTGGACTCGCGGGCGTTGTTGAGCCGCTCGCCGTCCACCAGGACGAGGATACGGTTGCTCGCGAGACCGCGGATTATGGGCAGTCCCCGGAACGGTCCTTCCCCGGTGAACTCCACGCCAGCCATGGTCTTGAGGGCGTCCACTAGCCGTTCCGGACGCAGCCGCTCCAGATCCGCCTGGGAGAGCGAGCTGATGGGCAACGGCGTCTGGGAAGAGTCCACCTCGTAGCGGGTGGCTGTTACCACCACCTCTTCGTGGAGCGGTGTGGACGTCTGGGCAGGTTTCTCGGTGTCCGACTTACCCTTGCTGCTGGCCTGGGCTTCCTCGGTCGGTACTGCAGCACCCTCCTGCTGAGCCCACACCAGCGGATCCGGCCCAAAAACGGCGAGGAGCACCACGAGCAACGCTGTTCGCATCGTTGAAGCCTCCCTGCCCCCTGGCTCGCGGCCGGGGCGGCGAGGACAATCTAATCCCCCGCGGCTGGTTTGTAAAGTGTGTATTTGCAACACTTGCGATGACGTCTACGGACTCGTGTCGGCCGTGGGTCACGCTCGAAGGCGAACCCCCTGAACCCGACGGGAGGGTTACCGTTCCCCGCCGCGTACAATGGCGAGGTCACAGCGGGCCCGCGGGATATCAGCACAGGGACCGCGAGAGGAGGTGTGGTGTGAAGCGGTGGACACTGTTGTTGCTGCTCGCCGTTGCCCTGCCGTTACCGGCGCAAACGGTTCTGCCCGAGGAAAACCCCTTCTTCGTGGAGTGGAGCACCCCCTTCGGTCTGCCTCCCTTTGGCGACATCCGGCCCGAGCACTTCCTGCCGGCCATCGAGCGGGGGATGGCGCTCCAGAAGCAGGAAGTGGCGGCCATCGTGGCCAACTCGGAGCCTCCCACCTTTGCCAACACCATCGAGGCGCTAGACGCCTCGGGGGAGCTGCTCGCCAAGGTGTTGGGAGTCTTCCAGAACCTGGTGAGCGCCGAAACCAACGAGGCGCTGCAGGAGATCGCCCGCACCACGGCGCCGCGGCTCGCCGCACACCGGGACGACATCAACCTGGACCCCAGGCTGTTGGCCCGTGTCCGAGCGGTGTGGGAGGCCAGGGACAGGTTGCACCTTACTCCCGAGCAGGCCAAGCTCCTGGAAGAGACGTGGAAGGGTTTCGTGCGCGGTGGGGCACTGCTGGATCAGCAGGCCCAGGCGCGGCTGCGGGCCATCAACGCGGAGCTGGCCACGGCCGGCACGAAGTTCGGGGACAACCTCCTGAAGGAGATCAACAGCTACCGACTGGTGGTCAGCGATCCCGCCGATCTGGCAGGTTTGCCAGAGCGGGTGAAGGCAGGGGCTGCGGAGGCGGCGAGGCGGGCGGGCCTCGAGGGGAAGTGGGTGTTCACGCTCCACGCGCCCTCCATCTGGCCGTTCCTGGAGGCCGCCGACAACCGGGAGCTGCGGCGGCAGATCTTCTCCGCCTACACCAGCCGCGGCGACCACGGGAACGAGACCGACAACAAGGTGCTCGCGGCGCGGATGGCGGCGTTGCGCGCCGAGCGGGCACGGCTCCTGGACTTTGCCACCTGGGCTGACTTCGTGCTGGACGAGGCGATGGCCAAGACTCCCGAGCGCGTGTGGGACCTCTTGAACCGGCTGTGGGTGCCGGCCAAAGCGGTGGCCGCCCGCGAGGCTG
>JACADV010000069.1 GCA_013388425.1 Thermoanaerobaculaceae bacterium | reverse complement strand
CGCGGGCCACCGCCCGAGCCAGACGCGGACTCCCCCGCCCCTCCACCCGAGCTGCCGCCAGCGCCACCGCGCGCGGGTGGGCGGCCGTGTTTGGCTCCCCAGGCGCCGTGCGCAGGAACCGGGTGAGGCTCTCCGCCCGGGCGGGGTCCACCAGCAGGGGGAGCATGGCGGGGTGGAACCGCTCGGGGGCCACACCCCGCACCGCCAGCCGGCTGGCCAGGAGTTCGGGGGTCACCGCCACCTCCCCATCCCGCCCGCACACCACCATCACCTCCTCGCCCGGCACCCCCACCGGCAGCGGGAACACGCGGCGTACCGTGCTCGCCAGGGTCGCGAGCAGCTCTCCCCCTGGACCGCCCAGGTAGGTGTCCGGTACCCCCACGCGTAGGACGAGCACCCCCCCCGGTGCCAGGCAGTGTCGGCAGTCGGAGAAAAACTCCAGGGTCCGCGTCCGGTTGCGGCGCAGGGTGGTGGGATCCCCGTCGCGCAGCAGCACCAGGTCCCACCGCTCACTCCCCCGCACCAGGGTCACGGGGTCGCTGCGCCGTACCCTCACGCGGCGGTCCGCCAGGGCGGATCGCAGCTCCTCGCCCAGCCACGACGCCAGCAGCTGGGGCAGGGCTCGGTCCTCCTCCACCACATCGATGCGCTCCACCGGGTGCTGGAGCATGGCCGGCAGCAGGCCGTCGGCTCCCACCCCCACGGCCAGCACCCGCCGGGGGGCCGGGTGCAGCAGCATCACCAGGTGACCGAGTGGGTCGGCCCGGTAGGGATCGGGGAGCGTGCTCACCAGCCGGCCATCGGCGTAGAGGGAGTAGGGCGGCCCCGCCGTCACCTCGAGGCGCTGCTCGTGGGTGTCGCGCCACCGCTCGAGCTCCCCAGTCCTCCCCGACCACCGCCACCCGGCCCCGGCCAGCCACGTGCTGGCCGCGGGTGCCACCACGGCGCTACCCACCACCGCGGCCAGCGCTGCCGCAGGCCAACCTCGGCGCCACAGGCCGAGCGCCCCCAGCGCCCCCACCGAAAACACCACCGTGCAGGCGGAACCCAGTGGCGCTAAGAGCCAGGTGAAGGCAAGCCCACCAAGGGTGGCGCCAAGCCCCTCCAAGGCGTACGCCGTGCCCGCAGCGCGGCGGTCGCCGAGCCCCTCCACGAGGACGGGGAAGCACCACCCTCCCACCGCCGCCCCGGGCAGCAGGGCCACGGCCCACACCCACAGGGCGTTCCACATGACCACGCTCTCCCCAGCGGCAGCGCCCACCAGCCGCGGGGTCGAGCGCAGCCACACCACCCCCGCTCCCGCCAGCGCCACCACCAGCACGGGCGCCCAGAGGGCCAGGCGTGGCTCGCCGCGCCTCGCCCCCACCCGCGCGCCCAGCGCCATCCCGGCCAGCCACAGGAAGAGCACCACCCCCCACGACAGCTCCGACCCGCCGGCGGCGGCCATGGCCTCCCGCACCAGCACCGCCTGCCCCGTCCCGGCAGCAAACCCGAGGCCTACCAGCGCCCCGATCCTGTCGCGCCTGGAAGAGCTGCTCACGCCGACATTATCGCGCCACGCCCCGCGTCATCCGCCGTTTCCACGCTTGCCGCGTTGCCGCGTCCGGGAATAGCTGCAGGGCTGCCGCAAGTTTTCGCGTGTGAAGGGGGGTATTTGACGATGAAGCGGAGCGTTCTTTGCGCCCTTGGCATGACCGCGCTGTTCACCTCGCTGGGGCAGGCTGCCCCCAGCAGCTGGGGGATCGACAGCGCGCACTCGCGCTTGACGTTTGGCGTGAAGCACATGACGGTGTCCACGGTGCGCGGGGCCTTTGGCAAGTTCTCGGGCACGGTGGAGGTCAGCAACGACGATCCGACCACGGCCTCCATCCAGGTGACCGTTGACGTGGCCTCGGTGGACACCCTCGAACCCAAGCGCGACGAGCACCTGCGTAGCGCCGACTTCTTCGACGTGGCGAACTACCCCACCATGACGTTCCGCTCCAAGAAGGTGGAGCGCTCCGGCAGCGAGCTACGGATCACCGGCGACCTCACCCTCCGCGGTGTGACCAGAGAAGTGGTGCTCACCGTGGACGAACTCACGGCGCCAATCACCGACCCCTGGGGCAACACCAGGGTGGGGGCCCACGCCACCGCCAAGATCGACCGCAAGGAGTTCGGGATCACCTGGAGCAAGGTGATGGACAACGGCGGGCTCGTGGTGGGCAACGAGGTGAGCGTCGCCATCGACGTGGAGCTGGTCAAGCAAAAGCCGGCAGCGGCTGCACCCACCCGTTAGGCAAGCAACGACGGGAAGCGGCGTGCCGGCAGCCGCTCCCCCCAGCGCCGCCCTTGGCTTGCGTCCTGACCGCTCCTGCAGCTCCAGGCAGCTAGAATGACCCCGTGACCGCCGTGGGCGGCACCGTGGGAGGAACCCTCATGGCCGATACCCATCACGACCTCCTGGTCCTCGGCTCCGGCCCCGGCGGCTACGTGGCCGCCATCCGCGCCGGCCAGCTAGGCCTTGCAACGCTTGTGGTCGAAAAGGATCCATTCCTGGGCGGGACCTGCCTGCACCGCGGGTGCATCCCCACCAAGGCGCTGCTGCACACCGCCGACCTGCTCCAGCAAGCTCGCGACGGTGCCAAGTTTGGCGTGGTGTGTGGCGAGGTGCAGCTGGACCTGGAGGCGGCCCACGCCCACAAGCGGCGGGTGGTGACGAAAAACGCCAAGGGGATCGAGTTCCTCTTCAAGAAGAACCGGGTGAGTTGGCTTACCGGGACGGGAAAGCTGCTGGGCGGGGGGGCAGTGGAGGTGACCAGGCCCGACGGCTCGGTGGAGCGCCACACCGCCGACCACATCATCCTGGCCACCGGCTCCCGCTGCGGCGATCTCCCCCACCTGCACGCGGACGGGCAGCGGATCCTCAACTCGGACCACGCCCTCGAGCTCATGGACGTGCCGGCGACGCTGCTGGTGCTGGGGGCTGGCGCGGTGGGGATGGAGTTCGCATCCATCTTTTCGCGCTTCGGGTCCAAGGTGACGGTGGTGGAGCTTTTGGAGCGGGCGCTTCCCCTGGAGGACCCGGATGTCTCCGCCGAGGTGGAGAAGGCCTTCCGCAAGCAGGGGATCACGGTGCACACCGGCACCCGCGTGCAGGAGTGTGCGGTGAGCGACGCGTCGGTGACCTGTACAGCCACCAACGCCAAGGGGGAAACGCTCACCTTCACGGCGGACAGGCTCCTCCTCGCCGTGGGCCGGGTGGCCGTCCTCGACGGCGTGGGTCTGGAGAACACGCAGGCCAAGGTGGAGAAGGGGCGAGTGGTGGTGGACGAGTTTTGCCGGACGGGCGAGCCGGGGCTCTACGCCATTGGCGACCTCATCGCCACGCCATGGCTCGCCCACGTGGCTTCTGCGGAGGGGATCCTGGCCGTGGAACACCTGGCTGGCAAGAACCCGCACCCCATCGACTACCGCCAGGTGCCCTCCTGCACCTACTGCTGGCCGGAGGTGGCGTCCGTTGGGCTCACCGAGCCCCAGGCACGGGAGCAGGGATACGCGGTCCGCACCGGCTCCTTCCCCTTCCAGGCGGTGGGCAAGGCGGCCATCCTGGGGGAGACGACGGGGTTCGTGAAGATCGTTGGCGAGGAAAAGTACGACGAGGTGCTGGGGGTGCATATCGTGGGACCCCACGCCACCGAGCTCATTGCCGAGGGGATCGCGGCACTGCGGGGCGAGCTGACCGCGGAGGAGCTGATCCGCGCCATCCACGCCCACCCCACGCTCCACGAAGCGATCCACGAAGCGGCGGAGGCGGTGCACGGCGCCGCCATCCACATCTAGGGATTGATTTGCGGGTGGCTGGCGGTTTCCCCGCAGGGAGGTGGTGAGCATGGCCGTCAACGTGGTGATGCCGCAGATGGGCGAGTCGATCACCGAGGGGACGATCGTCCGCTGGTTCAAGAACGAGGGGGAGAGCGTCGCCAAGGACGAGCCGCTCTTGGAGATCTCCACCGACAAGGTGGATGCCGAGGTTCCAGCGCCCGTCGCCGGTACCCTCCTCAAGATCCTCCACGGCCCTGGCACCACGGTGGCTGTGGAGACGGTGATCGCTGTCATTGCCGAAGCGGGCGAGGCGGTGGCACCGGCCGTGGCCGCCGCCGAGACGGCGCCCGCGCCACCCCCGCCCTCCCCCACCCCCCCCGCTCCAGCCGCAGCGGAGCCCACCCCGGCGAGAGAGAGGGGCGAGGCGGAGCCAGCTCGCCGCACCTCCCCCCTCGTGCGGCGGATCGCGGCCGAGCATGGGATCGACCTGGCGCAGGTCCCGGGGACCGGCGCCCAGGGGCGCGTCACCAAGGAGGACATCCTGGCGTTCATCGAGAAGCGCCGCCCAGCGCCACCCCCTCCCACCCCCAGCGCTCCCCCCACCCCCCCGCCCGCCACCGTGCCAGCTCCCAGACCGGCTGCGCCCACGAGCAAGGCCACCCTTGCGCCCACGCAGCCTTTCGTGGGCGAGGAGGTCCGCGAGCCGTTGTCGGTCATGCGCCAGAAAATTGCCGAGCACATGGTGGCCTCGCGGCGCACCTCGCCCCACGTCAACACGGTGTTCGAGGCCGAACTGTCGCGCATCGTGGCGCTGCGGGAAGGGGCCAAGGCCACCTTCGAGGCCCAGCACGGCTTGAAGCTCACCTACACTCCGTTCTTCATGGCCGCCGCCGTGGAGGCGCTCAAGGCGTTTCCGGTGCTCAACGCCTCCCTGGAGGGCAACGAGGTCGTCTACCACCGCCACATCAACCTGGGGGTGGCCGTGGCCCTCCCGCACGGGCTCATCGTGCCGGTGGTGCCTCACGCGGAGGAACTGTCGCTGGTGGGTTTGCAGCGCGCCGTCACCGACCTGGCCACGCGCGCCCGCACCAAGCAGCTCCTGCCCGCCGATGTGCAGGGCTCCACCTTCTCCATCACCAACCCCGGACCGTACGGGGGGTTGTTCGGGTTGCCCATCATCAACCAGCCCAACGTGGCGATTCTCTCGGTGGGGGGCATCCAGCGCCGCCCGGTGGTGGTGCGCGATGGGGACGGGCGCGAGTCCATCGGCATCCGCGACATGGTGTACCTGGCCCTCTCCTTCGATCACCGCCTGGTGGACGGCGCCACCGCCGACCAGTTCATGGCCCACCTCAAGGGTGTCCTGGAGGCGGGGCGCTTCGAGCTCGCCTAGCGTCCCTGGAAGGAGGGCACGAGCGGGCGGCTACGGGGCCACGATGGCCAGCGGGTAGAACGGCACTCTGGCCACAACCTGGGCTGGCTCGTGCAGCAGCGAAGCCTTGATACCCACGGTGGAGAGGGAGAAGAGGAAATCCTCCACGTAGAGGCTGCGGCGCATCCAGCTCCACCGCTCGGGCGGCGCCAGGTCCTCGTGGTCCACCCGCCCCAGCTCCCGAATCCCCAGCTCGGGATCCACCTCCAGCACCGCCAGGCTGCTCAGCGCCCGCTCCCGCGAGGCAGAGGCCAGGGGCACGGAGAGAACCCCACGGTGGAAGGTGAAGGCGTGGTGGTCCCAGAGCGCTTCCGACCACGTCCACTCGCCCTCCCCCCGCGCCACGAGGTGCTGGTGGACCAGGCGGGGGTGGGCCAGATCGGCCACATCGAAGAGGTTCACCGCCAGCTCGGTAAGGTGACCTTCACCGTCCTCCGCCCGCCCCACGGCCAGGAGGTAGCGGTCCTCCACCGGGTGGAGGTAGGCGGAGAACCCTGGCATTTCCAGCTTGCCCACCAGCTGCGGGTGGGCCGGATCGGCGAGATCCAGGGTGAAGAGCGGATCCACCTGTTCGAAGGTCACCAGAAACCCCTTGTCCCCCAAGAAGCGTGCGGCAAAGATCCGCTCACCCGGGGCAATGCCCCCGAGCTGCCCCACCACTGCCAACGTCCCTCGCCCGTCGTTGCGCAGCACCGTGACCACGCTCCCGCGGCGTTCCTCTGCCGCCGGCGACCAGAGGTTGAACTCGGTGCTGGCTACCCGCAGCAGGCCATCGTGCTCGCTCATGGCGAACTGGTTCAGGAGGAAGCCCGGCACCTGGCCGCTCGCCAGGTAGCGCACCGGCTCCTCCCCGCCCAGGGCAAAGGCGTGGATGGCCGCCGTGGCCTCCCTGTCGTCCAGCCACCACCACCACGGTTGGCCGTTGGCCACGTACAGGTTGTGGGAGGAGGCGTACACCGTCCACCCTTCGGCCAAAAGCCCCACGCCACTCACCGCTCCGGACCCCCCCGCGGCCGCATCCAGGTCCAGGTGCAGCACGGCCAGCATGCCGTAGGAGCCCGCCTGGGTGGGCCGGAACACGGAGGAGCAGGGGAAAGCCGGAGCCGTCCCCCCCGGCCACGCCGAATCCGTCATGGAGGGGAGGAAGTCGGAGATGGGCATGGCCGCCACGATGCGCTCCACGTAGGGGCGGAGGATGACCCGGGCCACGGCGGCTGCAGCTTGACGCTCCTCCGGCGTGGCATCCCAGTTCACCGGCGGCAGACCGATGTCAGGACCCCACAATAACTTCCACGCCTCCTCCGGGAGTGGCAGCCAGCGGTGGCACACCAGGTAGAGGTGCGCGCCAATGCGCCGCGCTCCCACCAGCGTCCCCTCCACCTCGATGCGCCGCACCCGGCGCGGCGCCGTGGGCTGGCTCACATCGAACAGGTCGATGCGCGTGCCACCCGCTGGGAACGGACTCCCCAGGCGCGGGTCACCGCCGGGGGAGAGGACCGCCACCAGCTCGTGCCGCAGGAACAGCCCGCTCGCCCACCCCTCCAGCGGCACGGCAGCCAGCAGCGCGCTCTCCTCGGCGGGCCAGGAACGCAGCACCCGCAGGGTATCGTCCATGGCCACGTAAATCTGCGCGCCATCGGTTTTGACGAGGTCCAGCTCGTCCACCTCGGCCTCTTGCGTGTTGGTGGTGGTGAAGTCGGTGGGCTGCGTGCCCGCAAGCCCCACCCCGTCCAGCACCCGCCAGGGGGAAAGCCAGATGCGCACCAGCTCCTCCACCATGGCGTCCACCACGTACGAGCGCAGTTCTTCGCAGCTCTCCACCCGGCTCAGGGCCGCCGGGTTCGGTGCCGGCACCGGCGCCACGCGTCGGCGCACCTCGGCCCCCGCCGCCGAAACCACCAGGAGCAGCGAGAGTGCGGCCCCTGCGGCCCGAGCGTACCTGCCAAGCCCACCTTTTCCCCGCATGCTCGCCTCCACCAGCTCGCCCTCTGCCAATATAGGTCCTGACCCGATCCACCGCAGCCCCCACCCCGCGAAGGGCCAAGGGTGTGGCAGTATGGGTGCATGGAGACCTTTCCGCCGCCCGTGTGCCACGAACTGCCCGGTTGGCTGCTGCTGTGGGCCGAGATCGAGGACCCCGGGAGCGACCCCGCTGCCCTCGCCCGCCTGCGCGACGAGGTGGCAGCCCGCGCCCGGGCCAGCCACACGCTGGAGTCGCTCTCGGCACACCCCACGGTGGTGGCGCTGCGCCGCCTGTTCCGGCAGGCGGGGTGCGATCCCACCCGCTACCGCCCCTCCTCCGAGGCGTTGCTACGCCGCCTCCTCAAGGGCGAACCCATGCCCACCATCCACCCTCTGGTGGACGTGAACAACTGCCTGTCGACGGAGCTGGCCGTGCCCGCCTGCGTGATGAACACTGCCAACCTGGAACCACCCTTCGTGTTTCGAGCCGGGCGGCCGGGGGAGTCGTACCTGTCGCTGCGCGGCCCCTTCAACCTGGAGGGCAAACCGCTCCTCCTGGATGCCCGCGGTCCCGCCGATGCACCCATCACCGGCGGCGAGCGGGTCAAGGTGCTCCCCGAGACCACCCGGGCGTGGCTCGTGGCCTACGCCCCCGCCGCGGCACTCACACGGGACTGCCTGGAGGGGGCGCTCCGCTCGCTGGCCGAGGCCAGCGGGTTCGTCGTTTCCGCCCTGGGCTTCTCCGGTCCGGACGCGGCCGTGTGAACAGGCGGCACACGAGCCAGGCCCGGCAGCGCAACCTCCCGCCCTTGCCGCTGCCCCCACCGCCAGCTGCAGCAAGCGAGGCACGCTAGAATCCCCCAATGGTTTGGCGAGCGTCCCCGCTGCCACTTCCAGCGGAGCCAGCGGCTGAGGCCAGCGACGCCCACCGCCAACGCGGGAGAGTCCGATGAACGCGAAGCGGCGCCCCTACGAGTGGTTCACCGTCGGCGACATCAACGGGTTTTTCGGGCTGATGTTCGACAACCTCACCGTGCTCTCGTTCTTGGCCGGCATCCTCGTCTTTGCCTTTGGATTCCCGGCCCACATCGTGTACACACGCATGTTCCCCGGCACCGCCTTCGGGGTACTGTTCGGCGATCTGGTGTACACCTGGATGGCCTTCCGCCTCGCCAGGAAGACCGGCAACCCCCACGTCACCGCCATGCCCCTGGGGCTCGACACCCCCTCCACCATTGGCATTGCCCTGGCCGTGCTGGGGCCCGCCTTCGTCTCGCTCAAGGACAGCGGGATGCCGGTGGACGAGGCGGCCATGGCCACCTGGTACCTCGGCATGGCCACCATGGTGATGATTGGCGTCGTCAAGCTCGTGCTCTCCTTCTGCGGGAGCTGGGTGCAAAAGATGGTGCCGCAGGCCGGGCTCCTGGGTTCCCTGGCGGGGATCGGCCTCGCCCTCATCGGCTTCGTCCCCATGGTGGACATCTTTGGCATGCCGCTGGTGGGGCTGGTTTCCCTGGGCTTGATCCTCACCAACCTGGTGGCCCGCATTCGCCTGCCCAAGAACCTGCCCGGCGTGCTGGTGGCCATTGTCGTGGGCACCACGCTCTACTACACCCTGGGCCCCCTGGGGCTCGTGGGCGGTACTTTCCAGCCAATGCCACGGATGGAGCTGCACTTTTCCCTGCCGGTCCCGTCGCTGCTCTTCCTCCACGGCTTCGTGGCAGCGCTCAAGTACTTGCCCATTGCCATCCCCTTTGCCATCCTCACCGTGGTGGGCGGCATCAACGTCACCGAGTCGGCGCGCGTGACCGGCGATGATTTCGACACCCGCAGCATCCTCCTTACCGAAGCGGTGGCAACCCTCATCGCCGGCGTGTGCGGCGGCGTGGCCCAGTCCACCCCCTACATCGGGCAGCCCGCCTACAAGGGGATGGGCTCGCGCGCCGGCTACACGCTGCTCACCGGCCTGTTCGTGGGACTGGGTGGCGTGTTTGGCTACGTGGGGTTCATCGTCGAGCTGATCCCGCGGGCGGTCCTGGCGCCCATCCTCATCTTCGTGGCCCTCGACATCATGGTGCAGGCCACCCTGGCGTGCCCGGCCCGACACGCGCCCGCCGTGATGTTCGCGTACTTCCCCACGGTGGCACGCCTGCTCGCCATCAAGCTCGCCACCTTCGTCACCCCCTTTGCCGCCTACACGGCGCTCCTCAGCAGCCAGGGGAAGGAACTGCCGGAGGTGCTGGTGACTTTGGCGCTCGGCAACGGCTTTATCCTCACCGCCATGCTCTGGGGTGCCTTCCTCGCCGAGTTGATCGACCGGCGGTTCGCCACCGCCTCGCTGTACCTGGGGATCCTGGCCGTGTTCACCTTCTTCGGGGTGGTGCACTCGGCTTCCCCCGACGGCAACATGTACCTCCCCTGGACCCTCTCGCAGCCGCTGGCGCGCGCGCTCGCCTACCAGTTCACCGCCGCCTACGCGGTCCTGGCCCTGCTCGTGCTGCTGCTGTCCCTGTCCCGGGAAAGCCGGGAGGCACCCGCCGCCGATCTGGGCCACCCTGACTTCGAGGAGCCGCCGAGGGTAACTTCATGAGCAACCGCAAGCCGCCGGCTGGGGAGGGGGAGGGGCAGGGTCAGCCACTCCCCCGCTGGTTGGAGTGGGCGCGGGAGATCCAGGCGCTTTGTCAGACCGGCCTGGCCTACGCCGCTCGCGGCTACGATCGCGACCGCTACCGCCGGCTCGCGGCCATTGCCGCGGAAATCGTGGCCGAGCACTCGCACCTGGCCGCTGCAGCGGTGGAGGAGAACTTCGTCGCCCATCCGGGCTACGCCACACCAAAGGTGGACGTGCGCGCCGCCGTGGTCCGGGACGGACGGATCCTCCTCGTGCAGGAGCGCACCGACCAGCGCTGGGCCATGCCGGGAGGGTGGGCCGACGTGGGTGAAACGCCGTCACAGATGGTGGTCCGCGAGACCTGGGAGGAGAGCGGCTTCGAGGTGGTGCCGCGCCGCCTCGTGGGCGTCTTCGACGCCAACCGGGGGGGGCGCCCCCTGGAGCTATTCCACGCCTACAAGCTGGTGTTCCTCTGCGACATCGTGGGCGGCACTGCCCGCACGAGCGACGAGACCTTGGCCGTCGATTTCTTTGCCTTCGACGCGCTGCCGCCCCTTTCGGAGCAACGCACGAACCAGAGGCACCTGGACGAGATCCGCGCGCACCTGGCCGACCCGCTCCGCCCTGCAGCGTTCGACTGATGCCGATCCGCATCGTCTTCTTTGACGTAGGGGGGGTGCTGGCCGACGACATCCACCTGCCGCTCCTCTCACGCCTCGCCCGCGAGCGGTACGCGGCCGATCTTGAGGCGGACGCCCGCTTCCGTCAGGCGGGGAGCGGGGCCTGGCGAAAGTTTGAGCTCTCGCCCGAAGCCAGCGAGGAGGCGTTCTGGCGCGAGGTGATCCGCGAGGGCAGGATGCGCGAGACGGTGGCCGAACTCATGGCGCTGGTGCGCAGCGAACGGCTCATCCCCTTCTGGCAGATACGCCAGGTGGCCGCGCAGCTGGCCGCGGGTGGTGTGCCGCTGGGCATCATCTCCAACCACTGCAAGCCGTGGTTCGATGAACTCGCGGCCCGCCTCCGCCTCGACCAACTCTGCCTCGCCGAACTCGTCGTCACCTCCTTTGGGGTGGGCGCAGCCAAGCCCGACCTGCGCATCTTCGAGGCGGCCCTCCAGCGCGCCCGCCGCCCGTTCCCCGACATCACCGCGAACGAGTGCCTGTTCATCGACGACAAGCCGCGCAACGTGGAGGCGGCCAGTTCGCTGGGCTTCCAGGGGTTCGTCTTCGACGCCCGCCGCGATCCGCCCACCGCCCTGAGCGCAGAGCTGGCCCGTTGGCGCCTCTCCCCCTTTGCTTCGGCTTAGACCGCTTCCCAGCGCCGCCCGCCCCGGGCCTTGACGGCTGCCTCCACCCCTTCCCGCAGCGCCGGGTGTTCCTGGAGGAGTTGCCGGAACGCATCCTTCTCCAGCACCAGGAAGAGGCTGGGGAAGAGGGTGCGCACCGTGGCGGATCGCACCGTTTCGCGCAGGAGCGCCACCTCGCCGAAGAAATCGCCGTCCGCCAGCACGGCCAACCGGCGCTCCCCCGCCCCCGCGGCCACCACCACCTCCACTTTGCCGCGGGCAATGACGTAGAACGCGTCCGCCTCCTCCCCCTCCTGCACCACGGCAACACCGGCCTCCACCGGCCGTGCCCGGAAGCGCGCAGCCAGCCGTTGCCGCGCCCCCTCCTCAAGCGCGGCGAAGAGTGGCACGGCGGCAAGCCAGCTGGGATCCACCCGGCCCGCCGCCCCGTCGGCGCTCACTTCGATGCCGCTCTGCCGCTCCCACAACTCGCAGTACAACCCCTTTTGCGCCAGGAGTTGCTCGTGGGTGCCGCTCTCCACGACGCGGCCGCCTTCCAGCACGACAATGCGATCCGCACTGCGGGCTGCGGCCAGGCGGTGGGTCACCGAGAGCACCATGCGCCCGCGGGAGAGGCGGTCGAGGGTGGCGTTCACCGCCGCCTCGGTGGCCGGGTCGAGGGCCGAGGTGGCCTCGTCCAGCAGGAGCAGCGCCGGGTCGCGCAGGATCGCCCGGGCAATGGCGATGCGTTGGCGCTGCCCCCCCGACAACCGCCCACCTGCCTCGCCAATCTCCGTGTCGTAGCCGGCGGGCAGCGCGGCAATGGCATCGTGGATCTCCGCCGCCCTGGCCGCCGCCTCCACCTCCTGCTGGGTGGCCCCGGGCCGCCCCATGGCAATGTTGTCGCGGATGGAGCCCGACAGCAGCAAGCTGTCCTGGAACACCGCCGACACCCGGGCGTACCAGGAGGAGAGGGCCACTTCCCGCAGGTCCAGCCCGTCCACGGTGATGGCGCCCTTGTCGGGGTCGTAGAAGCGCAGCAGCAGCTGCACCACCGTGCTCTTCCCCGAGCCGCTGGGCCCCACCAGCGCCACCCGCTCCCCGGGTCGGATTTCGAGGCGCACCCCTTGGAGCACCCGGGCGCCCCCCGGGTAGGTGAAGCTCACCCCCTCCAGGCGCACCGGCCCCTCCACTCGCTCCAACCGCCGGGCCTGCGGCCGGTCCGCGACCGCCACGGGCTGCTGGAGCAGTTCCTCGATGCGGCGCAGCCCCCCCGACGAGGCGATGAGGGCCGGCACCACCTTCTTGGTGAGGTCGTAGGCATCCTTGCTGACCACGGCGTGGAGGGCGAGGAAGGCCACCAGCGTCCCGGTGGAGAGGTGGCCCCCATAGGCCATGGCCGCACCCACCCCCAGCACCACCACCTGGATGGCCCGCACGCCCAGGCTCGAGCCACTGCCCACCAGTTGTGCCGAAAACTCGGCGCGCACAAAGGAGCGAGCCACGCGCTCGAGCTGCGCCTCGAAGCGCGCCACGAGCCGCTCCGCCAGGGAAAACGCCTTCACCACCGGCTGCACCGTGACGTTTTCCTGGACGAAGGCGGCAATGGCCGCCTCCTGCTGCTTCAGCTCGTAGCGGGAGGCCGCCGCCCGACGCCCGAACAGGCGAGTCCCCAGCCCCACCACCGGCATGCCCAGCACCATCACGAGCCCCAACCGCCAGTCCAGGATGAACGCCAAGGGGATGTTGATGCACAGCCCCACGCTAGCCAGGACCGCATCGATGATGCGGGTGGAGAGGCTCTTCTGGATGTCGGCAAGATCCGACGTGAAGCGGGCCACGATGTCCCCGGATGGGGTGCCTGCGTAGTAACCGATGGACAGGCGCTGCAGGTGGGCAAAGAGGCGCCGGCGGATCTCGTTGACGATCGCTGCCCCGGCACGGGCGCCCAGGTAATCGGCCAGGAGCGTGGCCACCGCCGCCAGCACAAACCCCAAGAGCAGCACGGCAGCGGTGCGCACCAGGGCCGCGCCGTCGTGCCCCAAGAGCCCCCGATCCACAATCACCCGCTGGCTGTAGGCGAAGAAGCTCTTGTAGGCTTGCGGCACCAGCAGCATGGCCAGCAGGCCCAGGGCAAGCCGCCAGTGGGGGCGCCAGTAGCGGAGGGCATGGCGGAGGGTTTCGACGATCCCCACTCAGTACGCTCCCGAAGTCCGCCCCCTCCAGCGAGGGAGGGAAGCAGTGGCGTGGTGCGGGGTCACGCTCGCGATGATAGCAGGTGCCTGGCGCGCTTTCGCAACGCCGAAAGGCTCTCCCGCAGCAGCACGACGATCCCCTCGCGGCGCAGGATCCGCCGCGCCACCTTCAGGTAGTACCGCCGGTCCTTCACCGGTGGTGTGGGCGGCAGGAGCGGGTGGCGTCTGGCTTCGGCGAGGCAGCGCTGGAGGTAGGTAGCCAGACGGTCCGCCGCCGCGTCCCAGGTGAAGCGGGCCACCGCCGCTCGCGCCCCCTCGGCCAGCCGCCGCCGAACCTCGGCATCGCTGGCCAGGCGCACCACAGCTGAGAGGAGTTCCTCCCGGGTGGCCACCAGGATCCCCGATTCGCCGTCCCGCACCACCTCCGGGTGGGCGCAGAGTCGGTACGCCACCACCGGCGTGCCCTGAAACTGCGCTTCCACCAGCGGCAGGTTGAACCCCTCCCAGCGCGAGGTGCTCACCAACACGTCCGCCCCTCGCAACGCCGCCGCCATGTCCTGCGCCGGGAGGTGGAACAGGGGCGTGATGCCAGCGCGCTCCATGGCCCCCCGCGCCGCATCGTCGCCCCGCCCCAGCGCCACCACGCGGACCCCCCGCACCCGCGAAGCAATCGCTGGCGCCAGGGCCAGGAGTTCGCGGAAACCCTTGTACGGCTGCAGGTCGTTGTGCAGCTCCGCCCTCCCCACCCAGAGCACCACTACCTCGTCCTCGCCCACGCCGCAGCGCCTGCGCAACGCCCGCGCCGCCTCGGCCGTTGCCAGAGGGTAGTGGTCGCCACCGTTGTGGATCACCACTGCCCTCCCGGCCACCTCTGGCGGCAGGCCCGACCTGATGTACTCGGAAATGGCGACCACCCCGTCGCCGGGACGCAGGTTGCCGTACACGTCCTCGAAGCGGCGCTGCCGCCGCGCCTCGATGCGCCGGCCGAGCCGGCGGGGGAAGAAACTGCCGGGGGGTGTGCCGTGCTCCACGCACACCACCGGTGCTGGCAGGTGCTCGAACCAGTCGTAGAAGGGGGGGGTCTCGACGACCCACGCCTCCATCCCAGCGCTTTGCAGCACCTCCAGACTGGCGAGCATGAAGGAGGGGGAAAAGACGTCGTCGCTCCCCACGCGCGCCGAAAGATCCACGATGGGGTAGGGTGCGTCGCGGTAGGTCTCGTCGCTGCGGGTGGTGAAGACAGTGGGTTCGAACCCCCGCAGCATGAGGCGGCGTGCCGTCTCGTGCACCACCAGATCGACGCCAAAGCCCAGGAGCATCCGCTCCGTCAAGAAGCCCACACGCACGCCCACGGGCGCATTCTACGCGCGGCCACGGCAGCGGCCGGAAAGCTGCTTGATCCGCGTCAAGGCGGGCGGGGCGAGCGCTGGCCACACTACCCGGGACGGGGAAACGCCCGTCGAGGGGGATACCAGTGAGCGAACTGATCGACAACCGCCGGCACCGGCTCGAGGCCCTCAAAGGGATGATCCTCGAGCTCCACGCCGGTGCTTCGCCGGATACTTTGAAGAACCGCTTCCGGGCCGTGCTGGACCAGGTGGGAGCTGGCGAGATTTCGGCGCTGGAGTCGGAGCTCATGGCGGAAGGGATGCCCGAGAGCGAAATCCGTCGCATGTGCGATCTGCACGTGGCGGTGTTCCGCGACACCCTGGCCGGACAACCCCCCGTCCATACGGTGCCGGGCCACCCGGTCCACACCTTCAAGGCCGAGAACCAGGCCATCCTGGAGCTCGTGGCCACTTACCGGCGTCTGTTCCAGGAGCTGGCCAGCGACCAGGGCACCGTCCCACCCTCCTTCGCCGCGCGCTGGCGCACGCTGCAGGCGCGGCTGGAGCTCGTGGACGCCCACTACAAGCGCAAGGAGTACCTGGTTTTCCCATTCCTGGAAAAGGCTGGCATCACCGCACCCCCCAAGGTGATGTGGGGGGTGGACGACGACATCCGCGACACGCTCCGTGCCGCTGGCGAGGCGGCGGCCAACGCCGAGGCTCTCGCCGCCTCGGACCTGGC
Organism: Thermoanaerobaculaceae bacterium; assembly: GCA_013388425.1. GTDB lineage: Bacteria > Acidobacteriota > Thermoanaerobaculia > Thermoanaerobaculales > Thermoanaerobaculaceae > JACADV01. The sequence continues at coordinate 28,973 of JACADV010000069.1, read as the reverse complement.
GCTGGTGCGCCAAGTGGTGGTGGAGCCGCTGCTCGCGGCCGTGGAAGGGATGGTGGAGAAGGAAGACCGGGTGCTCTGGCCGATGGCGCTCGAGCACCTCTCGGACACCGACTGGAGCAGCGTGCGCCAGCAGTGGGGCGACTTTGGCGCGGGTCTCGTGGAGCCCGGCAGCGAGTGGGAACCGGCCCTCCCGACCCCACCCACCCCCGGTGCCGACTCGCCCGCCGGCACTGTGAGGCTCCCCTCCGGCCAACTCACGGCCGTGCAGCTGGCGGCGCTCTTGGACGCGCTGCCGGTGGATATTACCTTCGTGGACGCCAACGACCGCGTGGCCTACTTCTCCGAGGGCAAGGACCGCATCTTCACGCGCAACCGCGCCATCCTCGGACGCCGCGTGCAGGACTGCCACCCCCCCGCCTCGCTGCACATCGTGCAACGGGTGGTGGACGAGCTGCGCAGCGGCCAGCGGCAGGTGGCGGAGTTCTGGATCCAGTTCCACGGGCGCTTCGTGCACATCCGCTACCTCCCCGTGCGGGACGCGGCCGGTGCCTACCTGGGGATTTTGGAGATGACCCAGGACGTGACGGCCATCCGCGCGCTCGAGGGGGAGCGCCGCCTCCTGGACGAGGAGGGAACGCAGCCATGAACGTGAGCGCAGCCACCAAGATCGGCCCACTCCTGGACGCCCATCCCGAGCTCGAGGCGGTGCTCGTGGAGCTCTCGCCCGAGTTTCGCCGCCTCTCCAACCCCATCCTCCGGCGCACCGTGGCGCGGATTGCCACCGTGGCGCAGGCAGCACAGATCGCCGGTCTGGCAGTGCCCGACGTGGTCAACGCACTCCGCCGTGCCCTGGGCCAACCCCTCTCCTGCAACGGAGAGGAGCCTGCCCTGGCAGCACCACGACCCACCTGGGTGGGCGAGGGCGCCCCCGTGGCCACTCTGGACGCGGAAGAGATCCTGGGCAGGGGCGGCACCCCGCTGGGGGAAGTGGTGGCCCAACTCGCGGCAACGGAGCCGGGCCAGGTGGTGGCGCTGCGGGCACCGTTTTACCCTGCCCCTCTCGTGGACGCGCTGCGCGACAAGGCCTACGAGGTCTACGCCGAAAAGAACGATGCAGCCGGTTCCTGGACGGTGCTTGCCCGCCAGGCCCCATAGGCGACCGCCCGAGCCACGGGTCACTCGTGCCGGGGCCTGTTACTTGACACCAGCTCCTCACCGCCCAAAACTGACAGCGGCCGTGAGGGTGGGATCGAAGGGGGAGGCGAGCCGGTGGTGGGTGACCAGGTGCAGAGGGAGGGGTGCTCTCCGCTGCAGCGAGCGGCAAGGTTACGGCACGGGGCGACGAAACGCTCGGCCATGGCGCTGTTGGTGGGCGATATTGGCGCCACCAAGGCCCTCCTGGCGTGGGCCGAAACGGATGGCACCACGGTCTCCCTGGCCCGCCCCCGCCGCTTCGCCACTGCCGACTTCCCCTCCCTGGACAGCATGCTCGCCCCCTTCTGCGCTGGCACCCCGAGCCTGCCGGCGGCCGCCTGCCTCGGCGTGCCGGGCCCCGTGGCGGGTGGTGCGTGTCGCACCACGAACCTGCCGTGGCTGTTGGAGGAAGTCACGCTGGCGGCCGCCTGCGGCCTGGAGCGCGTGCTCCTGGTGAACGACTTCGAGGCCACCGCCCGCGGCGTACTGGCCACCCCACCCCGCCACCTCCACCTCCTCCACGGCCCGGGGGTGCGCACCGACCGGGTGCTGGCCGTGCTCGGGCCGGGCAGCGGGCTAGGAGAAGCGGTGGTGGTGCCGCACCGCGAGGGGCACCTGGTGCTGCCCAGCGAAGGGGGACATGCCGACTTTGCCCCGCGGGGGGAGCTGCAGCGAGCTCTGGCCGCAACTCTCGCCGGGCCCGAGGAGCACGTGGCGCTGGAACACGTGCTCTCCGGCCCCGGCCTGGTGCGCATCTACGAGTTCCTGGTCCGCACCGGCAGACCGGCGGCGGCCGCGGTGGAGCGGGCCGCGCCGGCCAGGAAACCCGCCGCCATCACCCGCCTGGCCTCGAGCGGCCACCGCACCTGCCAGGAGGTGGTGGAGCTGTTCGTCCGCGTCCTCGGCGCCGAGGCTGGCAACCTGGCGCTGCGCTGTCTGGCGCGGGGGGGAGTGGTGGTGGCGGGTGGTATCGCGCCCAGGATCCTGCCGAAACTTGCTGACGGCGCTTTCGTGACCGCCTTCCTCGCCAAGGGGAGCATGCGGGGGCTGTTGGAAGAGGTGCCCCTGGCCGTCTGCACCGACCCGGCCACCCCCCTGCGGGGTGCCGCGCTGCTTGGCTACGAACGACTCCAGGAGGACCGGTTCCAGTACCCAGGAGGGCAGGACAACCCATGAAACAGAAGCACCTCCACCACAACCCGGTGAGCTACGCGGGCGGCCTCATCGTTGCTGCCAGCGTCACCCTCATCCTGCTCACCGTCGCCTTCATGCTCATCCTGGGCGGCGGCAGCCCCTACTTCGGGATCGTGGCGTTCCTGCTGCTGCCCATGTTCGTGGTCCTAGGCCTGCTCGTCTTCTTCTACGGCATGCGGCGGGAAAGCCTGCGCCGGCGCCGGCTCGGCACCAGCGAGGCTCCACCCTACCCGCGGGTGGACCTGAACGACCCCCGACAGCGGCGGCGCTTCGGCCGCGCTGCCGTGGCCGCCGTGTTCCTCCTCATCCTCCTCGCCGTCACCGGCTACCACGGTTTCCTCTTTACCGAGTCGGTGACGTTCTGCGGCCGCATCTGCCACACGGTCATGGAGCCGGAGTTCACCGCTTACCAAGCCTCCCCCCACGCCCGGGTGTCCTGCGTCGAGTGCCACGTGGGCTCGGGGGCGGACTGGTACGTGAAATCCAAACTCTCTGGGGTGCGCCAGGTGTTCGCCGTGCTCTTCCACACCTACGAAACGCCCATCCCGGTCCCCATCAAGAACCTGCGGCCGGCACGGGAGACCTGCGAGGAGTGCCACTGGCCGCAAAAGTTCTACGGTGCCCAGCTCATCCGCAACCCCCACTTCCGCTACGACGAGGCCAACACGGCTGAGCAGATCACCTTCCTGGTGAAGACCGGCGGGGGGAGCCCAAAGCTGGGGCAAAACGCCGGCATCCACTTCCACATGATCATCGAGAACCAGATCACCTTTGCTGCGGCCGACGCGCAGCAACAGGTGATCCCGTGGGTGTCGGTGCGGCATGCGGACGGTACCGTCCTGGAGTACGTGGCCAGCGATACCAATCTTGCAGCCGACCAGCTCGCCAAACTGCCACGCCGAACCATGGACTGTATGGACTGCCACAACCGGCCCACGCACGTCTTCCTCCCTCCCGAGGGAGCCGTGGACACCGCCATGGCCTCCGGCCTCATCTCGCCAGCGCTGCCGTGGATCAAGAAGGTGGCGGTGGATGCCCTGGTGCGGGAGTACCCCGACCATAAGGCAGCCGAGCGTGGCATCACCGAGGAGATCACCTCCTTCTACGCGGCCAACTACCCCAGCGTGGCGGCTGCCCAGCAGCAGCACATTGCCGAGGCGTGCGAAACCGTCGTTGCCATCTACAGGCGCAGCGTCTTTCCAAAGATGAACGTCAACTGGCGCAGCTACGCCTCCAACATTGGCCACCGCAACTGGCCGGGCTGCTTCCGCTGCCACGACGGCCAGCACGTCGCTGCCAACGGGCGCGTGCTCACCAAAGACTGCGCCATCTGCCACACCTTGCCCCAGCGGGGACCGCTGGCCCCCATCGGTGCTGCCGTTCCGGAGGCGACGGAGGCGTGGCACCCCATGGAGCTGGAGGGGAAACACGCCACCATCCTGTGCAACCGCTGCCACGCTGCGGGGTTTCGGCCACCCACCGAGTGCGCCACCTGTCACCGTCTCGACGCGGCGGCGCCCATGATGGCCTCGGGGTGCGACACCTGCCATGCGCGCAGCGGCGAGGTGCAGCCACTTGCCGACTGCGCGAGCTGCCACGACACCCTGTCAGGCTTGCACCGCAGCGGTGGCCACCCGGATGCCGCTTGCACCGACTGTCACCAGCCGCACCGCTGGCAGGTTACCGGTCGTGACGCCTGCCTCGCCTGCCACGACGACAAGGCTGGCCACTACCAGGAGGAGGGCGACTGCGCCAACTGCCACGACTTCACTCGCTGACGTCGGGAATCCGGTAGGTGCCGTCCAGGCGGGCCACGAGTTCCTCGTACCGCCGTTCCAACGCGGCACGGGCCGCCAGGTAGGCCGTCTCGTCCAGCTCCCCCGCGGCCCGACGCAGCTGGAGGAGCTCCAGGCGGTCCGCCAACCACCGGTCGGGGTCAAAGTTGTAGGTCACAGACCAGCGCCCTCGCCGGCACCGCGCCCCCCCAGGTGCCAGCCCATCAGCATCGCCCCAGCAGATCCTGCACCGAAGCCACTGCCTCCTCGATCCGCACCGTCTGTCGCACCTGGTCCGAGCGCAGCGACAGCTCCACCTGCCCCTGCTCCACACCCTTCTTGCCCACCACCACCCGCAGGGGGAAGCCGATCAGATCGGCGTCGTTGAACTTGACCCCCGGGCGCTCGTCCCGGTCGTCAAAGAACACGTCGGCCCCCGCCTGCCGCAGCGCCGCGTAGCGCCGCTCGGAGGTGTCGCGGACCGCCGGCACGTCGGGGTTGAGGGCGATCAGCTCCACCTCGAAGGGGGAGAGCGGTCGCGGCCAGACGATGCCCTTCTCGTCGTGGTTCTGCTCCACCGCTGCAGCCAGCGTCCGGCCGATGCCCAGCCCGTAGCACCCCATGATCATTGGCTGCGTCCGACCGGTCTCGTCCAGGAAGTTGCAGCCCATCGCCGCCGAGTACTTGGTGCCCAGCTTGAAGATGTGGCCCACTTCGATGCCCCGCTGCACGTCCAGCGGGGCACCGCAGCGGGGGCAGGGGTCTCCCTTGCGGGCCACCCGCACGTCGGCCACCACGTCGGGGTGGAAGTCCCGCCCCGGCACCACGCCAACGAGGTGGAAATCGGCCCGGTTGGCGCCGGTGGCCGCCAGGGAGAGGCGCATCACCTCGGGGTCCGCCACCACCCGCACGCCCGACAATCCGACAGGGCCAGAAAACCCCACGGCCCCGCCGGTGAGCTGCTCGATCTTGGCGGCGGAGGCGAGCTGCAGGTGCACCGCCGCGAGCACGTTCTTGAGCTTGGTCTCGGACAGTTCGTCGTCTCCCCGCACCAGGGCCACCACGAACTCCTTCTCCGTCTCGACGATCATGGTCTTGATGAAGTGGGCCGGCGCAAGACCCAGGAGCGCGGCCACATCTGCCACTGAAGTGGTCCCCGGCGTCACGACCGCTTCCGGTGCCGCGGGCGCCTTCCCCGGCCAGGGGGGCGCCGGGGGGATCGGTCCGGTGGTGGCCTTCTCCAGGTTCGCCCCGTAGCCGCAGCGACAGGCCACGACCGCGTCCTCGCCCGTCTCCGCCAGGACCATGAACTCGTGGGACTCGCTGCCGCCAATATTGCCCGTGTCGGCTTCCACGGCGGTGTAGGACAGCCGGCAGCGGTCGAACACGCGCCGGTACGCTGCCTCCATGGCCCGGTAGGCCTCGTCGAGGCTCTCGGGGGTGGTGTGGAACGAGTAGGCATCCTTCATGAGGAACTCGCGCCCGCGCATGAGCCCAAAGCGAGGCCGGATCTCGTCCCGGAACTTGGTCTGGATCTGGAACAGGTTGGTGGGGAGTTGCCGGTACGAGGTCACCCGCCGCCGCACCGTGTCGGTGATGACCTCCTCGTGCGTCGGCCCGAAGCAGAACTCGCGATCGTGCCGGTCCTTGAGCCGCAGGAGCTCCTTCCCGTACACCTGCCAGCGGCCCGACTCCTGCCACAGCTCGGCCGGCTGCACGCACGGCATCATCAGCTCGCACGAACCTGCCGCCACCATCTCGTCCCGCACGATGCGCACCAGCTTGTCAATGGAGCGCCACCCCAGGGGCAGGTAGGTGTAGATCCCCGCCGCCAACTTGTCGATCATCCCGGCCCGCACCAACAACTGGTGCGACACGACCTCGGCGTCCGAGGGGTTGTCCCGCAGGGTGTAGAGGAAGTACTGGCTCCAGCGCATGCTAACTCCTTTTGCGCGCCCGCCCCGACAGGCGGCCGACGCGCACGAGGTGGGTCAAGATATCCGTCTTCAGGTCCCGCGCGGCACCCGTTCGCGCCCGTTGCAACACGTCCCGCGCCCGATCCCCCTCCCCGGCTTGGAGGAGGGCGAGCCCGAGCTGCGTGAGGGTTGCCGGCGAGGCCGACAGGCTGGCGGCCTGCTCCAGGTACTCTACCGCAAGGGCGTACTCGCCGCACGCCAGATGGATCCGCCCCAGAGCCGCCAAGGGGTACTGGCGCAGCTCGCTGGGCATGGATTCGAGAGCACGGTGAGCCAGCTCTTGGGCGCGCTCCAGCTCGCCCCCGCCCTCCAGCTCCGCCAGGGCCAGCTCGTAGGCTGCAATGCCCGTCTCGATACCGCCCTGCGCATCGGCGAGGAGCCGCCCCGCCCAGTACCGCACTGCCGCAAAGCGGTGGGCACCGCGCAGCAGCTCCAGCAACGCGGTCCAGGCCGCCAGGCGGTGCGCGCCCTCCGGGTGCAGCCGGAAGAGCCGATGCACCGCTGCCAGCCCCTGGCGGAACCGGCCTGCTGCCGCGGACAGGAGCGCCAAGGAGGCCAGCACGCTGGGATGGTCCGAGCTGCTCGCTGCCCCCTCCACCTCCTTGAGCAAGCGCGCCACGCCGCCCCGCTCCGAGAGGCGGGGGGCGTCGGCCAGCAGCGTCGCCACCTCCACCGGTGGCGGGGTACCGTTGGCCTTTGCCTCCAAGAGCCACACCGCCTCCTGGTACTGCAGGCGCTGGGGGTCCAGCCGCAGCACCCGTTCGAAGCACTCCCGCGCCCGCCGTTCCCACCCCCGGTCCAGATAGGCCAGGCCCAGGTAGTAGATGGCGTCCTCGAACTCGCCGTCCAGGGCCACCGCCCGTTCCAGCGCTGCAGCAGCCGCCCCGGGGCGGCCGCCCTCCAGCTCCACGAGGCCGAGGAGGAAGTAGGCGTGCGGCACTTCCTCGCAGGCGATGGCCCGGCGCAGGTGCCGCACCGCCAGCTGCCGCCGTCCCGCCGCCGCGTGCAGGGCACCCAGCGAGAAGTGCGGCAGGAACGCGTCGGGGGCCTGGGCCGCAGCCCTCTCCAACTCCGCCCGGGCTTCCGCGTCGCGGCCCACGTCGGCCAGGATGGTGCCGAGGAAAACGCGGGCCTCCAGGTCCTCCGGGTTCCACTGGATCGCCAGCCGGAAGAACCCCTCCGCCGCGGCTGCGTCCTCCCGTTCGAAGGCCAGCTCCCCCAGCAGCTCGGCCAGCTCGGGGTTGGGCGGGATCCGCCGCAGGGCTCGCGCCAGCGTCTCCGCAGCTCGCACCGGTTGGCCAGCCAGCAGGGAGAGTTCTGCGGACTGCAACGCGCGGCTGCAGATTTCTGCCGCGTGCCGGTCCGCCGCGCGAGCGCGGGCCACGATCATCTGGCGGCGTCCCCGCAGTCGCTCGGCCAACTCCTCCCGGGCCATTTCCGAGCTGGCCGCGTGTTCCCAGGCGGCCACCACCTCCGCCTCGCGGACCAGCTTGTGCCGATCGAGGAGGTTGACGAGGGCCTGCAGACCCGCGTCCAGCAGGGCCAGGCTGCGTTCCAACTCCACCACCCGCTCCTCCAGCGTGCGCACCGCGCCCTCCAGGCGCTTGGCCGTCTCCTCCACGCCGGAGATTCGCTCCAGCAGGTGTTCGTCGAGTTCCAGCCCCTCCCGCTCCCCCACCCCTTCGCCCTCGGGTCGCTCGCTCTCCTCCACGCTGCCTGAAAGCACAAGCAGGCGCGAGTGGCACCTCACGCACCACTCGCGGTCGGCGGGGTTCACTGCCCCGCACCACTGACACAGGACTGTCATCGTTGACCGCCGGCTGAAGGGCCGTTGGGGGAGCAGGTGGGAGCAGCCCAGCACTTTGCCGCCGCGGGCCAGGCCAGGGCGCCCCGGTGGGAGCCCACACTCGCAGGCCGGCTCGTTGCCCAATGCGTGGCAGCTGCCACCTTCATCCGCGCCTCCCGACTTTCGCCACGCCTTGCCACGCACCAGCTCCCGGGCAGCAGGGACAACACCTGCAGCAGGGGCCGGCCCAAGGCCGGCCCCCGCCACAGCAGCGGCAGTGGAACCTTACGCGCCGTCGTTGCCGATGGCTTCCACGGGGCAGGAGGCCTTGGCCTCTTCCATCTGGGCCTCCTCCTCGGCGTTCTCCGGCTGCTTGGCCACGTAGGAGTACCCCTCGTCCTCGTTGGCCTTGAAGTTGTTGGGCGCAGTGGTGCGGCACACGTCGCAGTCGATGCAGTTGGAGTCCACGTACCACGGTCCCGGAACGTTGTCCGGAAGACGATCGTCCACGTTGGCCATACCCATCTCCCTTCGGCGCCCGCGGCGGGGCGCATCGGGGGGGAATACTAGCACACCGTCAGTGCAGCGCCAGCGCCAGCGGCAGGGGCCGACGCTGGCTGCGCAGCGCCAGAGCCCGCGCCGTGCTGGGCGAACAGTTGCCGTTGAAGACGCAGTCCCAGGGCAGCTCCACCCCGAAGGCCTGCTCCAGGTAGACGGGGTCGTTGGTGGCGTTGTCCACCCGGGAAACGTAGGCAATGAGCGCCGGTGTGGGTTCGGCGGCCGTCCCCTGCCACCCCGTGGCCTCCACCGTCACCGTGAGGTTGGTGTACTGCTGCTGCGCATCGAGCCCGAGTACACCCGTGACGAACTGATCGTACTGGACCTGCACCAGCGGCCCGAGGACCACGGGGTGCTCCTTCAGCACCGTGCCGTCCGCCGCCTTCAAAGTGATCTTGACCTGGATGCTGGTGAGCAGGTCGGAGATGTTCACGAGGCCCAGGGCAGTGCGGAAGCGCGCGTCCTCCCGGACACCGGTGAAGGTGACGCTGGAAAACCCTTCCTCCTTGAGATTGGGGTCGATGTAGTCGTACCAGGGGATGCCGGGGATCTGCTGCCCGTAGGTGAGGGTGCGCGCCTCGCTGCCCTGGCCGCTGGTGGACTGGGTGTAGGTGCGGGAGGTGACGATAATCCGGCGCGGCCGGCCCCCGGGCGGGGTGGTGGCGGAAAAGGATCCGGCCTCGAAGGCGTACACGAGGAGCGCCCCCTTCCTCCCCTCGCCCCACACCGTCTTGACGATATCCTCCAGGATCACGGCCCGCCCCGGGGGGATGTCCTTGAGCCGCGCGTCCACGTGACCGAACCCGTCCTCCTGGCGACCACCCAGGTGGTTCTGCATGTCCAGGTACCAGTATGCATTGCTGGAGGAGTAGGAGGGCAGGAGCACCATGGCCACGTCGATGGCCACCGTGTCCACGTTGAGAATCTCCACATCGCTGCGCCAGTTGGAGTTCTCCAACCCCGGCGTGGCCGCTACCACGGGCACGATCACCAGATCGGCAGCCCGGAACATGGCCGTGGCCACGCTGCAGCTCAGCAGCATCACGATGCCAACACCACTCGCTCCCCGCATTCCTACCTCCGCCGAGAGTGTAGCGCACGCCCCTGGCGGCCGCCCCTACCTAGGCCGCCTCGCTGCGCGTCGCCACCGGCAACACCAGGCGGGCCACAAGGCCCCCCTCGGGCCGGTTCTCCAACTCCAGGGAGCCGCCGTGCGCCTGGGCGATGCGGTCGGCAATGGCAAGGCCCAGGCCGGTGCCGCCCTTGCGCAAGGAGAAAAACGCCTCCCGCACCCGCCCGAGCTGCTCGCTGGGGATACCAGGACCTGAATCCACCACCTCCAGAACGGCCCGCTGGCCCCTGGCGTACGCCCGCAGCTCCAGCCGGCGCGCCTGACTTTGCTCCATGGCCTGCAGCGCGTTGAGGGCCAGGTTCACCAGCACCTGGGCGATCTGGCCGCGATCCGCCTCCAGGACCACCGGCTGCGCATCAATGGTGAGCGCCACGTCGGCCTTTTCACAGCTCGGTCCCAACAGCGCAGCCACCTCGCGCAGCACCTCAAAAGCCTCGCACCGCTCCCGGTGCACCGGCGAGGGCCGAGCGTAGACCAGGAAGTCGTTCACCAGGCGCGACAGCCGCCCCACCTCGCGACGGGCCAGCCCCACCGTGCCCCCCTCCGCGCGGTGCTCGTGCAGCTCCTCCTCCAGAAGTTCCAGGTTGAGGGAAAGCGCGTTGAGGGGGTTGCGGATCTCGTGGGCCAGGTTGGCCGCAAGGCTGCCCAGCGCTGCCAGCTCCTCGTCCATGCGCTTGCGCGCCTCCAGGGCGGCGTTGCGCTGCACCAGGTGCCAGATGAAGGCCACGGCGGCGGCCAGCACGGCCAGGGCCAGCCCACCCGCCACGGCTGTGTGAAGGAGCAGCCGACGTCGCAACAGCGCGATGCGCGGGGCCAGTGCGGCCTTGGAAACCGCCACCACCACCGTGCCCACATCCTGCAAGGGAACGCGGATCTCGTAGGTGGTCCCCGTCTCCACCACCCCTTCCGGAGCGCCCACCACGAGCTCCGCGTTGGCATCGGGAAAACCGCCCACCAGTCCCTCGGTGCGGGTGGTGGTGGACCACACCAGGCGCCCCCGCTCGTCGAAAACCTGGGCGGTCTGGATCACGTCCTGGCGCGCGAGGGTGGCGGAAATTCGCGACAGCGCCTCCTTGCGCGTTTCCACCACCCGGTACAGCGGCGCGTTGCCGCCAAGTTGCCGGGCCAGCTCCTCGGCCTGGGCGCGGCCGGAGAGCAGCACGTCCTCCAGGTACGAGCGGGAAAACTGATCCACCAGGAGATCGGCAAAGAGCGCAAAGCTGGCCACCAGGAGCAGGGCGAACACCCCCACCGCCAGGAGGTACTGCCGCTTGAGGGGAGGAGATGGCTGCCGCACGCCGCGCATTCTACCCGCCCCACCCCCACCGCGCCGGTCCCACCGCCGCGGCAGGGGGCCTTACGCTGGCGGCCGCTTGCCGAACGCCCACGCCACCGCGATGCCCAACAGGTAGAGCAGGATCATGGGGGCCGCAAACACGCTCTGGGTGGCCACATCGGGGGTGGGCGTGATCACTGCCGCCACCACGAAGATGGCCAGCACCGCGTAGCGGAAGTGGCGCAACAGGAAGCGGTGATCCACGATGCCAAGGCGCGCCAAAAAGAGGATCAGCACTGGCAGCTCGAAGACCAGGCCTAGCCCGAGGATCACCTTGCTGGCCATGGAGAAGTACTCGTTCACCGTGATCACCTGCCGGAAATCCTGGCCCACACTGAGCAGGAACCGGCACACGGCGGGGAACGCCACCGCCCAGCCAAAGTAGCCGCCGGCCAAGAAGAAGAGCGTGGTCACCAGGACGAAGGGGCCCACCACTCGCCGCTCCCGCCGGTACAACCCGGGGGAAACGAACAGCCACACCTGGTAGAGCACCACCGGAGAGGCCACGAACACACCCGCCAGGAGGGCTACCTTCACGTACAGCATGAAGGGGTCGATGAGACCGGTGAAGGCGAGCCGCTCCCCGGGGGGGAGGAACTGCACCAGCGGCACCGACAACCAGGCGAAGATGCGAGGCGCAAAGTACCAGCAGACCAGGAAGGCCACCAGCACGGCAGCCAGCGACACGGCGAGGCGCCGCCGCAGCTCGTCCAGGTGTTCGAGCAACGTCATCTTCGGGAGTTCCTCGCTCGGCTCGCGAAGGTTTTGCGGCGAGGCGGCCACCATGGGCTAGGGGCGCTCCCCCTCCGGCGGGGTGGCGTGGGGCGTTTGGGCTGGCAGTTGCGCTGTCGCATCGGCTGGCAGTTCCTCCGCTGTCGCGGCCTGCCTGACCGCCGCGTCGGCGTGGCGCAGGTCCTCCACCGCGATCTCCTCCTCCACGGTGCGGCGCAGGTCGTTGGAGGCTCGCCGGAATTCGCCCAGCGCCTTGCCCACGGAGCGACCGATCTCCGGCAGCTTGCGTGGCCCAAAGAGGAGCAACGCCACCACGAAGATCAGCACCAGCTCCGGCAACCCCAAGGACCCGAACACGCTCGGCCCTCCCTCCGCCGTCCGCAAGTATAGTGTGCTACAGTGGCTCCCCCAAGGGGGGGTAGGCCCTGCATGAAGAAAACGCTCGCCGTCGCCACGATTGCCCTGGGGGCCCTGATCGGTGCCCTGGCCGGGGGCGGCGCCTCCGAGAAGGCCTCGGAGGTAGATGCCTTCATGGCGCGCTACACCGAGACCCTCCGCCTCCTGGCCACCCGCGCGCCCACGGAAGCGAGCGCCGAGGAGCTGGTGTACTCCAGCATCGACGGCATGCTGGACGTCCTCGATCCGCACACCAACTTCCTCCCCCCCGAAGCGTTTGCGGCCATGCGGGAACGCCAGCAGGGGTCGTTCCACGGCATCGGCGTCATCATCTCCCTCCGCGGCGGACGGGTCACGGTCATCTCCCCCATTGCCGACACCCCCGCTGCCCGGGTGGGCCTGCGCGCCGGTGACATCATCGACACCATCGACGGCACCTCCACGGAAGGGATGAGCGTGGACGAGGCGGCCCGCCGGCTGCGCGGACCGGAGGGCACCTCGGTGCGGGTCGGCATCCTGCGGCCGGGGCTGCGCGAGCCCTTCGAGGTCTCCCTGACCCGCGCCAAGGTCCCCACCGAGTCGATCCGCAACGCCTTCCTGATCCGCCCCGACACGGCGTACGTGCGCATCTCCGACTTCACGCGCTCCACCGGCGCCGAGTTTCGCGCTGCCATCACCCGCCTCACCAACGGTGGCGCCACCAAACTGCTCCTGGATCTCCGCGACAACCCGGGCGGCATCGTGGACTCGGCCGTGGAAGTGGCGAGCGTGCTGCTCGCGGGGGGCCAGCAGGTCTTCTCCACCAAGGGGAGAACGGCGGACTCTTTCCAGGACTACCGCGTCTCGGCGGACGGCCTGCACTTTGCTGGACCGCTCGTGGTGCTGGTGAACCGCGGCTCGGCCTCGGCCGCGGAGATCGTCGCCGGGGCCATCCAGGACCACGACCGGGGGCTTTTGGCGGGCGAGGTGACGTTTGGAAAGGGTGTGGTGCAGACGATCTTCCCGGTGCGGGACGCGGGCCTGGCCCTCACCACCGCCAAGTACTACACCCCCTCGGGGCGTTGCATCCAGCGAGGGTACGAATCGTTCTTCGATTACGTGCACCCGGAAAGCGAGGCCGAGCCCCCCGACACCCAGGAGCCTCCACCCCCACCCACGCCGACACCGCCCCCCGAGGGGCCGGTGTACTTCACCGACGCGGGGCGCCGCGTCTTTGGCGGGGGCGGGATCGTTCCGGACCACCCCATCCCCCGTTTTGAGCTGTCGAGCCGGATGGTGCGGTTGCTGGTGAACTCGGCCTTCTTCCACTTTGCCGTGGACACCTTGGCGGGCGCTGCGGACAAGGAGGCGGCGGCCTGCAGTTTCGTGGCTGACGAAGCCACCCTGGCCCGCTTCCGCGAGCGCGTCGTGCGCGAGGGCTGGCTCTCCGCCAAAGAGATGGATGCTGCCCTTGCCGATCCGCGCGATCGGGCAGGCATCGTCACCAACCTCACGGTGGAGGTGCTCAGCGCTGGCGTTTCCATGGTGGCAGGGTACGAGGCGGCAGCGGCAGCCGACCCGCAGATCCAGGCTGCCCTCGACCTCTTCGAGGAGGCGCGGCAGCTCCAGGCCCGCTCGGCCGTGCCCCCCACGGGCCAGGCCACAGCCGCCCTGCGCCCCCCGCAGTAGCAGGGCGCGGCCCGTCCCCGTTCAGCGGTTGATGAGACGCCGCGCCAGCGGCTTGAGGGGGATTACCCGATCGATCTGGTGACCCAGGGCGAGGAGACGGTCGTAGAAGGGCGGCTTCCCCTCGGCGTTCTGGTAGCACACCCCGCACCGCGGGAGGGTCTGCCAGTCCTTGGCCTTGAAGGCGGCCATGGCGTCCACGAGCCGCACCGAATCCACGATCTCCTGCACCGTCTGGGTCTTCATGTCGCCGATGGGCTGCTGGCCGTGGGCGTCGTAGCAGCAGTGGGTGACCCGCCCGTCGGCCAGGACGATGAACCAGCGGAAGGGGTAGCCCTGGAAGCACCCGTAAAACGACTGGTGCATCGGCGTCTCGTCGGATGTGTCCAGGGGCTCGCAGGTCTTCTCGATCACCTTGGCCTGGGGGTAGCGGTCCAGGTGGAAGAACTCCTCGAAGGCGCGCACCGACTCCTGGGCCGTTTCGAGGGTGATGAGGCGCTGGATCTCCACCGTCATGGCCGAGCCCTTGGAAAGCTCCAGAAAGGAACGGATGTTGGCCACCACCTCTTCGAACCGCCCCCCGCGACGGATGAAGGGGTACACGCGGGGATTGATGGTATCCAGGCACAGACGGATGCGCCGCAGCGAGGTGGCGAGGAGCTCCTTCCCCATCCGCTCATCGAGGAGCATGGCGTTGGTGGACACGGAACAGTTGGGGAACAGGTCGATGGCCTCCGGCAGCCGCGGGTAGAGGAGCGGATCGCCCATCTCGTGGAGCCAGGAGACGGTGAGGCCGTTGGCCTTGAAGTCAGCGGCCACCTTTTCCACGAGCCACCACTCCATGTCCGCGTCAGGTCGTCCCAGCTTGTTCATGGGGCACATGGAGCAGCGCAGGTTGCACCGGTTGGTGAGCTCCACTGCCACCTTGGCCGTCTTGAGGTCGAGGATTCGCCGCATACGCCGAGCATAACAAAGCCTCCCCCCCTCCTCTTCCCGCCTCTGCTATGCTGCCGCCGGCGTGCGCTGGCCCCAGGGAGGGTGCGTGAAGACCGTCATCGAGCCGTTCCGCATCAAGGTCGTCGAACCGATCCGGATGACCACCGAGGAGGAGCGGCAGGTCTTCATCCGGGAGGCCGGGTACAACCCCTTCCGGATCCGTGCCGAGCACGTCCTCATCGACCTCCTCACCGATTCGGGAACGGGTGCCATGTCCACCCGCCAGTGGGCCGGGATTATGGAGGGGGATGAGTCCTACGCGGGAGCCCGCAGCTACTTCCGTTTTGAGGAGGCGGTGCGGGCCGTCTTTGGCCACCGCCACGTCATCCCCACCCACCAGGGTCGCGCCAGCGAACGGCTGCTCTGCCGGGCCGTGGTGAAGCCGGGGGACGTGATCCCCGGCAACACCCACTTCGACACCACCCGCGCCAACATCGAGGACTCCCACGCCGAAGCGGTGGACCTGCCCATCGCGGAGGCGCGAGATCCGGGAAACCTCCACCCCTTCAAGGGCAATATCGACCTCGACGCGCTGGAAGCGTGCCTGCGCACCCACGGCCGGGAGCGGGTGCCCTTCGTCCTCATCACCGTCACCAACAACTCGGGCGGTGGCCAGCCCGTGTCCATGGCCAACCTCCGCGCCACCCGCGCCCTCTGCGATCGGTACGGGGTGCCCCTCGTGCTGGACGCGGCGCGCTTTGCCGAAAACGCGTACTTCATCAAGCTGCGAGAGGACGGGTACGCCGATCGCACGCCGCGCGAAATTGCCCGCGAGATGTTCTCCCTCTCCGACGGCGCTCTCATGAGCATGAAGAAAGACGCCTTCGGCAACATTGGTGGCGTGGTTTCTCTCAATTCCGACGAGTGGGCCGAACGGGTCCGCACGCTGCTCATCCTCACCGAAGGGTTCGTGACCTACGGCGGTCTCGCCGGCCGCGATCTGGAGGCCCTCGCCATTGGCCTCGAGGAGGTGCTGGAGGAGGAGTACCTGCGCTACCGCATCGCCTCCACCGCGTACGTGGGGCGCCACCTGGAAGCCTGCGGCGTGCCCCTCCTCAAACCCTTCGGGGGGCACGCCGTGTACCTCGATGGGCGGGCTTTCTGCGAGCACATCTCCAACGAGAACCTGCCCGGCTGGTCGCTGTCGGTGGCACTCTACGAGCGCATCGGGCTGCGGGCCTGCGAGATCGGCAACGTCATGTTCGGGCGCCAGGACCCGGCCACCGGCACATGGCGCTGGCCGCCGCTGGACCTCGTGCGTTTGGCCATCCCCCGCCGGGTCTACACCCAGAGCCACATGGACTACGTCATCGAAGGGATCGACGAGCTGTACCGACAGCGGCGCACCGTCAGGGGGCTACGCTTCGTGCACCGCCCCCCCGTGCTCCCCCACTTCACTGCGGTGTTCGAACCCGTCGCCTGACCGGCTGCGGCCTGAGCGCCGCTGGCAACCGGGCAGCTGCCCTGGCCAAACCTACAGCGGCCGGGAGTACATGCGGTACACCTTCGCCAGTTCCGCATCCATGAGCCGCACGGTGCGCTTGGCGAGTTCGTTGTCCTCCAGGATCCACGAGTACTCGCACCACTTGTAGCCGCGGTCGAGAGCAGCCTGGAGCCCCTCGTAGAACATCACCCCCTCGATGCCGCGCAGCCGGTACTGTTCCTTGACCCCCATGGTGATGAGCCGCAACCCGTTGCGCCGACGCCCGATGAGCCAGGCACGCAGGAGGCGGATGGGGTTGGCGAGGGAGCCGTCGAGCACGGCCAGGGCAGGGTTCACATCCGGTACGGCCAGGAGGAAACCGGCCGGATCGTCGCCCATGAAGGCGATGCGCAGCAGGGGAGGATCCACCAGCGGCTTGAGCTCCTCGGCCAGCGCTGCAAACTCCTCCTCGGAAGCCGGCACGAACCCCCAGTTCTTCTCCCACGCCGCGTTGTAGATGTCGCGCACGATGGCCACTTCGTTGGCAAAATCGTCGAGGTTCGGAGCGCGGGTGCGCAGCAACGGCTCGCGCTGGCGGGTGCGCTGGGTGAAGCGCTCCAGCCTCGCGAGGGAGCCAGCGTGCACCGGCGACAGGTAAGCGTAGAGATCCTTGGCCTTGGTGAACCCTGCCCCCTCGACGAGTTCCGCGTAGCGCGGGGGGTTGTAGGTCATCATCACGGTGGGGGGTGAATCGAACCCCTTGACCAGCAGACCGCACTCGTAGTTGGTGGAGGGGTTGGTCGGCCCGACGATGGTGTCGCACCCCCGTTCCCGGAGCCACGCCGCCGCCGTATCGAGCAACGCCCGCGCCGCTTCGGCATCGTCTTCGCACTCAAAGAAGCCGAAGAACCCCCACCGGTCCCCGTGGAACGCGTTGTGGGCCCGGTTCCAGATGGCAGCGATCCGCCCGCACACCCGCCCCCCTCGCCGCGCCAGGAAGAGCTCGCGGTCCGCCGCCCCGTTGGCGTAGAACGGGTGGCGCCGATCCAGCACGGCGCGCACCTGCTTGACGAGGGGCGGCACCCAGTAGGGGTCGCCGGCGTACAGTCGCCAGGGGAGTTGGATGAACTCTCGGAGATCTCGGGCGGTGCTAACCGGGGCGATCTCGGGACCGGGATCGGTCATGGGATGAGACCCACTTCCCGGCCCACCTTGGCGAACGCCTGCAGCGCCCGTTCCAGGTGCTCCCGGGTGTGGGTAGCCATGTAGGAGGTCCGCAGGATCGCCTCCCCCGGCGGCACTGCCGGCGCAATCACCGGGTTGACGAAGACCCCCTCCTCCTGGAGGCGCTTGGCCATCACGAAGGCCAGTTGGTCGTCGCGCACCATCACCGGGATCACCGGCGTGTCCGAGTCGCCGGTGTCGAACCCGAGCCCCTTGAGGCCAGCCGCCATGAACCGGGTGTTGTCCCACAGCCGCTGCCGCCGTTCCGGTTCCCGCTCGATGATCTCGATGGCCTTGAGCACCGATGCCACGGAGGCCGGCGGCGGCGCCGCCGAGAAGATGAGGGAACGGGCACGGTGCTTGATCCAGTTGATGACCCGCTCCTCGCCCGCCACAAACCCGCCCACCGAGGCGAGCGACTTGGAGAACGTCCCCATGATGAGATCGACCTGCTCCTCCAGGCCAAAGTGCTCGGCGGTACCACGCCCGTTCTCGCCCAGCACGCCGATGCCGTGGGCATCGTCCACCATGAGGCGACAGCCGTACTGGCTGGCCAGGCTGGTCAGCCGGGGCAGGTTGATGATATCCCCCTCCATGGAAAACACGCCGTCCACCACGATGAGCGCGCCCTTCTTCGGGTCGCGCATCTGGAGGCGGCGCTCCAGGTCGTCCATGTCGTTGTGGTCGAACTTCACCACCGCCCCGAAGCCCAACCGCGCCCCGTCGATGATGCAGGCGTGGTCCATCTTGTCCAGGTACACCACATCCCCGCGTTCGACGAGGCAGGAGATGACGCCCAGGTTCACCTGAAAGCCGGTGGAGAAGGTGACCGCCGCCGGCTTGTGCATGAACGCCGCCAGCCTTTCCTCCAGCTGTACGTGAATGTCCAGGGTCCCGTTGAGGAACCGCGAGCCGGCGCACCCCGTCCCGTACTTGGCAATCGCCTCCCGCGCCGCCTCCTTGACCTCCGGGTGGTTGGTGAGGCCCAGGTAGTTGTTGGAGCCCAGCATCACCACCTCGCGCCCATCCATGGTCACCACGGGATCCTGGGCCGACGCGATGGTCCGGAAGTAGGGGTAGAGCCCAGCTTCCTTGACTACGTCCGCGTCCCGGAAATCATGACACTTTTGGAAGATGTCCACGCGACCTCCGCCCGTTGTCGTCACCGCCTGCTGCGCTCCCCGTGCATCTTAGCACGCGGCACCCAGCCGACCTGCCGGTACCATGCCCAAGTTTGCGTCGCGCCTTCGGGAAATGGCACAGTTCCCGCCACCCCAAGGGCCTGCAACGACTCCACAGTTCGCGACGACCAGTGGCGCGCGCACAGCTCTCGCGCCTTGTCCGAGGTGAGGGCGAGGCGCTGCCACCCCACCCAGTGGAGCGCATCCCCCACGGCCCCCAGCACCCTGATCAAGGCGGCCGGAATCGGCACGACACGGGCCTCCACCCCACCCGCTCGCGCCATCTCCGCCACCAGCGTCTGCATCGGGCGCGGGCTTGGCTCGCCCAGGTGCAGGATGCGCCCGTCAACCCGCCCCGAGGCGGCCTGCAGGATCCCCCGCACCACGTCGCTGGCGTGGGCTAGGGTGACGAACCGCTCCCCCGCCGGCAGCGGGACCACCCCCCCGGCAGCGAGGCGGAAGAACTGCAGCATGTCCGTGTCCCTGGGACCGTACACGGCGGGCGGCCGGAGGATCACCCAGGGAGTGGAGAGACTGCGAACCGCCCGCTCGCCATCCAGCTTGGAGCGCCCGTAGATCGAGATGGGGGCGGGAGGCTCCTCGGGCCCCCGCCCCTCGGGCCGCGGGCTGGGGCCTGCCGCCGCCAGCGAGGACACGTACACGAGCCGCGGCTTGCTGCCTCGAGCGCGCACCGCTGCTACCACGTTGGCCGTGCCCCGAGCGTTGGCGCGGTGGAAGTGCGCGGCACGTGCCGCCCGCACCACCCCCGCCAGGTGCAGCACCACCGAGCAGTCAGCCACGAGGCGGTGGAGCGCCACCCGGTCGTCCAGGTCGCCGGTGACGATCTCGGCACCAGCGGCAAGCTCCGGCGCGAGCCGGGAGGGATCCCGCACCAGCAAGCGGGGCCGCCTCCCGCAGCGTTCCAGTGCCGCCACCAGGTGATACCCCAAGAAACCCGTGGCACCCGTGACCGCCACCGCGTCCGGGAGGGTGCGACGCCACTCGCTGGTCTCCTCCTCGCTCACCACCGGCGACAGGGCGCTCAGCCCCGCCTCGCTCTTCGCCGCCACGGCCCCCCCTCGGTCCATCTCGTCGCGCCGCACGGTGGCAGTGTAGCCCACGCCAAACCCCGCTCCCCAGCGCCCCTCCCCTGGCCTCCAACGGCTCTCGTACAATGCGGGCGTGGGGAACGATACCTCCTCTTCCAGCGGTTCCTGGAGCTTCCCGCTGCCGCCGTCGGCGCCGGAGCCACGTCCGGGCTGTCTCGGCTACCTCCGCAGCCGGTTCGTCACCGGAGCCATCGTCGCGTTCCCGCTCGTGGTCACCATCTTCTTTGCTCGCTTCATCTTCAACTTGCTCGACCGGTGGTCGTACCCGATCACCGCCCGGCTCCTGGGTTACTCGGTGCCCGGTGTCGGCGCCGCCATTGCCATCGTCCTCGTCTTTCTGCTCGGTGTGCTGGCCCACAACGTACTGGGACGGCGCATCCTGCGGGTTGGCGAGCGGATTCTCTCCCGCGTCCCCTTCGTCCGCCCTGTCTACACCGGCGCCCGCGAGATCACCAAGGCGTTCACCGCCGACCGGAGCAAGGCGTTCCGGCGTGTCGTCCTCATCCCCTTCCCGAGCCGGGACGCCATGAGCATTGCCTTCCTCACCGCCGAGTTCGAGCAGCGCACCGCCGCTGGTGCGCAACCCATGGTGTCGGTGTTCATGCCCACCACCCCCAACTTCACCACCGGTTTCTACCTCATCTACCCGGCAGCGGTGGTGCAGGAAACGTCGCTCACCGTGGAGGAGGCGATCCGCATGGTGATCTCCGGCGGCCTGCTCGCCCCCAGCCCCGATCGCATCCTCTCTCCCCCTCCCCCACCACCCCGGGAGCCAACATGAGCGAAACGCTCCCTGCCAAGCAAGCCCGGGCTCAAGCCATCCAAGCCGCCCTGGCGACAGCCTACCCCGACGCCACCTGCGAGCTGGCCTTTTCCAACCCGTTCGAGCTCCTGGTGGCCACAATCCTCTCCGCCCAGTGCACCGACGCCCGCGTCAATGCGGTCACCCCGGCCCTCTTCGCCCGCTTCCCCGACGCGGCCTCCCTCGCCAGCGCCGAGGCGGCAGAGCTGGAGGCGTTGATTCACTCCACCGGCTTCTACCGCAACAAGGCTCGCACCCTGCTGTCGCTGGCCGCGACGCTGGTGGCGCGCCACGGCGGCCAGGTACCCCCCTCCATGGCCGAGCTCACCTCGCTGCCCGGGGTGGGACGGAAGACCGCCAACGTGGTGCTGGGAACGGCCTTTTCTCTCGCCACCGGGATCGTGGTGGACACCCACGTGGCGCGCCTGGCAGCTCGCTTGGGGCTGTCCAGTGGGACCACCGCCGAGGCTATCGAACGCGACCTCATGGAACTCTTCCCCCAGGACGCGTGGATCGCTCTGGGGCACCGCCTCATTGCCCACGGGAGGCGTGTCTGCACCGCCCGCCGTCCCGGGTGCGGGCGCTGTCCTCTCGCCCCCCTCTGCCCGCGCCTCGGAGTCGAGTCCCCACCGTTGCCGGGGGAGGAGCGGTGCGCTAGAGTCCAGTGATGCGTCCGCCCAACCTCTGGGGTGGCTGGATCGAGGTGATCACCGGCAGCATGTTCTCCGGCAAGTCCGAGGAGCTCATCCGGCGGCTGCGGCGCGCCATCATCGCCCGCCAGCGGGTGCAGGTCTTCAAGCCGGTGGTGGACGACCGCTTTGCGGTGAACCAGGTGGTCTCCCACTCGCGCTGGCGCCTGGACTCGGAGCGGGTCCGCAACGCGGCGGAGATTCTCGAACGCCTGGACCCGCGCACCGAAGTGGTGGGCGTGGACGAGGCCCAGTTCTTCGACGACGGCCTGGTGGCTGTGTGCTCCCGCCTCGCCGATCTGGGCAAACGGGTGATCGTGGCCGGCCTGGACATGGACTTCCGCGGTGAGCCCTTTGGCCCCATGCCCCACCTCCTGGCCATCGCCGAGGAGGTGGAGAAGATGCACGCCATCTGCGCCCGCTGCGGCGGCCCGGCGTCCTACACGCAGCGCCTCACAGAAGCCACCGAGCAGGTGCTGGTGGGGGCATCGGACATTTACGAGGCGCGCTGCCGCCGCTGCTTCGAACCGGGGGGACCGGCCCAGCCGCCGGTGCTTTACCCTTCCGAAGAAGAAGGGGGCTAGCCCGCACCCCATGGCCCTCCACCCCAACTCGGCCCGTCCATCCAGGCGCTGGAGCGCGGAGGGATTGCGCTGGCAGCCCACCGCTGCGGTGCTCCCCCTCCTGGCGGCCGCCCTGCTGCTCCTGCTAACCCCCCTCGCGGCCCTCGCCGCGCGCACCGTCAGCGCAGCCTCTGCCGATCCCTTCGACTCGGGTCGCTACGCCTTCCGCCTCTGGCGGGACGTGGACGGTCTGCCCCAGAACACGGTCCACGCCCTGGCCCTGGATCGCCGCGGCATGCTCTGGGTCGGCACCCAGGACGGGGCTGCGTACTACGACGGGCGCTCCTGGACCCCCGTCAACCCACCTACGCACCTGCAGTCCAACTTTGTGAGGTCGCTCCTGGCGAGCCAAGACGGGAGCGTCTGGCTGGGCACCCAGGCCGCTGGCTTGTGCCGCCTCGACGACGACACCTGGACCGTCTTTGCCGCGGAGCTGCCGCATCTCCGCATCAACGCCCTGGCCGAGGGCCGCAGTGGCGATGGCACGCCGGTGGTGTGGGTCGCCACGCACGGCGGGGGGGTGGCCCGCCGGCTCCACGGCAGGTGGACCACCTTCGACACCCACACCAACTTGCCCGCCAACACCGTGTGGGCGCTCCTGCCCACCACCGACGAAACCGGCACGCCGGTGCTGTGGGTGGGCACCGAGGCCGGCCTCGCGTCGCTGCGGGAGGGGGCTTCCCAGTTCGTCGTCGAGCCTGGCCTCCCCTCGGTCTCCGTCAACAGCTTGCTGGAAACTGGCGGCGGCGGTGCGTCGGGCACCCTGTGGGTCGGGACGTACGGGGCAGGGGTTTTCCGGCGGCGCGGCGCCACTTGGCAGCGCATCGACCGAGGGGCGGGGCTCCCCAGCAACTACGTGACCAGTCTCGCGGCGGATCCTGGCACCAGCGGCGACTGGACCGTGTGGGTGGGGACCGACGGCGGGGGCCTGGCCCAGGTCCGGGACACGGTGGTCGCCGTGGTGACGGCCGAAAGCGGCCTGCCCTCCAACGCCGTGTACAGCCTCCTCCACACCACCGCCGAGCAGGGAACGGCTGGTCTGTGGGTGGGCACCCGCAACGGGGGACTGGGCCTCCTCAAGGAGGGGCAGTGGCGACAGTTCTCGCCGCTGGGCACACGGCCCACCGTGCCCGTCACCGCCCTCCTCGAGAGCCGCAGCCGCGAGGGCGCCCTGGTGATGTGGTTCGGCACGGACGGTGGCGGTGTGGTCCGCTGCGAAGGCCGCGAGTGCCGCACCTACGATCGCTCCAGCGGAGCCCTCCCCGACGACACCGTCCAGTCCTTGCTGGAGACCGAGGAGGAGAGCGGGGAGCGCGCCCTGTGGGTGGGCACCCGGCACGGGGGGGTGGCCCGGTTCAGGGGCCATCGGTGGACAACCTTCGACACCCGCTCCGGTGCCCTGCCCAACGACATGGTGCAGGCGCTCTTTGCAAGCCGCAGCAGCGATGGCTCGCTCTCCGTCTGGGTGGGTACGCGGGCGGGCCTCGCCCGCTTCAGCGGTGGTCGCTGGGAACAGTTTGACCGCACCCACGGGCTGCCCGGCGAATCGGTGCTGTGTTTCGCTCCCAGCGGCACTCTCCACCCAGGCCCCACCTTCTGGATTGGCACCTCGGCAGGGCTGGCCCGCTGGAACGGCCAGCGCTTCGAGCCGCTGGACATCGGCTTCCTGCCCAACCAGGCCGTCCAAGCCCTGCTCGAAACCAGGGAGGGAGCTGGTCGGGAGTACCTGTGGATCGGCACGGATGGCGGGGGCGTTACGCGCCTCAGCCTTACCGATGCAGCCACGACCTTCCTCACCCTCACCACCGACAGCGACCCACCACTCCCCAACAACACCATCTACGACATCGTCCAGGATCCCGCCGGGCGCCTCTACCTGCTGACCAACGGCGGGGTAGCCCGGATCAGCCCTAACCTGGCCGCGACCGCCGGCGCATCGCCGTTAGAGGTGTCCACCTTCACCGTTCACGACGGACTTCCCAGCAACCAGGGCAACCGCGGCGCGGCCCTGGTGGACGCCCAAGGCCGGGTATGGGTGGGGACTGTCCTGGGGGCAGCGGCCTTCGACCCCTCCCAGGAGCGCGTCGATCGCACCAGCAAGAAAATCTGGCTGCGCTCCTCCCTCGCGAGCGACGGCACACCGCTGCTGCCCCACGCCGTTCTCGGGCATCGCCACAGTAGCGTTGCCTTCCAATTCGCGCTGTTGAGCTTCTTCCGCGAAGACGAAACCCGCTACCGCACGCAGTTGCTCCCGATAGAAGAAGCTCCGTCGCCGTGGACCGCGGCGTGGCAGCGGGAGTACCCGCTGCTGCCAGCCGGGGACTACGTGTTTCGAGTATGGGGGAGGGACTGGGCGGGTAACGTGTCCGGCCCCGTGGAGCTGCCGTTCGTGGTTCGCCCGGCTCCGTGGCGGAGCTGGTGGTTCGCCCTGCTCGTCGCCGCCGTGGTGGCCGGCTCGGCGACCGTGCTGGTTTGGGCGCGCATACGCGTACACCTCCGCCGCGAACAGCAGCTGGCCACCCTGGTGGACGCCCGCACCCGAGAGTTGCGCGAGGCCAACGAGCTCCTCCTCGAACTCTCCTACCTCGACCCCCTCACCGGCGTGGCGAACCGCCGCCGCTTCGAGGAACGACTGGCCACCGAGTGGCAGCGTGCCGTGCGCACCGGCTCGCTGCTCTCCGTGGGCATGATCGACATCGACCACTTCAAGCTCTTCAACGATACCTACGGCCACCACCGGGGCGACGAGTGCCTGCGGGCGGTGGCCAGCGCCCTCGCCGACGGCTTGCCGCGGGTGGGGGACTCGGTGGCCCGCTACGGCGGCGAGGAGTTTGCCCTCATTCTCCCGGCCACCGATCGGCTCGGGGCTCTGACCGTGGCCGAGAGCCTGCGCCGGCGGGTGGAGGCGCTGGAAATTGCCAGCCCCACAGGCGGGGTGGTGACCATCTCCTGCGGCGTCGCCACCACGTGGCCCACCCTCGAGCAGAGTCCCGCCCAGCTCGTGGAACTGGCCGATCGAGCCCTCTACCGCGCGAAACAGGCGGGGCGCAACACGAGCCGTGCGGAAGAAACCGAGCTGGTCTCCTCTTCCCACCCCGTGCTGCCCCGTCCTCCCAGCCGCTGACGGTCCAAGCGCTCGCTGCCCCAGGCCACTGGCCGGTGGTGAGGCCCGCCGGTTCGCGCCCTCAACTGCGGGTGCGCGCCAGACCCTTCTGCGAGGAGAGCTTGAGGATCCCCTGCTGCAGCAGCTCGTGCACGATCAACCGGCCCAGCAAGCGGTTGCCAGGAAACTGCGACAGTGTCTGGGCAATGGTGTAGCGACCGTCCACCCGCGAAATGATGAACGCTTCCTCCGGCGAGAAGCGCAGCTTGGTGAGCTCGCCAAAATCCACGGCGAGCTGCAGGAGATCCTCGCTCTCGGGCAGGGCGCGATCCAACAGTGCCGCAATGCGTGCCTGCATCGCCTCCGCCCGCCGCACTGCCTCGCCGACCTGGGCGCAGTTCCTCTGCACCCTGGCCAGGTGGGAGTACGCTGACAGCAGATCACCAAAGGTGATGCAGGTTTCGGCTTCGCGCAGCAAATCGGACCATTCGCCGGTCTCGGTCCGTGGCGCCGGTTCCGCCTCGGCCGGCGGGTCCAGCGCCACGGCACCGGTCTCCACCCCGCGGAATACCAGCGAGGCCACGTGGAACTCGGCCACCCGCGCTGCGAAGGCCACCTCCTCGATGCTGCGCTGCCCGTCCACGAAGGCGAGCACCTCCCGCTCCTGGGGCGAGAGCCGCTGGGCAAACGAACCGTCCAGGAGGCGGGGCACGTGCCGCTCGCTGGGCACCACGTCGCGCAGACGTCGCAGTTCGTCGGCGCGCCGCGCCGCTTCGAAGAGCAGCTGCTCCACGGGGAAGCGCACCTCCACGCTGGCCCGCAGCGGGATCGTCTGGTCAATGAAGCGGAAATCCCCCTCGCCAGCCAGAATGAGGTTGACGATCATGTCCTCGGCGCGCACGCGCAGCATGCGGACGAGCTCGTTCTTGGGGACGAGGTCTCGCTCGATGAGCAGATCCCCCAGCGCCTGCCCCCGCTCCTGCTGTTCCGCCAAGAGTGTTTCGAGCTGCGCGGCGCTCAGGTACCCCCACCCCACCAGGTAGTACCCCAGGCGCTCGCGGGCATGATCGGAAGCTACCAGCGTCACCTGCCCGTCCTCGAAGAAGATCCGCCGCTTCCACTCGCCGCGCACGATGAGCGTCCCCGTCTTGCGCGCCACGGAGATCCACTGGAGCAGATCCACCACGGGCATGGTGCGAAGGTTTCCGCTGATCGGCATCTCGAGCCCGCTCGCCGTCCCTTCAGGCTGGCCGCTGCCCCGCCCGCGGCCGCCCCCTGTTGCCGCGAGCAGCTTACCGCAGCAAGCGCCATTTCGGGGCAGCTCGACGGCTTGCTGCAGGGGCCTGGCAACCCGCCGGTCGGCGCTGCGCCACGTGCCGACGCCCTACAGCAAGCGGATGTTGGCCCGCTCGCACGCCTGCCGCATGGCTTCCGGCCAGACCGACGCCTGCACCTCCCCAATGTGCGCCTTGCGCAACAGCAGCATGCACAGCCGCGACTGGCCGATGCCGCCGCCCATGGTGAGCGGCAGCTCGCCAGCCAGCAGCCTCCTGTGGAAGTACAGCTTGCGCCGCTCCAGGCAGCCTCGCTCCTCGAGCTGCGCCAGGAGGCTCTCCGGCGTGACGCGAATGCCCATGGAGGAGAGCTCGCAGGCACCCCCCAGCACGGGATGGCGCAGGAGCAGATCGCCGTTGAGACCCCGGCCGTGGCCGTTGGGGGTGATCCAGTCGTCGTAATCGGGGGCCCGTCCATCGTGCGGCCGGCCATCCGCAAGCGCCGCGCCAATGCCCACCACCAGCACGGCTCCCCGCTCCTCCACCACGCGGTGCTCCCGTTCTCGCGGGGACAGCTCAGGGAAACGCCGCGCCAGCTCTTCGGCGTGCACCACGCTCACCTCCTCGGGCAGCCACGGCTTCAGGCTGGGGAAGGCGGTGCACAGGGCCAGCTCGGTCCGCCGCAGCGCGGCGTAGATCTGCCGCACCGTCTCCACGAGCACTGCCACCGTCCGCTCCTCGGGTGCAATCACCCGCTCCCAGTCCCACTGGTCCACATAGATCGAGTGCAGCTCATCCAGCTCCTCGTCGGGGCGGACCGCGTTCATGTCGGTGTAGATCCCCTCCCCCGGGCCGAGTCCCAGCTCGGCCAGGGCCAGGCGCTTCCACTTGGCGAGGGACTGCACGATCTCCACCCGCGCCCCGCCCAGCGCCGGCACCGGGAAGGAGACGGGCCGCTCGGTGCCGTTCAGGTCGTCGTTGATCCCTTTACCGGCGGGGACGAACAGCGGCGCCGTCACCCGCCGCAGGTTGAGCGCCGCCGCCAGCTCGCGCTCGAAGCTGTCCTTGACGAGCTTGATGGCTCGCTCGGTATCGAGAACCCCCAGGAGGGGCGAGTAGGTGGCAGGAATGCGACAACGGATCGTCATGGTCGTACCTCCTCCGCCAGACCGGCGAGTACCGCACGCGTCGCACGGCTGGCCTCGGCCCGAGACGGCTCGGGCCGGTTTCCGTGGTTTTCTGTTCCTTCAGTTGTGGCGGGCGATTCCGGAGGCTGCCCGGTGCCGGACCAGCGCGGGGGCAGCCCCCTAGCTATTGGCGGGGCAGGACAGGCCTCGAGACCGGGGGAAGCGGGCAGGACCCGGTCGGCAAGACGAGGTTATTGGGGTTCGCTCCAACCGTGCTCGGCGTTCCATGATCCCTCCCACGGGGCGATGCTCCCTCCCACGAGGTGGTGGATCATCCCCCACCGCACCCCCTCCCGTCAAGCCCCTGGGCAGCGGCAACGGTGCGTTCCCAACCTCCCCGGCGCTCCCTGCCCAACGCCGAGCGCCAAGCCCGCGGTCAAGCCGGGCAACCTCCGGGGTGCTGCGTGCCTCGCTGCCGACGCCGCAGGCGGCGCTGGGGCGACGCCAACTGCCCGAGCGACCCTGCGTTGCAGCGTCGCGCCAGCAGCGGACCTAGCCGACCACCAGGACTCATCTCCCCACCCTGGCCTTGAGCTCTCTTGCAGCATTCACAGTCAAAACCGCGAGCCCAAACACCACACAGGTGAGGACGAAGGCCACCGCCAAATAGTAGATCGAGGCCACGATCAACGGAAAGATCACGTGAGCTACGAACGTTAATGGCGCGAGAAAGACAACGGCAACTACCTCGGCAACTCGGTACGCCCACCACGCCCGCCGCAACCTCCACAGACCGAGCGCCGTGAGAACACTCACAACGACAACACCCAACAGACCAAGCAACGCCCAGAATTTTGGCTCTTCGCCGAAGAAACACGCGATGAGGAAAATATCCAGCGCCAGGGCAGCCTCGATCACCAGCACCCTGATGGTATTCCGGATCCGCTCCAACTCCGGAACCGGCCTCCCCGAAGTTGCCGTGGCCGCTTTCCTCTTCGGCATCCTGCGCACCATCTTCGCCGCGGGGGGTAGGCTCGGCCTCCTCCGTGGCAACCAAACAGCACCTACCCCAAAATCTTGCTCCCGGCCGGGCGCGTGTCAAGCCCCCGGGGTGCCTCACGCATAATCAACGCAAGTTAGGGGTGGTTGCGTGCCGGCCAATCTTCGCGAAATGGGGAGACTGCCCGAGGAGAGAGGCGGTTATGGACAGGGACGGAAGGAGCAGGGAGGCGAAGCTCGCGATCGGTGCGCGCTCCCGAGGTGGTGAAGCGACTTGCGGCCACGGGCCAGAAGGCCAGCACGAAGGGCCCGGAGTTCCAGCGGGACTGGGTGTTCCTGCCCATCCCGATGGTGGGGAAGCTGAAGGACGGGGCAGGTGGCCGTGTACGCCTTGGTGGGGGTGCGCCAGCTCCCGGTGGGGATGTGAACCCTGCCCAGGCGGCGTTGCCCTCTGCTTAGCGCCAGGCGCTTCAAGCGTTGCCGCCGGGCCACCGCGCTGATCTCGAAGCTACTCCTTCTGGCCCAGACACGCTTTCGCCGCCTCAATGCACCGCACCTGCTCGCCAATTGTTCTGGCGGGCGTGCGCTTCGTGGGTGGCCTCGAACCCCTTCGGGAGCTCGCCGCTTGACCCCAATTTCCGCACCTCTTGACGGAACCACCCTCCGCGGCGAACAATCT
>JACADV010000072.1 GCA_013388425.1 Thermoanaerobaculaceae bacterium | reverse complement strand
CGGGGCGGTGGCGACGCCGCCCGGAGCCACTTGGACCGGGCGGTCCGGTTGCCCCCCGGGGAGGGCGCTCATCATCCGCGCCACGGCAGCCGGATCGATGGCCTCCACCTTGAGAGTCTCGGTGGCCACCTCAAAGCGGTAGCGCTCGATCTGCGCCTCGATCTGCAGCTTGGAGTCGTACAGGAGGGGGTTCTTGGCCGGCACCGCCAGGTCGGGGGCGAAGCGGTAGGCCTTGGCGTAGTCGCGAATGGCAGCCGTGCGCCGCCCGGCCCGCTCCTCGGCCAGGGCCAGCATGAAGCGCGCGTAGGCGTGGCCGGGACGCTGGCGAACCACCTTCTTGTAGCAGCGGATCGCCTCCCGGTACTGCCCCTGTCGCTGCAGCACGAGACCGAGCCGGTAGCGCGCCTCGAAGTTTTCCTTGTCCTTGGCCAGGGCCTTGCGCAGGTAGCGCTCGGCGTCCTTGGGGAACCCCTTGTCCAGCAGCAGCACCCCAAGCTCCGCCAGGTCCCGGGACGTGGCTTTGCCCTCCTGGTCCAGCTGCAGATACCCCAGGATGGCACGGTCAGCCGGTCGGTCGGCGTGCAGGTACCGTTCGAAGATCGCCGAACCAGCCCCCCCGGCCAACGCCGCGCAGACGATTCCTACCGCCAGGGCTCTCACGACTTCCTCCCGCGGCGCACCCGCGCCTGGATCCGCAGCCGACCGTCCACCTCCACGACGTTGAAGCCTTCCACCACCTGTCCCTTCCCTTCCAGCTGTGCCCGTTGCTGCTCCAGCAACGTGCGGAAGCTCTCGAGCGGCATGGGCTGACCGCCGCGCTGCTGCACCAGCTCGGTGTAGCGCCGGTGCAGGGCGGCAAACTCGTCCTCCTTGGCTGGTACGGACGGCGCCACCGCCGCGTTGGGGCGCTGGGGTTCCCGAATCGCCCCCGCCTCCCCCACCTCGCGGGCGCGGAGCTGCCGCTGCCACAGCTGACAGTAGGTTGCAAACCGGTGGAGGAGCTGTTCCAGGCGGAACTGCTCGTGGGTGGAGCGACCCTCCTGGCGGGAGAGGAGGCGCAGCCTGCGCTCCAGCTCGAGTCGATCCCGTTCGGGGGGGATGGGCACCTGAGAGTCGTGCGCCATGTACCGTTCCCAGCGCCGGGCCAGCTCGGCGAGTGCGGTTTCCAGCTGGGCGATCTCGTCGCCTCCCATCGTCCGACAAGGATACACCGCAGGGCGCTACAATCGCCCCATGCCAGAGAGGGCCGGTCTTCCTGCGGTGCACCTCCTGCTTGCCCACCCGCTAGCTGCCGAAGCCATCCGCCGCTGGGGCCGGAGCACCGTTCGCGACGCTGCCCGCACCGTACTGGCCGAGGCCCGCCAGCAGCTTGCGGCAGGGGCGCCGCTGCCCGACGTCGAGGCGCTGGCGCGGCAGACGGTCCAGCGGGTGCGCCGGCTGGCTGCCCCCGCCTATCCCGAGGTGCTCAACGCCACAGGGGTCCTCATCCACACCAACCTGGGCCGCGCCCCGTACCGTGCACACCCGCTCCCCCCCTACCTGGCGTTGGAGTACGACCTGGAGGCGGGGGAACGGGGGGAGCGCCTGGCTGCCGTGACCACGCGGCTGTGCCGATACTTTGGCTGCGAGGCCGCCACCGTGGTCACCAACAACGCGGCGGCCCTCGTGCTCCTCCTGGCCACCCACGCGGCGGGCAGGCGAGTCGTGGTGTCGCGGGGGGAGCTCATCGAAATTGGCGGCTCCTTCCGCCTGCCCGAGATCATGCGGGCCGGGGGCGCAGAGCTCCTGGAGGTGGGGTACACCAACCGCACCCACCTCCGTGACTACGAGGCGGCCTGTGAGGTGGGCCCCGCAGCCATCCTTGTGGTCCACCGCTCCAACTATCGCCTCAGTGGGTTCGTCACCTCTCCACCCCTGGCGGAAGTGGTCGCCCTCGGGCATCGGCACGGCATCCCGGTGTGGGTGGACCAGGGGTCGGGGTGCCACCTGGACCTTTCCCGCTACGGACTCGGGCGCGAACCCACCGTTCGCGAGCTCGTGGCCACCGGCGCGGACGCGGTGCTGTTTTCCGCCGACAAGCTCCTGGGCGCGGCCCAGGGCGGCATCATCGTTGGGAGCGAGGCAGCGGTGCGCCCCCTGCGCCGTCACCCGTTGCGCCGGGCGCTGCGGCCGGACAAGCACGCCCTCACCGTGCTCGCCGCCACCCTGGACGCCTACCTCGCCGAACGCCCCGAAGAGGTGCCCCTCTACCGGCTGTTGGCCGTCGACCCGCGCGCCCTCCAGCGGCGCGCCCGGCAGCTTGCCCGGAGGCTGCGGCGCGGCGGGCTCCAAGCGGTGCCGCTGCCGACCCGCGCCGTCCTGGGCGGCGGGACCACCCCTGAGGAGACCATCCCCTCCTGGGGTGTGGCCCTGCCCGGCGCCGAGCGGGCAGCCGCTGCCCTGCGGCACACCGTGCCGCCGGTGATTGCGCGCCGCGAGGACGACCGGCTGATCCTGGACCTGCGGGCCGTCTTTCCCGAGCAGGATCGAAGCCTCGCCGCGGCCGTGCTGGCGGCCCTCGCGCCGTGACGCCCTACGGCACCAGCGCTGCCTCGCTCACCCCGAGAAAGCGCGCCAGCGCCCCCACCTCCTCGCCGGCCAACGACACGGCAAGGGCCCGGGTGCGCGCGTCCTGGAGGGCAGCGCGGCAGGCTTGCGCGTCGAGCCCCAGCTCCTCCGCTCCCAGGTGGCTGCCTCCCGCCAGGATCGCCGCTCGCTCCATAAGGTTGGCCAGCTCGCGGACGTTGCCCGGCCAGGGGGCCAGGGTGAGGGCGGCCAGGGCAGCGGGGCGCAGACCTGCCAGCGGAACCCCGTGCCGGGCTGCGGCGCGGCCCAGCAGGTGCAGCGACAGCGGGGCAATGTCTTCCCGCCGCTCGGCCAGGGGTGGCAGGGCAATGGGGAAGACGGCCAGCCGGTAGTACAGGTCGCGGCGGAAAGAGCCCTCACGCACCGCTGCATCCAGATCGCGGTTGGTGGCCGCCACCACCCGCACGTCCACCGCCACCTCGCCCTCGCCCCCGAGCCGGGTGATGCGGTGCTCCTCGATGGCGCGCAGCAGCTTGGTCTGGGTGGCCAAGGGGATCTCCCCCACCTCGTCCAAGAGCAGCGTGCCGCCCTGGGCCTGCTCGAAGCGACCGCGATGGCGGGCGGTGGCGCCGGTAAAGGCGCCCCGCTCGTAGCCGAACAGTTCCGCCTCCACCAGGGTGTCGGGTACGGCGGCGCAGTTGAACGGCACGAACGGCCCCTCCCGCCGCGGCGACAGACGGTGCAACGCGCGGGCAAAGAGCTCCTTGCCACTCCCCGAGGGACCGATCAAGAGCACCGAAACGTCGGTGGGGGCCACGCGGCGCAGGGCCTGGATCGCCACCGTGAAGGCGGGGGCCGATCCCACCAGGTCGGGCAACCCATCCGTGGCCAAGGGTGATGCCAACAGGGTCCGGCGGGGTCCCGCTGCGGCCCGCAGGGCAGCAAGCACCCGCTCCATGTCCAGCGGCTTGGGGAAGTAGTCGTGGGCCCCTCGCTTCACGGCCGCCACCGCCGTCTCGATGCTGGCGTAAGCGGTGATGAGGAACACGGGCAGGAGGGGGTCGGCGCGCCGGGCCGCCCCCAGCACCTCCAGACCGTCGGCCCCGGGGAGCCTGAGATCGGTGAGCACTGCCAACAGCGGCGGCTCACGGCTGACCCTCGCCACCGCCTCGTCGCCGCGGTGCAGCACCACCACCTCGAACCCTTCCCGCTGCAGTGTTTCCGCCAGCATGGCCGCCAGGGAGCGGCGATCCTCCACCACCAGCACCGGGGCGCTCATGCGTCCCCCCCCGCAGGCAACTCCAGCACGAAGCGGGCCCCACCCCCCTCCCGCGGTGCGTAGTGGACCTCGCCGCCGTGGAGTCGGGCAAGGCGACGGGCGAGGGCCAACCCCAGCCCGCCCGAGGGCTTGGTCGAGGCAAAGGGCAGGAAGAGCCGCTCCGCCACCTCGGCGCTCACCCCCGGCCCTCGGTCCTCCACGGCAAGGTGAACCCTCGTCCCCTCCTGCTCGATCCGCACCGCCACCGGCGCTGCGCTCGCCGCTGAGGCTTCCGCTGCGTTGCGCAGGAGGTTTTCCACCACCACCGCGAGCGCCATAGGGTCGGCGGAGAGCTCGCCGGCTGCCCCACTCACGGTGAAGGTCACGTCAGGGAAGCTCACGCGCAGCCGCCGAATCGCCTCTTCCACCAGGTCGGCGAGCCGCACGGACGTGCGGCGCAAGGTGTGGGGCTGGGTGAGGGTGAGGAACCGCTCCAACAGCTCGCTCAATCCAGCCGCCTCCTCCTGGGCCACGGCCATGTACTCCCGCTGTTTCTCCTCCCCTGCCGCCGGCAGCAGGCGCAGGTAACCTGTGATGGTGGCGAGGGCGTTACGGGTCTCGTGGGCGAGACCGGCGGAGAGAACCGCCAGCTCCTCGGCTTCCTGCCGCAGGGCCTGCTCCGAGGCCTCCAGCCGCCGCACGGTGGTGCGGAACGCTTCCACCAGGTAGCGGTCCTCCGCCTGTCCTGGGGGTTTTCCCACCACGCGGGCTGCCTCGGCTAAGAGCTCTCGGTAGGGGGCGAGGGCGCGGGCGATCAACAGCCACGCCAGCACCCCGCCCCCACCCGCCACCAGCACCACCAGGGCACCCCCCAACCAGCGCCACCGCCGCGCCGTCGCCACGGCCGGGGCGGTGACCACCGTGCGCTCCACCCGCCCACCAGTTGCGGGTCGATACGCCACAAACACCGATTGCCCCGCCCAGAGTACCGGGCCGGCCACGGCGCGGCCCGAGCGCTCCCAGGCCTCCCGGGATGCCCAGGGCCACCACGGGTCCCCCTCGGGACCGCTCATCCCCCAGGAACTCGCCACCCGCCCCTCCTGGAAGAGCGCCGCCCCCACCACCCCACTCGTGGCCGGGGGAAAAAAGCCAAAACGCGGCCCCGACTGCACCTCCGCCGCCAGCACCGCCCGCCGACGCGCCTCCTCCAGCAACCCCTCGCTGAGGCTCGACAACCCCTCCAGCAGCGCCACCGACACCGCCACGAGGACCACCAGGGAGGTGCCGATGAGGAGCTGCGCCTCGCGGAAGCGCCGGGAGGGGAGGAAGCCGCTCACGGGCCCAGCCACCCCAGCTTCGCCATGGCCGCCTCGCCGAAGAACAGCACCAGCGCCGCGGCCCCAGCCAGGAAGGTCCCGAAGGGCAACTCTGTGTCGGCCCGGCCCCGACCGGTCGCCATCAGCGCCACTCCCACCACCGCCCCGGCACACGCTCCGAAGCAGAGCGAAAGCAGCACCCCGCGCCACCCCAGGAAAGCACCAATCATAGCCAGCAGCTTCACGTCGCCCAGCCCCATCCCCTCCACCCCCCGGACCAGCCGGTACACCCACATCACCGCCAGCGGCACCGCCGCCCCCACCACGCTACCCACCACTGCCTCCCCAACCGTCACCAGCCCCCCCGCGGCGGAGGCCACCAGCCCGGCGCCCAGGCCGGTGAGGGTGAGCCAGTCCGGCAGGAGGTGGTGTTCCAGGTCGATGAGGGCAAGCGGTACCAACAGCAGGAGGAACACTGCCGCCTCCACCCCCCACACCCCCAGGCCAAAACGGGCCACGGCAGCCACCAGCAGGGCGGCCGTCCCCCCCTCCACGAGAGGATAGCGAACGGGGATCCGCACCTTGCACTGCCGGCAGCGCCCGGCGAGCACGAGGTAGGAAAGGACGGGCACGTTGTCGTACCACGCCACGGTAGCCCCGCAGTTCGGGCAGTGGGAGCGCGGACGCAGCAGCGACATGCCCCGGGGCAGCCGGTGGATCACCACGTTGAGGAAGCTGCCCAGCACCAGCCCGTAGGCTGCCACGGCGCTCAGCACAAACCACGACGGCATGCCAGCTCCAGGTACAACGCCTCCTGCTGCGCCACCATCACCTCCCGGTCGAACGCCTCCAACCCCTCCCCCGCCCGCCGCGCCAGCGCCTCCCGCAGCTGGGGGTCGGTGAGGATGGCCGCCACCCGGGCCGCCTGCGTTTCCACGTCCCCCTCCGCCACGAGAAAGCCGTTGATCCCGTCCCGCACCACTTCCCCCACCCCGTCCACCGCCATCGCCACCACGGGCACCCCGGCCGCCACGGCCTCCACCACCGCCCGCGGCAACACCACGAAGCCCGAGGTGAGGGTGAGGACGGTGGCGGCAGCCAGGAGCGCGGGGATGTCGCGCCGCCAGCCGGGGAGCAGCAGCCGCCCCGAAAGGCCAGCCGCATCCCGCTGGCGTTCCAGAATGGGGCGCCGCTCCCCGTCGCCCACCAGGAGGAAGTAGGCCGAGGGCACCCGCTCCACCACTCGCCGCGCCAGTTCGACGAAGCGTTCCGGGGCCTTCTGGGGTTTGAAGCAGGCCACCTGGACCACCAGGGGCGCTGTGGCGGGGATGCCGAGTTCTGCCCGTACCGCCTCGCCACCCGCTGCCTGTCGAAACGCCGCGAGGTCGATGCCGGAACGGATGAGGTGCACCTTCTCGCGGGTGAACAGGCCGAGGCCCAACCCCTCCTCCAGGTTGGCGCGCGACACGGCAATGAACGCCGTAGTCCACGCGGCCGCCCGCCGCTCGGCGGCCTGGAACGCCCGCCGCACGAGGGGGTGCTGATGGGGTCCAAAGCCAAAGCCGTGGATGGAGTGCACCACCAGCGGCACCCCCTCGGCCCGGGCCGCCGCCCGGCCCAGGATCCCGGCCTTGGAGGAGTGGGTGTGGACCAGGTGGGGTTGGAAGGTACGGATCGCTCGCCGCAGCTCCCACCACGCCAAGAGGTCGGCAGGGGGGTTCACCTCCCGGCGCAGGTGACGCAGGGGGAAGAGCGAGGTGGCCGGGAGAGCCCGCGCCTCCTCGAGGAGTTCCCCCCGATCCGCACAGGCCAGCGCCACCTCGAAGCGACGGCGGTCGAGGCGAGCCACGGTATCCAGGGTGTTGCGCTGGGCCCCGCCCAGCTCCAGCATGGTGATGGCGTGGAACACCCGCAACCGACTCATGGTGCGATCCGGCGGG
The DNA here is from genome assembly GCA_013388425.1 of Thermoanaerobaculaceae bacterium. GTDB lineage: Bacteria > Acidobacteriota > Thermoanaerobaculia > Thermoanaerobaculales > Thermoanaerobaculaceae > JACADV01. The sequence continues at coordinate 9,490 of JACADV010000072.1, read as the reverse complement.
CCACCGCCGCTCCGTCCAGCAGGGCATCCTCCATGGTGGAGTACTTCCACTCCGCCCAGCGTCCAGCCAGGATCACACCGGCCCTGCGGTAGTGGCTGCGCAGCGCCGCCACGGCCGCGGGACGTGCAGCATCGAACACCACGTAGGCAGGATCGATGCGCGCGCGGACGCGGACCACCTCGTCCCCCCGGTTGCGCAGCAAGCCCAGCTCCTCCAGCCCCTCCAGGCAGCGCTCCTCCAGGTCGGTGGGGGGAGCCGTCCCTGCCGGCATGCTCACCTCCACGGAGAGGGTGTGGTGGCCGGCCGGGGCGGTGGAGCCGTGGTTGGAGGGGATCCCCACCCGGTAGAAGGGGAAGCGGGGCTCCGGCACGTACAGCCAGTGTTCGCGGCGGGGGGCGGTGCCGCGCACGCCCAGGTTGAGGTTCTCCACGGCCACCGCGCGCAGCGTCCCGCTCGCCGCGCGGAGAGCGGGTGGCAGATCCACGGTACGGGCAGCCAGGTGGGTGAGCGGCACGGTGGAAACCAGCACGTCCCAGGGCACCTCTTCCCCCGAGGCCAGCCGCACCCTTCGCCCCCCCAAGTCCACCGCCACTACCTCCTCGCCCAGGCGCAGGGAGGGGAGGCGAGCCGCCAGGGCGTGGGCAAGCAGGGCGATGCCGCCGCGACGGGGGTAGAGGAAGGTGGCGTTGTACCCCACCTCGCCGCGGAACAGCCCCAGGGCGCCCTCGATCACTTCCGCCAGGAGCGGCCGCGGCACGTAGCGCCCCACCCACTCGGTGGTGAGTTCCTCCGGCTCGCAGCAGAACAGCTTGCGGTTGTACGGGAAGAAGAAGTGCGCGGCGAACCCCTTTCCAAAGCGGTGCAGCACCCAGCGGGCAAAGTTCTTCTCCTCGGCATCCTCCGCCGGCTGGGCCAGCAGTGCCTCCACGAATCCCAGCAGGCAGTCGCGCCGCACCGTGGCCGGCAGACGGTGGGTGTGGATCTGGAGGGGGTAGGGGGTCACCCTCCCCGCCAGCGCCACCCCGGCTCGCCGGCGGTGGCGGCGCAGGCTCCTCCCCACCCCCAGCTCCTGCAAGAGCGCCCAGCTCTCCGGCCGCGCCAGGTGCAGGAGGTGGCCGGTGAGATCGAAGGCAAACCCCTCCACCTCGAGGGTCCGGCAGGCACCCCCCACCGTTTCCTCCTTCTCAATCACCGGCGCAACCACACCCCAGCGCACCAGGAGGTGGTAGGCGGCCGACAGGCCCGTGAGGCCGCCCCCCAGCACCACCACCCGCCTCACGGTGGTCCCTCCATGGGCACGCGCGAGAGACGCAGGAGCAGCCCCACCAGCATGCTGCCGTAGATGGCCACGGCCCCCACGGTGGCCTGCCAGCTCCCCCACACCACCGAGGCAGCGCCGAGCAGCGCGCCGGCGGCGCTCACGGCGTAGCAGGCGAGGGTGGTCCGGCGCACGTTCCCGCCCAAGAGGCGCAGCCAACGCAAGGGGAAGTGATCGGGGCTCCCGTGCCAGAAGGGGCGCCCGGCCCGCGCCCGCAACATCGTGACGTTGGCGGTGTCCGCCAGGGGCACGGCAAAGATCAACAGTGGGGCCAAGAACCCGGCCGGGTTGGTGTCGCTCCAGCGAATGGCCAGGGCCAGTGCCCCCAGGGTCAGCCCCACCGACAGCGACCCGGCGTCGCCCAGGTAGATGCGCGCGGGGTGGAAGTTGAACACCACGAAGCCCAAGAGCGCCCCGGCCAGGGCCACGGCCGCCATGGCGAGGGGAGCCTGTCCCGAGGCCATCGCCGCAGCCGCCAGGGCGAGCGCCGTGATCGCCCCCACACCGGCTGCAAGACCATCCATGATGTCGATGATGTTGAAGGCGTTGCACACCGCCAGCAGCCACGCCGCGGCCACTGGCCAGTGGAGCGCCGGGGGCAGCTCCGCCAGTTCGATGACCGCGCCGCCGCGGAGCAGGGCAAACACCGCCACCCCCTGCCCGGCCAACTTGGCAAAGGGGGCGAGCACCCCGAAGTCGTCCACCAGCCCCACCAGGAGCGTCACCGTACCCGCCAGCAGGATGCCCAAGAGCGTGCGGTCGAACTCGATGACCATACCCAGTGCCAGCAAATAGGCCAGGAACACGGCAAGCCCCCCCAGGTACGGCGTGGCCTCGGCTTGCCGTTTGAGCCGGCCGTCGGGTCGGTCCACGATGCCGAACCGCAGCGCCGCAGCCCGCGCCAGGGGGGTGAAGTACACGCCCAACAGCAGGGAGAGGGCAAAGGCCAGGGCGAGCAGGACTGGACTCACCGCAACTCCTTGAGCCGTCGCTGCACGAGCCGCCGGCGGACCCGCACCGCGTGCCGCAACCGCGGCACCCCCCGCACCAGGGCGGGGAGGAGGCGCGGCTGGCGCACAGCCACCGCCGCGGTAAGCCCCACATCCGCCGCGAGGAGGAGCGGCAGCCGTAGCGCCAGGTCAATCCAGTGGGCGTTGCGCACCAGCGTCCCCCACCGGTTCAGGATGACACAGGCTGCAAGCTCGGGGGGCCGCCGGAAGATGAGCCGGCCGCTCCCGGGCCCCGCCGTCCCTCCGCGGCGGTGCACCGCCACCGCTTCGGGCTCGTAGCGCACCTGCCAGCCGGCGTTGCCCAGGCGCCAACCCAGGTCCACATCCTCCCAGAAGGCGAAGAACTCCTCCGGGAACACCCGCCCTTCCACCGCCACCTCTTCCAGGGCACGTCGGCGGAACACGGCGGCAGCGCCGCAGGCGGCCAGCACCCGATCGGCCACCAGGAACGCCCCCGCGGCAGGGCGGCCGTACCCCCGGTCGCGCACCCGCAGGAGCAGGGGCGTGAGGGTTTGACCGCAGGAATCCAGGAGCTCGCCGCCAGGCCGCACCAGCCGGCCAGCCACACCCCCCACCCGAGGGTTGTGGGCCAGCACCTCCAGGCAGACGCGAAAGTACTGGGGGGAGGGGAAGCAGTCGGGGTTGAAGAACCCCACCACGTCACAGTCGGCTCCCAGCGCCTCAAGCCCGCGGTTGCACCCCCCCGCGAACCCCACGTTTTCCTGCAACAGCACGGCCCGCACCCCCGGCGGAGGGGAAGCGGCCACCGCTTGGGAGGAGTCGGTGGAGGCGCAGTCCACCACTACCACCGCCACCGGCGGCTCCTGGGCCAGAAGCGCAGCGAGGCCCTGGGTGAGGTCGGTGCCGCTGTTGTAGTTGACCACCACGGCGCCGGCCTTCACCCCCCCACCTCCCGCCACACCGCCACGTGGGCGCGGGCTGAGTCGCACCAGCGGAACCGGCTGGCCAGTTCGAGGCCACTGGCGCGGAGGGAGGCGGCGAGGCTGGAGTCCTCCAGGACGCGACGCGTGGCGGCCGTCAGGCTCTCGGCATCGCCGCTGGAGAAGAACTGCACCCCCCCGGCAAAGTGCTCCCGGTGCGGGGGGATGTCCGAGGCCACCACCAGCGCGCCGCAGGCCAACGCCTCCAGCACCGGCAAGTCGAACCCCTCGGCGCGGGACGGTGCCAGGACCGCAGCGGCTCCTGCCACCAGTGGGCCCAGCTCCTCGTCGGCCACGTGACCCAAGCGACGCACCCAGGGGGGGGCTGCCTTGAGGCACGGCACGGGTGCGCGCAGGGGGCCAACGAGCACCAGCTCCAGCTCCCCCCACACCTGCCGGAGTGCGTGCACCGCCGCCACCGCCAGGTCGACGCCCCGCCGGGGCTCCACCGCCCCCAGGCAGGCCAGGTACGGGCGCGACAGGCCCCAGCGTGCCACCACCGCCGCAATCTCGTCGGCACCAGGCACCCGGAAGAGGTGCCGATCCACCCCGTGGGGGATGACGCGTAGACGACTGGGTTCGAGGTGCAGCCGCTCGGCGATGGCCTCGGCCACGGCCGTGGCAAAGGTCACGACGGCCGCGGCCCGGCGGGCGCTCGCCGGCAGGAGCAGGCGGATGGGGTGGAGACGGGCCGGGCGAAACCACTCGGGGTGCTCGAGCACGAGGAGGTCGTGCACCACCAGCACGGTGGGGCAGCGCGGCGCCCATGGCCCGTAGTAGAAGGGCAGGTGGAGCACGGAAAAGCCCCGGCGGCTGACCACCTGAAGATCCCAGAGGGTCCACAGCACCGTGGACCGTGGCGCGGGGGGGCGCAGCACCTCGACGGCCAGATCCTCCAGCGCTAGCTCCTCCAGCCCACCCAGGAGCCCCGCCAGGTAGCGCCCCACCCCGGTGCGGGGCGGCAGGAGGCTCTTGCCGTCGATGCCCACCCGCAGGGTGTTCACGCCACCACCCGGACCAGGGCACCCCGTGCCGCTCGGTCCCCCATCCGCCGCAGCAGCGAAGCCACCCCGAAGTGGCGCAGGCGAGCCGCGTGGGAGCCGAGGCGGTGGCGCAGCAACCCCACCCGCCCCCGCGGCCACAGCCGCCGGCCGTAGCGGGCTTCTAGTAATGCCCGCTCGTGCTGGCTCTCGGGCTCCTGGGGCCCCCCCACGGTCTTGCCCCCGGCATGCTTGCGGAACGCTCCCAGGGGGACGTCCAGGTACGCCACCACCGGCCGCCGCGCCGCAAGCCGAGCGAGGAAGTCGGTGTCCATGTGCAGCCGCAGCGCCACGTCGAAGGGCCCCACCGCCTCCAGCACCCGTCGCTGGAGGAAAACCCCCTGGTTGTACGGCCAGAACCCTTGCAACCAGCGCGCCGATGGTACCGGCGTCACGCCCACACTGCCCAGGGACACGCCGCCCTCGTCCACCAGCACCACGTCGCCCACCACCACCTCCACCTCGGGGTGCGCCGCAATCACCCGCGCTGCTCGCCAGAGGGCGCCGGGCAGGTAGAAATCGTCGGCGTTTTGCCAGCCGATCCACTCGCCCTGCGCCTGCCCCACCGCCCAGTTGAGGGCGTCGCTCTGGCCCCCATCCGGCGCGCTGCGCCAGCGGGACACCCGCCCCGGCAACCTCGCCAGGTAAGCGGGGGTGCCGTCACTGGAGCCGCCGTCGGCCACGATCTGCTCCACCTCCGGGTACCCCTGGGCCACCACGCTGGCCACGCACACCTCAAGGTAGGGGAGGTGGTCCAAGGAGGGCGTGAGGATGGAGAAGGAGGGGAGCTTTTCACCCCCCGGCCGGGGCGTCACCACCGCCGGACCCTCGCACCGTGCCGCGTCGCTGGCCAAGCGGTGCAGTACCATGGCCGCACGCCATGATGGTCGGCTTCGATGCCCGCGCCGCGTTTCTCGACCCGCACCGGGGGTTCGGCCGCGTCACAGCGTCGTTGGCGGCAGCGCTGCTGCGAGCTGCGCCCGGCACGGTAGTCGTGTTCGTTCCCCACGGCGCGCGCGTCCCCCCCGAATGGTACCCGCTCGCTGCCCGCATCGTCCAACTCCGCAGGCCGCGACGCGCCGCCTTCCTCGTCGACCCCCTCGCCTGGCGCTGGACCCTCGGGCGCCGGCGCGTGGAGGTGCTCCACCTGCCCGCCTGGGGCGTGCCGCCGGGTCTCTCCGGTCCAGTGGTGGCCACCTTCCACGACGCCACCCCCTTCCGCTTCCCCTCCCCCCCTTCCCGCTGGCAGCGGCTCCGGGCTCGCGTCGGCATCCGCTCCCTGCGGCGCGCCACGCTGGTGCACGCCTGCTCCCACCACGCCGCCGGCGAACTCGCCACCTATGCGGGCGTTCCCGCGGCAAGGGTGCGGGTGGTGTACTGGGGCGTGGGCGCCCCCTTCCGCCCCAGCCCCACTCCCCTGCCCCCCCGCCACCTGCTCTTCGTGGGGGGTGACGAGCCGCACAAGAACCTGGCGCTCGTCGTAGAGGCGCTCACTGGCGTCGCGGCACCACCGCTGCTGGCGGTGGTCCCGGCTGGTGCCAACTCGCGGGTGGCCTCCCTCCTCCAGCCGCTCACCTCGGCGGGGCGGGCCGCCGTGGCCGTGGCCGTTGGCGATGACGAGATGGTGGTGCTCTACCAGCAGGCGGTGGCCACGCTGGTCCCGTCCCGCAACGAGGGGTTCGGCCTCCCCGCCCTGGAGGCGATGGCCTGTGGGAGTCCAGTGCTCGCGGCCAACTGCGGGGCGTTGCCCGAGGTGTGCGGCAACGCCGCCCTGCTCCTGGACCCCAACGACCCGGCCCCCTGGCGGGAGGCAATCGCTGCCCTGGGACAGGACGCGAGTCGGCGGGCGGCCCTGGCCGAGGCCGGCCTGGCCCGCGCCGCCACCTTCACCTGGGAGCGCTGCGCCGCCGCCCTCCTGGAGGTTTACCGCGAGGCGATTCGCCTCGCAAGCTCCTGATCGTGGGCAGCAAGTGCCCGGTCGCGAATCGCCACGGCCGCCTGCCAGTCGCCGGGGAACGCCGCAAAGGGGTTGACCCGGACCCGGGCCCGCAGGAGGAGCTGGAAGTTGGCCCGCCAACTCCGCTCCCGGTCCAGGATGCGGCCGGATCGGTACTCCACTTCCGGGAAATCGTCCACGTGGGGAGCGACCCCCGCCACCAGTGCCGCCACCTCGTGGGGTGAGAGGAGGAGCATGGCGGCCAGCGCCTCGGGGGTCGAGGCGCCGGCTTCGGCCAGCGTCGAGAGCAGCGCCCGATTCGCCAGTTCCTGCCAGCGGAGATGGACCGCACCGCTGCGGCGCGTTCCCGTGACCACCGTGAACTCGTTGGGCACCACCGGGTCGTACCACACGCAGGTGGAGGGAAACACCTCGGAGAAGGCCCGCAGGATGGAGAGGAAGGAGGTGGGAGAGAGGGAGTACATGGGCAGCCACATGGACACCACCCCGTCGTCGGCGAGACGGTTCGCACACTGGCGGAAGTACTCGCGGGTGTAGAGGGTGGAGTTCCCGGCGTAGACGGGGTGGATGGAATCGGAGAGGATGACGTCGAAGCGCTCCGTGCCAGCGAGGAGCACGTTGCGGCCGTCGTTGAGCACCACTTCGACCCGCGGATCGCTCAGCACGCCGTGGTTCACATCCGCAAAGAAGCGGCGGGCGACCGCCAGCACCTCGGGCGAGATTTCCGCAATCTGGATGCGCTGGACGGCGTGCTGGGCCACGGCCCAGGCGGTTCCGCCCGACCCGAAACCGATGTGGAGCACCGAGCGGGGGTGGGGGTGCAGGAGCAGGGGGAGGTGGCCCTGCAGCCGCTGGATCGCCCACAACTCGGGCGAGGTCCCGGCCACGTTCACGCCGTTGAGCTCCAGCGAGCGCCAGCTGCCGCGCGCGTCTTCCACCCGCCGCACCATCACCGTGGCCGATGCGCTCTCCCACAGTGCCTCGGTTTCCCCTTCATCCACCACCGCAGCCCCCCGCAGCACCAGGTGCGGGGGGAGCAGCACGAACCCCCCACCCAGCAGGGGCACGATGAGGAGCGCCAGGCGGCGGAGGCGGCCAGGCGAGGCGAGCCGTGCTGCCGCCCCGGCGCACCCTGCGGCCAGCAGCAGGAGGGTGCGCTGGCTGCCCAGCAGCGGGACGAGCAGGAGGGGAGCCATGACCGTACCCAGGATGCCCCCCAGCGTGTTGGCGGCCGCCACGGCGCCGGTGCGGGAGCCTTCCGGGCCAGCCGCCGGAAAGGCCCCCACCGCCAAGGGGAAGGAGGCTCCAAACGCAACGGTGGGCAGCAGCAGCACTGCTGCCACAGCAACCGCCAGGGCCAACTGCAGTCCAGCGAAACCCGCCGGGCGCAGCACCGTGGCCACCGCCTCCAGCACGTCACCAAAACGGGCCAGCAGCAGCGGCTGCAGGGCAAGTACGGCGGCCAGCCCCACCTGCCAGCGCGCCAAGCTTCGCTGGGGGGCGGCTGTCCCCCCTTTGGCCAGCGCAGCACCCAGGGCAATGCCGGTGAGGTACACGGCCAGGATGAGGGCAAAGGTGTAGACACGGGACCCCAGGTGCAGGAGCAGGAGGCGCGTCCACACCAGCTCGCAGGCGAGGGCCACGAAACCGAAGAGGGCAGGGAACACGAGCCAGCCCCGCCCGGTGAGCCGGAACCGTTGGGGGGCCAGGGTGACGCCAGGAAGTCGCGTTTCGGCCCACCAGGCGGCCGCCGCCACGCCCAGGCCCAGGAGAGCGGCCGCGCTCAGGGTGGCCCGTTCGCCCAGGGTTGGAAGGGCGAAGAAGGCGGTCAGCACGATCCCCACCACCGCTCCAAAGGTGTTCACCGCATAGAGCGAGGCCACGCGGGGAACAAGCCCACCGAGCCCCTGCACCCGCTCCACCAAGAGCGGCAGCGTCGCCCCCATGGCCACGGTGGGGAGGGCCAGGAAGCACCAGGACACGCCGAGACGCCCGAGCAGTGGCAAACCCCACCCCGCCAGTGGCTCGGCGCCCAGGTGGGCAACGAGGCGCGACAGGAGGGCGGCGGCTGGGGTGGTGAAGAGAGCGGCCAGGGCCGCCACCCCTTCGGCGGCAGCGTAGAGGCGCAGGTGGTGTTGCAGCCGCCCCGCCAGGGCGGCGACCAGCGCCGAGCCCACGGCCATGCCCCCCATGTAGGCGGCCACCACCCCCACCGTGGCCCACAGGGAGTTCCCCACCACCAGCCCCAGCACCCGCACCCACACGATCTGGTAGGCCAGGGCCACCAACCCCGACAGGAAGAACAGGAACGTCACCAGCGCCGCCATCGTCCCCCCAGGAGTACGCCCACCGCCAGCGCGCTCACCGCTGCCCCGAGGGCGAGGCCCGGCGGTCGGTACCAGGCGCGGACCACGTGCTCGCCTGGCGGGAGCGGCACGCCGTGGACGATCCCCGGCCCCTCCACGGCCTTCACCCGCCTGCCGTCCACGGAAAACTGCCAGCCAGGATCGGGGGTGACGAGGCGAACGAGCACACCCCCGCCAGCTCCCACCGCCACCTCCCACACCGCGCCGTCCTCACCCCCCTGGGTGCGGCGCACCTCACCGTGGCGTGGCGGCTCTCGCCCCCCCTCCGGCAGCGCGGCCGCCACGAACACTTGCGGCCAGGCGTGGGGATTGCCCACCGCCCACAACCCCCCCTCGGCACAGGCAGGGGGCAGGCCGGGGATGGGGTGCTGCGCCACCAGGAGGTCGGCACCCAGTGCCTCGAGCCACCACCGCCCCGCCGGCCCCTGGTCCGCCGCCTCCAGGTGACGCGCGAGCCGCCTGGACTGGAGGGGGGCGAAGGTCCGGGCCGTGCGGCGACCGTCCAGGAGCGGTGCGTACCCCCACCCCAGGGCCACCGCTCGCTCGGGCCAGCGCTCCGCCACCCACGCCACCTGCGCTTCGCTGGGCGCCACGGCGTAGATGCGGGCTGCAGCCTGTTGCACGGCAAAGCAGGGGATGGCAGGCCTCGTGGGAAGCTGGCGCAGGTGCAGCTCCGCCACCGCGCCGGGGACGAGCGCGAGGCTCCCCACCAGCATCCCCCCCGCAGGCGCGACACCGCTCAGCACCGCCACTGCCCCCAGGATCGCCAGGGCGGTGGGCACCGCCCGCGCGCCCAGCACCCCACCGACCAGCGCCACACCGAGCCCGACAGCGGTCGCCCCGCGCCAGGGCAGGCGG